>NZ_BMCS01000003.1:300000-600000 GCF_014635305.1 Williamsia phyllosphaerae | reverse complement strand
CGACTATCGCGCTGATGCCGCTGGTCGCGGCGACCGCCACACTGCGGCCGTGTTCCACCGCCCGGACCTGCGACATCGCCAGCTGCTGATAGGTCATCTCGGTGCGACCGAAGGTGGCGTTGTTGGTGGGCACGTAGATCATCTGTGCGCCGTCACGCACGGCCGCCCGCGCCGAGCGGTCGAAGGCGACCTCCCAGCACGTCGACACCCCGATCGCCACCGTGGTGTCCGCGGCGGTGGGGACCTGCAGCACGCTGCTGCCGCTGCCCGGGCGGAAGTTGCCCGCCTGATCGGCGTACGAGGAGAACTTGCGGAAGAACGATCGCCACGGCAGGTACTCACCGAACGGTTGGATGATGTGCTTGTCGTAGCGCCCGATGGGGCCGTTCGACCCGTCCCACACCAGGACGGTGTTGGTGGGGCGGCCGTCGGGGTTCTCCACCAGGGTGCCGACCAGGATCGGGGCGCCGACCGCCCGGGAGGCGGCCGTGATCTCCGCGGACGCGTCGGAGTTGGCCAGCGGGTCGATGTCGGAGGCGTTCTCCGGCCAGAGCACCACGTCGGGTCGGGGTTGGCGCCCCGCGCGGATCTCGTCGGCGAGACGCAACGTCTCCCGGACGTGGTTGTCGAGCACCGCACGCCGTTGGGAGTTGAAGTCCAGTCCGAGCCGGGGCACGTTGCCCTGGATCGCCGCGATCGTGACGCTGTTGCCCGGGCGGTCGCCGATGTCGGTGGCGGCGTCGACCGACGGCCACATCGCCGCCGCGCAGATCGGGGCGACCAGGACGAGCGCGAGCGCTCCGGCGATCGCCGCGACGGGTCGCTGCGCGCGCGGGGATCGCACCGCGGTGATCACGAGCACGACCAGACCGGCGAGTGCCCCGCCCATCAGCGCCACCGCGAACGACAGGGTCGGCACGCCGCCGAGCGCGGCCACCGAGATCAACGGGCTGTTCACCTGTCCGAACGCGGCTGTACCCCAGGGGAATCCGCCGAACGGGAACGATGATCGCGCCCATTCGACGGTGACCCAGGACAGGGCGAACCACAGCGGCGCCACCGGCAGTCGCATGGTGACGGTGGCGACCACCCCGAACAGGACCAGGTAGATCGACAGCACGACCGACAGCGCAACCCACGGCAACGGCCCGACGTAGACACCGATCCACGGCAGCAGCGGCAACCAGAACGCGAGGCCGTAGACGAGCCCGCACCAGGCGCCGACCTTCACAGACGGGCTGCCGACCCCGAGTGCCCCGGCGAGCAGCGCCAGGGAGACGACGCCGAGGAACCACAGACTGCGGGGCGGGAACGAACCCCACATGGCGACACCACCGAGGACCGACACGACCGTCCGCGCGGCGACATGACTTCGCGTCACGTCTCGGACCGATGGGAGTCGGCTCACGCGGACGGCCCGGAGTAGATGACTTCTCCCCCGCGCACCGTGCGCAGGCACGTCGGGAGTTCGACACCCGGCGACACGTCAGGAAGCGCGGGGACCCGCGCCCGTGGATCGGTCGACCACCGCTGCACACGATCAGATGAGCCGGCGGTGACCAGGGAGTCGGCGCGCCAGATCGCGAAATCGGCCGGTGCTCCCGGGCTCAACGTGCCCAACGCGCTGTCGACGACACCCGAGGCCCGCCAGCCACCGCGGGTGCACGCGGCGAACGCGGCACGGGGCGACACGGCGCTGTCGGCGTTGTGGTGGTGGACCGCGGCTCGGATCTGCTGCCAGGGATCGATCGACGTGACCGGCGCGTCCGAGCTGAACGCCAGGGTCACGCCGGCCCGCGCCAGCGCGGCGAAGTTGTTCAGCGAGGTGCCGCGGCCGAGACCGAGACGCTGTTCGTACAGCTGGCCCGGGCCGCCCCACAGGGCGTCGAAGACCGGTTGCATGCTCGCGGTGACACCGGCGCCTGCCAACACCTGTGCGGCGGCGGCGTCGACCATCTCGGCGTGTTCGATGCGGTGTCCGCAGCGGGCGACCGCGGCGCTGCCGAACTCGGCGACCAACGTCGTGAAGGCGCGCACGACGCACGCGGTGGCGCCGTCGCCGATCAGGTGGAACCCGGCCTGGATCCCCGCCTCGGTGCAGGCGCGTAGATGCGCTAGCACGGTGTCCTCGTCGAGGTAGGTGACGCCGGTGTTCTCCGGGTCGTCGGAGTACGGATGGCACAGCCACGCGGTGTGTGAGCCGATGGCCCCGTCGATGAACAGGTCGCCGGCGAGACCGTCGGCACCGGTCGCGGCGATGAGGTTGCGCGCGTCGTCGGCCGTCGCGGCGGCCTGGCCCCAGTACCGCCGGACCCCGACGGGATGGTCGAGATCGGCGATCGAGGCGAAGTCGTTGAGGCCGCTGATGTCCGGGCCGCCGTTCTCGTGCACCGACACCACACCGTGGGCGGCGGCCTCGTCGAGCGCCCGGATCTGGGCCTGCTTGCGCTGGGTCGAGCTGAGCAGGCCGCGTGCGGCTCCCCGGACGAGGTGGTGGGCCTCGGCGGTGAGCGGCTGTTGGGGGTCGAATCCGGCGGCCTCGGCGGCGTGCCCGGCGATCACCCGGAGTGCCGAGGACGCCACCGCGGAGTGCTCGTCGATGCGGGCGAGGTACACCGGACGGTCGCCGACGATCGCGTCGACCTCGTCGGTGGTCGGGCTGCCGTGGTCGGCCCACGCCGAGTCGTCCCACCCCAGCCCCCAGATGAGGTCACCACGCGGTACGTCGGCGGCGTGCCTGCGCAGCCGGGCGAGGCAGTCCTCGCGGCTCGTCGCGTCGGACAGGTCCAACCCGCCCAACGACAACCCCGTGGAGGTCAGGTGGACGTGCGAGTCGACGAACGCCGGCGCGACGAATGCGCCGTCGAGGTCCTCGACCTGAGCGGTGGGATGCAGTGCGTGTCCGACGTGATCGGAACCGACCCAGGCGACGACGCCGTCGGTGACCGCGATGGCGGTGGAATCGGGCGTGGTCGAGGAGTGCACATGACCGCCGACGAAGAGTTGAGTTCCCACGACGGATCAGTCTGCCTTGTCAGTGCGTCGGGACCGTCGGCGGAGTCGGTGCCGCGGAACTCGTCTCGGGAGCTCAGTTGATCGAGCGCCACCCGGGAGCGGGAGCGGGCCCGCCCGGTTCGACCACCTCGCCGTCGACCACCGTGACCGGACGACCGGCCCGGGAGAACGTGTTCATCCGGGCGACGACCCGACGGGTGCCCATCGCGGCCACGAGTGGACGTGCGGCGGCGCGAACCGGGCTGAGCATCAACAGGATCCCCAGCAGGGTGGTGACGAGGCCGGGGATGAACAGCAGCAGGGTCGAGCCGGCCAACAGCGCGCTGTCGGCCAGCGGACGGGCGGTGTCGCCGGTTCCCTCGGCCGCGGTACGCAGTTCGGCGAACACCCGGGCACCGCGCCGTCGCAGCATGACGAACCCCACGACCACCGCGGCGAACGTCGCCAGCAGCGTCCACCAGAACCCGATGCCGTAGACCAGTCCGATGAACGCCCCGATCTCGACGAGCGGGTAAGCGGCGAATATCAGCAGTTTCATGGCCATCAGTCCTTGTCGGTCTCGTTGCGTTCACCGGGTCAACGAACGAGGTGCCCGAATTTCTCCCGAGGCCGGCCGACGGGACGGATCAGCCGCCCTCGATGTCGCCCTCGGTCTCGAGGAACACCTGCTGCAGCTGCGCGAGCAGTTCCGGTGACGGTTCGTGCCAGAGGTCGCGGCCCGCGGCCTCGAGAAGGCGTTCGGCGATGCCGTGCAGAGCCCAGGGGTTGGACTCGTTCATGAACTTGCGGTTCGTCTCGTCGAGTACGTAGGTCTCGGTGAGCTTCTCGTACATCCAGTCCTGCACCACGCCGGTGGTGGCGTCGTAGCCGAACAGGTAGTCCACGGTCGCCGCCATCTCGAAGGCGCCCTTGTATCCGTGGCGGCGCATCGCGTCGAGCCAGCGAGGGTTGATGACGCGGGCGCGGAACACGCGTGCCGTCTCCTCGGAAAGGGTGCGGGTGCGCACCGACTCCGGACGGGTGCTGTCGCCGATGTAGGCCTCGGGTGACTTCCCGGTCAGGGATCGCACCGTCGCGACCATGCCGCCGTGGTACTGGAAGTAGTCGTCGGAATCGGCGATGTCGTGCTCGCGGGTGTCGGTGTTCTTCGCCGCCACCGCGATTCGCCGGTACGCGGTGCGCATGTCGTCGGCCGCCGGGATCCCGTCGAGGCCACGTCCGTAGGCGAACCCACCCCACGTCGTGTAGACCTCGGCCAGGTCCTCGTCGCTGCGCCAGCTCTTGCTGTCGATCAGCTGCAGCAACCCGGCGCCGTACGAGCCGGGCTTGGACCCGAAGATGCGGGTGGTGGCGCGCCGTTCGTCGCCGTGGTCGGCGAGATCGGCCTGTGCGTGGGCGCGCACGAAGTTGGACTCGTACGGCTCGTCGAGATCGGCGACCAGCCGTACGGCGTCGTCGAGCATGGCGAGCACGTGCGGGAACGCGTCGCGGAAGAAGCCGCTGATGCGGACGGTCACGTCGATGCGCGGCCGACCGAGTTCCTCCAGGCCGATGGCCTCGAGTCGGACCACGCGCCGCGATCCCTCGTCCCACACCGGGAGGACGCCGAGCAGGGCGAACACCTCGGCGATGTCGTCGCCGGAGGTCCGCATCGCGCTGGTCCCCCAGATCGACAACCCCACCGACTGCGGGTACTCACCGTGGTCCTTCTGATAGCGCTCGATGAGCGATTCGGCCATCAGCTGACCCGTCTCCCACGCCAGACGCGACGGGATGGCCTTGGGGTCGACGGAGTAGAAGTTACGCCCGGTCGGCAGCACGTTGATCAGCCCGCGCAACGGGGAGCCGCTGGGGCCCGACGGGATGAACCCGCCGTTCAGCGCGTGGAGGATGCGGTCCACCTCGCCGTTGGTCTGACGCAGCCGCGGCACGACCTCAGTCGCCGCGAACTCGAGGATGCGGGCGACGGTCTCCCGCTGTTCGTCCACCGCGATGTCGGCGGTCACCGCGCCGACCGCGTCGACCGACCAGTCGTGCTCGGCCATCGCCGCGATCAGGCCGCGGGCGCGCACCTCGATCTCGTCGACGCGGTCGCGGACCTCGTCGCCGTCCTCGGACAGGCCGAGTGCCTCCCGCAGTCCGGGCACACTGCGCTCGCCGCCCCACATCTGCCGTGCGCGCAACATCGCGAGCACCATGTCGATCTCGGACTCGCCGGCGGGTGCCTCGCCCAGGATGTGCAGACCGTCGCGGATCTGGACGTCCTTGATCTCGCACAGCCATCCGTCGACGTGCAGCAGCATGTCGTCGAAGACCTCTTCGGCCGGTCGCTCCTCGAGACCGAGGTCGGTGTGCATCTGCGCGGCGGTCATCAGCGTCCAGATCTGCTGACGGATCGCGGGCAGCTTCACCGGGTCGAGGGTGGTGATGTTCGAGTGCTCGTCGAGCAACTGCTCGAGGCGGGTGATGTCGCCGTAGCTCTCGGCCCGGGCCATCGGCGGGATCAGGTGGTCGACGAGGGTGGCGTGCGCCCGGCGCTTGGCCTGCGTGCCCTCCCCCGGGTCGTTGACGAGGAACGGATAGATCAGCGGCAGGTCCCCGAGCGCGGCGTCGGTGCCGCACGACGCCGACATGGCAAGCGTCTTGCCGGGCAGCCACTCGAGGTTGCCGTGCTTGCCGATGTGCACGATCGCGTCGGCGCCGAATCCGCCCCGCTCCCGCGGCGCGGCGACCCAGCGGTACGCCGCGAGGTAGTGGTGGCTCGGCGGGAGGTTCGGGTCGTGATAGATCGCGATGGGGTTCTCGCCGAACCCGCGCGGCGGCTGGACCATCAGCAGCACGTTGGCGAACTGCAGTGCGGCGATGACGATCTCGCCGTCCGGATCCGACGAGCGGTCCACGTAGAGCTCACCGGGAGGCGGGCCCCAGTGGTCGACGACCTGCGCGCGGAAATCCTCGGGCAGGGTGTCGAACCATTCGCGGTACAGCGCCGCCGAGATGCGGATCGGGTTCCGTTCGAGCTGTTCTGCGGTCAGCCAGTCCGGATCCTGGCCGCCGGCCTCGATGAGAGCGTGGATGAGCGCGTCGCCGTCGCGGGCCGCGAGTCCGGGGATGGCGTGCTCCCCCTCCTCCGGTCCCATCTCGTACCCGGCGGCGCGCATCGCGGTGAGGATGCGGATGGTGCTGGCCGGGGTGTCCAGACCCACGGCGTTACCGATGCGGGCGTGCTTGGTGGGGTACGCCGAGAGCATCAGCACGACACGCTTGTCCGCGGGCTCGATGTGGCGCAGGCGCGCGTGCCGGGTGGCGATGCCAGCGACCCGGGCACAGCGCTCGAGGTCGGGGACGTAGGTGCTCAGACCGTCGGAGTCGATCTCCTTGAACGAGAACGGGACCGTGATGATGCGTCCGTCGAACTCGGGGACGGCGACCTGCGTCGCGACGTCCAGCGGGGTCATGCCGTCGTCGCCGTCGGCCCACGTCGCGCGGCTGCTCGTCAGGCACAGGCCCTGCAGGATCGGGACGTCGAGCGCGGCGAGCTCGGCGACGTTCCACGACTCGTCGTCGCCACCGGCGGTCGCCCCGGCCGGTTTGGTCCCGCCGGCCGCGAGGACCGTCACGACCATCGAGTCGGCCTGACGCAGAGCCTCGAGGAGTTCGGGCGGGGCCGAGCGCAACGACGCGCAGTAGATCGGGAGCGGTCGGGCGCCCGCGGTCTCGATGGCGTCGCACAGCGCGTGGATGTAGCCGGTGTTGCCGGAGAGGTGCTGGGCTCGGTAGTAGAGGACGGCGACGGTCGGACCGTCGTCGGTGTCGAGGGCGGGTCGGTCCAGGACGCCCCACGTCGGGGCGTGGAAGGGTGGATCGAAACCGTGCCCGGTGAGCAGCACCGTGTCGGACAGGAACCAGCTCAGTTGCAGCAGGTTCTCCGGTCCGCCCTCGGCGAAGTACGTGTGGGCCTGCGAGGCGACGTTCGCGGGCACCGTGGAGAGCTCCATCAGTGCGGCGTCGGGGGCCATCTCGCCGCCGAGCATCACCACGGGCAGCCCGGACCTCAGGACCGCGTCGACGCCGTTGTCCCACATCTGCCGGCCACCGAGGATGCGCACGATGACCAGGTCGACGCCGTCGAGCATCGTCGGGAGGTCCTCGGAGACCAGGATCCGGTTGCAGTTGGCGTAGCGGTAGTCGCCGCCGCTGGCACGCGCACTCGAGAGATCGGTGTCCGATGTGGACAGCAACAGGATCACGGGTGGTGCCTCCCTTGGGGTTTCGCGCCCCGGTGGTTCGGTGGACGTGCGCAGCGAGCGGATCGGGTCTGACTTCCCGCGTCGCCGCAGGTCACAGTGGCGCGACCGCACCGGATTCACACCGGTTTCCGCACCGCTCAGGTGCGATCGTACGGGGCCGACGCCCTCCGGTCGTAACCTGGAGCGCGTGGATACGTCGCCGGAGGAGTCCCGCAGGACGCGGGCCGATGCATGCCCGGGCGCCCTGCAGCTGCATCAGGCCTCCGACGGCGCGCTCGCGCGGGTACGTCTGCCGGGCGGCATGCTCACCCCCGAGCAGCTGTCGGTGCTGGCCACCGCGTCGCGGGAACTGTCCACCGGAGATCTCGAACTCACCAGTCGTGGCAACGTGCAGTTCCGCGCCGTGACCGATCCCGACGACCTCGCGGCACGCCTTGCCGCGGCCGGCCTGCTGCCGTCGGAGACCCACGAGCGGGTCCGGAACATCCTGGCGTCGCCGTTGGCCGGTCGTGTCGGTGACGGGCCGGACGTGTCGGAGATCGTGACCGGACTCGACGAGGCGCTGCGTGCTGATCCCGACCTCGCCGACCTGCCCGGACGCATCCTGTTCACCGTCGACGACGGGCGCGGTGACGTCACCGGGCTCGACGCCGACATCGGGGTGCACGCCACCGGCGACGAGTTCGCGCTGGTTGTGGCCGGTGCGGACAGCGGCGTGCGGGTCCCGCCCGCCGACGCCGTGGACACGATGATCGACGTCGCCCGCGGCTTCGGTCGTGAACGGACCACGCAGTGGCGGATCGCCGAGATCCCGGGCGGGGTCGACGCAGTGTTGTCGCACATCGGTCGCGAGCCCACCGCGGAGAAGGTCGACTTCGCCGTGGTCGGCTCGGCGCCGGTGGGGTGGTTCGACCAGGCCGACGGTCGCGTCGCCCTCGGAGCGGTCCTGGCCCACGGACTGTTGCCCGCCCGAACCGCCGAGATCATCGTGGCGGTGGGCGTGCCGGTGATCGTGACCCCGTGGCGCTCGATCGTGCTGGTCGACCTGACCGAGGGCGAGGCGGAGGCCGTGGTCCGCGTCCTCGCCCCGATGGGTCTGATCTTCGACGCCAACTCGCCCTGGGCGAGCGCCACCTCGTGTGTCGGATCCCCCGGCTGCGCCAAGTCCCACGCCGACGTGCGGGCCGATCTGGAGCGCGCCGTCGATGACGGCGAGGTCACCGCCGGTGAGCGTCAGCACTGGGTCGGTTGTGAGCGGGCGTGTGGGACCCCACACACCCCGCATGTGCAGGTGCTGGCCGTCGGCGACGGATACGAGCGTCAGAGCATCGGCGATTCGCCGCTATCGTGAGTTCCGATATGTACTCCTACATCCACGACGGCGCCGAGATCTACCGGCAGTCCTTCGCAACCATCCGGGCCGAGTCCGACCTGTCGTCCTACGACGACGATGTCGAACGGGTCGTCGTCCGCATGATCCATGCGTGCGGCCAGACCGACCTCCCCGCCGACGTCGTCGCGACGCCGGGCCTCGTCCGCGCGGCACGGTCGGCGCTCGAGGGGGGCGCACCGATCCTCTGCGACGCGACCATGGTCGCCTCCGGGGTGACCCGGCGTCGTCTGCCCGTCGACAACGACGTCCTGTGTCTGCTCGGTGATCCCCGCACCCCGGAGTTGGCCGAGCAACTGCACACCACGAGAACCGCTGCCGCCGTGCACCTGTGGGAACCGATGCTCGAGGGTGCCGTTGTCGCCATCGGCAACGCACCCACCGCGCTGTTCGCGTTGCTCGAACAGATCGACGCCGGGGGTCCCCGTCCCGCGGCCGTCGTCGGGGCACCGGTCGGATTCATCGGCGCGGCGGAATCCTGTGCGGCACTGGCCGAACGCACCGATCTGGAGTTCATCACCGTGCTGGGCCGACGCGGCGGGTCGGCCATCACCGCCGCCGCGGTGAACGCGCTGGCGAGCCCGGTGGAATGAGCGACGTGGCCGGGAAACTCTGGGGTGTCGGCATCGGCCCCGGTGACAGCGAGCTCGTCACCGTCAAGGCCGCTCGCGTGATCGGCGAGGCCGACGTGATCGCCTACCACTGTGCGCGACACGGCCGCAGCGTGGCGCTGGGCATCGCGAAACCGTATGTACGCGAGGGCGAACAGGTCCTCGAGGAACTGATGTACCCGGTCACCACGGAGACCACCGATCACCCCGGTGGATATCGGGGGGCGCTGGAGGAGTTCTACAGCGAGGCGGCACAGAGACTGGGCACACATCTGCGGGCCGGCCGCTCGGTGGCGCTGCTCGCCGAGGGCGATCCGCTGTTCTACAGCAGCTACATGCACATGCACAAACGTCTGTCGGGCGAGTTCGACGCCGAGATCATCCCCGGTGTCACGTCGGTCAGCGCGAGCACCGCGGCGATGGGTATCCCGTGGGTGGAGGCCGACGAGACCACGACGGTGTTGCCGGGCACGATGGCCGACGACGAACTGGTCCGCAGGCTGCGTGACAGCGATGCCGTGGCGATCATGAAGTTGGGGCGGACGTTCCCGCGGGTGCTCGACGCGCTGGAGACCGCGGGCCTCGCGGACGTGGCCTGGTACGTCGAACGTGCGTCGACCGGCACCCAGCGGGTGATCCCGGTCCGCGAGGTCGACCCGACGTCGGTCCCCTACTTCTCGATGGTCGTCGTCCCCGGCGCACTCAATCGACCCGTGGACGACTCCGTCTCCGGCGGCGACACCGAGGCCGATGTCCCGGTCGGAGAAGTGGTCGTGGTCGGTCTCGGTCCCGGTGCCGACCGGTGGACCACACCCGAGGTCGCGGCGGAACTGGCGCGGGCGACCGACATCGTCGGATACAAGACCTACCTGGCGCGCGTCTCGCCGCGCACCGGTCAGCGGATGCACGCCAGCGACAACAAGGTGGAGTCCGAACGGGCCTGCATGGCACTCGATCTCGCTGCCCGCGGTGCGCGTGTCGTGGTCGTCTCGTCGGGCGACCCCGGGGTGTTCGCGATGGCGTCGGCGGTCGTGGAGATGGCGGCCGAACCCGCCTGGGAGCACGTCGGTGTGCGGGTGGTCCCGGGTGTCACCGCGGCCAACGCGGTGGCCGCGGCGGTGGGAGCGCCGCTCGGGCACGACTACGCCGTCATCTCGCTGTCGGATCGGCTCAAGCCGTGGGAGACCATCGAACGGCGCATCCGCGCTGCGCTCGAGGCGGACCTGGTGATCGCCATCTACAACCCGGGATCGGCCAGTCGGACATGGCAGGTCGAGGCCCTACAGAAGATTCTGCTCGAGATCGTCGGTGCCGATCGGCCCGTCGTCCTCGGCCGCGACGTCGGTGGGCCGGACGAGGCGGTGTCGGTGACGAGCGCGGGCGCGCTGGTGCCGGCTCAGGTCGACATGCGCACACTGATCATCGTCGGATCGTCGACCACCCGGGTGGTCGACCGGGTCGGCGGAGCGGCCGTGTTCACCTCGCGGCGTTACGGTCCCGCAGTCGACTGATCACCTCGTCGAGGGTGTCGACGACATCGACCCCGGACGGCGACGGCGGTTGTGCCACCATCACCACCCTCACCCCGAGTTCTCGTGCGGCGACCAGTTTCGCCCGGGTGTGTTCCCCGCCGCTGTTCTTCGTCACCAGCGTGTCGATGTCGTTGTCGCGCAACAGCGCCAGCTCGGATTCGAGATCGTAGGGCCCGCGGCTCCGAATGATCTTGTGGTGCCGGGGTAGGTCACCGGTGGGTGGGTCGACGACGCGGATCGCATAGAAGGCGGAGTCGTCCCCGGCGAACGCCGTCACGTCCTGTCGTCCGGTGGTGACCAGGATCCTGCTGCCCACAGCGGACACCGCGGACGCGGCCGCGGTGATGTCGTCGACGACCGTCCACTCGTCGTCGGCCGTGGGGACCCACTCCGGGCGTCGGAACGCGATGAGCGGCACCGGTATCGGCGCCGTCGCCTCCGCTGCGTTGCGTGAGATCTGTTGCGCGAAGGGGTGGGTTGCGTCGATGACGGCCCGGCAGTCGTGGTCGGTGATCCATGCGCGCAGCGCCGTGGCCCCGCCGAAACCGCCGATCCGCACCTCGCCGACCGGCAGCCGCGGCTGTTGGACCCGCCCCGCGAGTGACGAGAGGTAGGGCACGGCGAGCTCGTGCAGCTCGGCCGCGAGAGCACGCGCCTCGGCCGTCCCGCCGAGGATCAGTACCGGTCCCTGACCGGTCATGCCGGCGCGGAGCCGTTCTCGCCGGCGACCTTGGTCATCCGGGCCTGCGAGTACAGGTAGCTGTCGGGGAAACCGCTGGCCGCCAGTACCGGGCCGACGAAGATCACGGCGGTCCGCACGATTCCGGCGGCCGTGGTCTCGGCGGCGAGTCGATCGAGTGTGCACCGGAGGATCTGTTCGTTGTCGCGGCTGGCGAAAGCGACGACCGCACAGGGACAACGCGGACCGTA
The DNA here is from genome assembly GCF_014635305.1 of Williamsia phyllosphaerae. NCBI lineage: Bacteria > Bacillati > Actinomycetota > Actinomycetes > Mycobacteriales > Nocardiaceae > Williamsia > Williamsia phyllosphaerae. Next base: position 588,272 of record NZ_BMCS01000003.1, on the reverse strand, counting down.
GTGCTCCATGAGGTCAGCCTGCACCTGCTCGATGCGACGGGCCGCAAGATGCAGCGCGAGGGTGACGCCGGTCGCGGCCAACTCGGCCAGCGTCTCCCCCGCCGGCATGTCCGTCGACAGTGTCGAGACCCGCGTGATCAGCAGGGACTGTCCGATCCCCGGGACCGTGAGCTCCCGTCCGAGCGCCGCCGCGGCGGCGGAGAAGGCGGGCACACCGGGGACGATGGCGTGATCGATCCCGACGGCGTCGAGGGCCCGGATCTGTTCGGCGACCGCCGAGTACAGCGACGGGTCACCAGAATGCAGCCGCGCGATGTCGTGCCCGGCTGCGTGTGCGGTCCGCATGTGGCCGATGATCTCGTCGAGCGGCATCCGCGCGGTGTCGATCATCACCGCATCCGGCGGGCAGTGCTCGAGCATCTCGTCCGGGACGAGAGACCCGGCGTAGAGGCAGGTCCGGCACCGCGCCAGGGTCTGCGCACCCCGCAGGGTGATCAGGTCGGCGGCGCCGGGACCCGCGCCGATGAAGTGGACGGTCATGAGTGCTCCTTGGTGGCGATCCACTGTGTGACCGGCAGAACGGGGCGCCACGTCGTCATGGACCCCAGTGGGGCGGCGTGCTCGAGATGGACACGCCTCAGTTCGCCACCGTGTGTCCGATGCCATTGCAGCACCGCGGCTTCCGATTCGATGGTCACCGCGTTGGCAACGATGATCCCGCCTGCTCGCAGCGCCGACCAGCAGACCTCGACCATGTCGTCGGTACACAGACCGCCCCCGATGAAGATCGCGTCGGGGGTCGGGGCGCCGTGCAGGGCCTGCGGGGCCTCGCCGGCCACGGTGATCGTGGTGCCGACGCCGAGACGGTCGGCGTTTCCGACGATTCGCTCGCGACGCGTGGCGTTCGTCTCGAACACCACAGCGCGGCAATTGCTCTCGGTGCGCGACCACTCGATGGCGACCGATCCGGCGCCGCCGCCGATGTCCCACAGCAGCTGACCGGGCGCGGGTCGCAACGCGGCGATCGTCAGTGCTCGGACGGCAGTCTTGGTCAGCTGCCCGTCGTTGTCGAAATCGGTGTCGGGCAGGCCGGATTGGCGCGACGACGCCGGACCGACACACTCCACCGCGACGATGTTGAGCCGGTCTCCGGCCGGTCGGCTCCAGGTGTTCGCGGTCCCCTGGGCGATCGCCTCGTCGGTGCCGCCGAGTTGTTCGAGCACCGTCACGGGCGACTCCCCGTGCCCAGAGCGGGTGAGGTGGGCGGCGACCGCCTCGGGTGTGGTGGCGTCGCGGCTGAGAATCAGCAGCCGCACCCCGTCACTGATGTCGCGGGCTAGCGAGGAAACGGGTGCGCTGACCAGGCTGACGATGCGGGTGTCGGTGAGGTCCCATCCGAGTCGTGCGGCGGCCAGTGAGGCGCTCGACACGGCGGGGATGACCCGCACACGGTCGGCGCCGACATGGCGGATGATCGTCGTCCCGACGCCGTGGAACATCGGGTCGCCGCTGGCGAGGATGTGCACGGGCGTCTGTGGTGCTGCGTCGAGGACCGCGTGGAGGTCATCGACCATCGGTGAGCTCCACGCGTGACGTCGTGCGGCGAGTTCGGGAAGCAGGTCCAACTGCCGGGTGGACCCCGCGATGAGCGTCGCCCGGCGTAGTTCGTCGCGGGCGGTGTCGCCGAGCCCGTTCCAGCCATCCGCGCCAACGCCGACGACGACGATGTCCGCTTCGTTCACGCCCGCGTCACCGGGGGATCTTGCGCCACACGGCCTGCGGAAGCAGACGCATTCCGAACATCGCCGGGCGGATGGCCCAGGGAATCCAGACGGTGCGTTTGCCGCGGTGCAAGGCTCTGACGACGGCGGCCGCGACCTGCTCCGGCGTGCTCGACATGGGCGCGGGTGCGACGCCGGAGTCCATCAGGTCCTTGGTCATCGCTCCGATGACGAAACCGGGTCGGGCGATGAGGACCTGGACGCCGGTGTGGTGCAGGGAGTCGGCGAGACCGGACGCGAACCCGTCGAGTCCGGCCTTGGTCGAGCCGTAGACGTAGTTGGCCTGCCGCACGCGGATGCCGGCCACCGACGAGAAGACGATGATCGCCCCGGCGTCGGCGGCGCGCATCACCTGCGCCAGCGGGGTGATGACGCTGATCTGGGCGACGTAGTCGGTGTGGGCGATCTGCAGGGCGTGCGCCACGTCGGTCTCGGCGCGCTGCTGGTCACCGAGGATCCCGAACGCCACGACCGCGACCCCGATGGCACCGTGTTCGGCGACGACCGACTCGATGAATGGGGTGTGGCTCGCGATGTCGTCTGCATCGAACTCGGCCGTGTGCACGGCGCTTGCCCCCGCGTCACGAATCAGTCGGACCTGCCCGTCGAGATCGTCGTGGCGTCGGGCGGCGAGGATGACGACCCCTCCGTCGGCGAGGCGGCGCGCGACGTCCAGGCCGATCTCGCTGCGTCCACCCAACAGGAGGATCACACCGTCGGGAGTCGTCGATCGTCCGGCTCTGGTCACGAAGGTCATTGTCCCATCCCGCCGAGCGGGCCCGAACACCCCGCCGAACGTGCCGAACCGACCCGCCGAGCGGGCCGAAACGACGCATCGACGGTGCCCCAACCGACGGCGGCAGACGCATCTGAGCGAGACGACGCCATTATCGGCCCACTCGATGGGCACCTACGGCACAGTCGGCGGGTGATTTGGGCACGGTCGGCGGGTAGTAAGGGCCCGCTCGGCGGGTGATTTGGGCACGGTCGGCGGGTGGTCAGGGCCCGCTCGGCAGGGGTGGGGCCGCGCTCCGCGGAGCGCGGATACGCTGGGTGCGTGCCCCGTACCGCGAGTGATCTGACCCCTGCCGCCCTGGAGTTCCTCACCGACCGACATCTCGCGAGCCTCACCACGCTGCGCGCCGACAACACCCCGCACTCGGTCGCGGTCGGCGTCACCTACGATCCCGAACGCCAATTGGCGCGCGTCATCACCTTCGAGGGCAGCCAGAAGGTCCGCAACACCGACCGCGGTCAGTACGCGTCGGTGACCCACGTCGACGGTCCCCGGTGGCTCACCCTGGAAGGGCCTGCGCGCATCAGTCGCGACGCCGACGACATCGCCGAGGCGGTTCGCCGCTACGCCCTGCGCTACCGCCAGCCCAAGGTGAACCCGCGCCGCGTGGTCATCGAGATCAGCGTCACCCGGATCCTGGGGTCGCAGAGTCTGCTCTCGACCGAGGCCTGACGACGTGTCCCAGCGCAGGAAGAAGCTCGAGACCTGGGCCGGTCGTGTCATGAACACCTGTGTTCTGGTTCTCACGGTCTTCTACGTGGCAGAAGCGTTCAATCGCCCGTCGGCGTATCGGATAACTGTTGCGGTCGTAGCGGTCTTGCTGACCCTCAGCATCCTGTGGACGGCCTATCGCACGGTCACCGGTCGCGAGCGGCCGTCGATCTCCTACCCGCGCAAGAATCCGGCGACGGTCCCCTTCGACGACGTCATCCATGCACTGGAGACCACCGACGGGCGCATCAAGGCGGTTCGAAGGCTGCGCGAACAGCACCCCGGGCTGAACCTCAAGGACGCTGCCGACCTCGTCGACGAGGTCACCGCGCGCCCGGATCTGTGATCCTCTCCTAGAGGGTGGTCAGTCCGTGCGGCCTGGTGTTGACGGGCTCGCAGCCGTCGTCGGTCACGACCACGATGTCCTCGATGCGCGCACCCCACCGCCCACCGAAGTAGATACCCGGCTCGATGCTGAACGCCATACCGGCCTCGAGTGTGACGTCGCTGCCGGCGACGATGTAGGGCTCCTCGTGGACCGACAGCCCGATGCCGTGACCGGTCCGATGGATGAACTGCTCGCCGAGTCCGGCGTCGACGAGGACGTCGCGTGCGGCCGCGTCGACGTCGTGCGCCCGGGCTCCGGGGCGCACCGCGTCGACCGCCGCCTGCTGGGCACGCTCAAGGATGGCGACCTGCGACGCGATGTCGGCTGAGGGCGCCCCGACGGCGTAGGTCCGGGTGGAGTCCGAGTTGTACCCCGGCGCAACGGGTCCGCCTATGTCGATGACGACGATGTCCCCCGAGGAGATAACGCGGTCGGAGACCTCGTGGTGCGGGTCGGCGCCGTTCGGTCCTGACCCGACGATGACGAACGCCGCCTCGGTGTGACCCTCGGCGATGATAGCGGCGGTGATGTCGTCGGCGACCTGACGTTCGGTCCGACCCGCGATCAGGAACTCACCCATCCGGGCGTGCACCCGGTCGATCGCTGCGCCGGCCCGCCGCAGGGCGTCGATCTCGGCGGGGTCCTTGATCATTCGCAAGCGACTCAGCACCGGGGTCGCCAGGATCGGCGCAGATCCCAGCCGGTCGGCCAACGGGATGAGGTGCAGGGCGGGCAACGCGTCCGACACGGCCACCACCGCACCGGCGGCGATCCCGTCCAGGGCCAGCGAGTAGGGGTCTTCGCCGTCCACCCAGTCGCGGGTGTCGATACCGAGATCGCCGACCGCAGACGCCCGCAGCGCGGCGAGTTCGAGACGCGGGACGACCACCCACGGTGGGCCGGACGCGGGCACAACCAGTGCGGTCAGTCGCTCGAACGTGCTCGCCGTCGACCCGGTGAGGTACTCGAGGTCGGGTCCGGGGCCGATGATCAACGCCTCGACCTGCGCCTCGCCGGCGACCGCAGCCGCCCGGGCGAGACGATCGGCGTACACCTGACTCGAAAACCGTTGCTCAGTCATGGCTTCCACCGTAGGCGATCGGTCCCCCGGGGCATCTGGCACAGTGATCAGCTATGACAGCTCCGGTGATGTTGCTCGATGGCGCGAGCCTCTGGTTCCGCGCCTTCCACGGGATCCCCGAGAAGATCACCGCGCCCGACGGTCGTCCGGTCAACGCGATCCGCGGATTCGTCGACATGATCGCGGTACTGGTCAACCGCGAACACCCTCGCCGCTTGGTCGTCTGCCTCGACTACGACTGGCGTCCGAAGTTCCGCACCGATCTGATCCCGTCGTACAAGGCGCACCGCGTCGCGGAGGTGGTCGCGGACGGCAACTCCGTGGAAGAGGTGCCCGACACCCTCACCCCGCAGGTCGACATGATCGCCGACTTCCTGGCCGCCGCCGGTCTTGCTAGCGCCGGGGCGCACGGATGCGAGGCCGACGATGTCATCGGCACCCTCGCCGACTCCGAGACAGAGGATCCCGTGGTCGTCGTCAGCGGTGACCGCGATCTGCTGCAGGTGGTCGTCGACGATCCCGTCGAGGTACGGGTGCTGTATGTCGGCAAAGGCGTCAACCGCGCCGAGATGTTCGGTCCCGAGGAGGTCGCCGAACGATACGACGTGCCGCCGGCCCGCCCCGGTACCGCCTACGCCGAGTTGGCGATGCTGCGTGGCGATCCGTCCGACGGACTACCCGGCGTGACCGGGGTCGGTGAGAAGACCGCGGCAAAGCTGTTGGCGCAGTTCGGAACCCTCGACGACATCGAGGCCGCGGCACGATCCGGCGACAAGTCGATCTCGCCCCGCATCCGGTCATCGATCGTCGACGCGGCGGATTACCTGCAGGCCGCCCGGACCGTGGTCTTCGTGCGCACCGACGCCGAGATCGAGGGCGACGGAGAGGGCATCATCCCGGCGGTGCCTGCCGACCCGGACCGGATCACCGCGCTCGTCGCCGAACTCGGGATCGGTTCGTCGGTGAACCGGTTGGCCACGGCGCTGGGGTGGAGCGAACGCTGGTGACCGACCGCGCGGATCAGTTCGCGGTGGGTCGACCGACCTCGTAACGACCGTTGTCGTCGAGGAAGGTGATGGTCACCTTCTGCTGTGCGCCGGCGACGGTGGCGGTGCAGTCGAATGACTTGCCCTTCTCCACCTTCTGCCCGTCCGGGCAGCTGACGCCGCCCACCTCGGTTGCCTGGTAGTCCTTCTCGAGGATCGACTTGACGCCGTCCTGCACCGCGGACTGGTTGAGTTCCTTGTTCACCGCGAAGCCCGGGGCGACGAACGCGGTGATGGCGAGCACGATGACCACGATCGCCACCACGCCACCGACGACCGCGATCCGGAACGGTTTCCGGTCCCGCAGCGGACGGTTCATCCCGGCGAACTGGTCCTGGCCTGGCGCGGTGGGCGCACCGGCAGACGTCTGGGCGTACTGCTGCTGCCCCGGCGCCCCGTAGGCGGGCTGACCGTAGGGCTGCTGCTCCTGACCGGGCTGGCCGTACGGCTGTCCGTACTGGGGATCGCCGTAGGACTGCTGTCCGTATTGCGGCTGGCTCGGACCCGTGTACGGGCCCGGCTGCTCGGCACCGGGCTGTCCGTACGGGGATGCACCCGTCGGCGGCTGCCCGTAGGCGGGTGATTGTCCGTACTGGGGCTGACCATATTGGGGCTGGCCGTATTGAGGCTGGCCGTAGGGAGTCTGTCCGTACTGCGGCTGGCCCTGGTCGTATCGCGGTTGGTTCGGGTCGGGCTGCTGGTATCCACCCGACCACGGACTGCCGGCATCCGGGCCACCGGCGGGAGCGCCCTGGTCCCCCTGCTGGCGAGGATCGTCGGGGTTGTGGGGGTCGCTCATGGTTCCCTCCGCTGATCAGAACATGGCCGTGCGCGTCCGCGCTGCGGCCCGCTGTCGAGACCGAACATACCGCACGGCACCGGGGGTGATCGGTGTCGTCAGGGCCGTGTCCTTCACGGCGTTGTCAGCCCAGTTCGACCGCGACCACACCCCGTTTGATGCACCCGACGGCCGACTTCGCCGAGCGGGCCAGCCGGCCCTCTCCCCCGGCACTCATGCGGATCTGTTCCAGCAGGTCGATCACCTGGCGGCTCCAGCGCACGAAATCGCCCGCGGGCAACGGCCGACCACGTTCACCGGCCGCGGCCAGCGCCTCGGCCAGCGAGCGGCCCGACGCCCACGTGTACATCGCGGTGGCGAACCCGGCGTCGGGTTCGCGGGTGACGCCGACGTTGTGTCGGCTCTCGAGATGGGCGAGCGTCCGCCAGGCCCGGTGGGTGTCCTGCAGGGCGTCGCGCACCTCGCGGTGCCCGGTGACCAGATCCGGTCCGGAGTACGAATCGCGTCGGGACTCGTACACCACGGCCGAGACCACCGCCGCGAGTTCGGGTGGGGTCAGCGCATCCCAGACCTGCGCGCGGATGCACTCACAGATGAGCAGATCGCTCTCGCTGTAGACGCGACTGAGTGTCCGACCCGAGTCGGTGACCACGACACCGTCGGGACCGTCGACGAGATATCCGAGTTCGGTGAGCACCCCGACTATCCGGTCGAAGGTGATGCTCAGCGTGGACGTGCGGGTGCTGACCGACTCGGTGAGCGCGAGGACCTCCCGTTCGACGCGGTTGCGCCGCTCTGCGAGGCGGAACAGCTCGTCGCCGGCAGGCAGCTGGTGCGCCGGATGCGCGCGCAGACGTGACCGCAGCAGACCGAGTTCGCGATCGTCGGCGGCGGGTGATCGTCGTGACTGCCGCCCGCGGGGAACGTCGATCCCGGTGGCCCGCAACGACGATGCGAGATCGCGACGACCGCGACCCGTACGCCGGTCCACCTGACGCGGCAAACGCATGTTGCCGAGCACCTCGGGTGGGTTCAGGAAGTCCGCGGTTCCCACGCGACCACACCAGGCGTCCTCGCAGAGCACCATCGGCTTGGGGTCGCGTCGTTCGGTGGCGGGTTCGATGACCACGGCCAGCCCGCGGTGCCGACCGCCGTGCAGGGCGATGACATGCCCACGCTTGAGCGCGGACAGTTCGTCGACGGTGTTGGCCTGCGCGGTCATCCGCTTCTCGAACTTCAGTTCCCGTTCGCGGGTCCGGATGACCTCGCGCAGTCGCATGTAACCGAGGAAGCCGTCGTAGTCGTCGGTGGGCGTGTGGTCGTCCGCTGCGGCGTCCTCCGTGGTCGCCAGATCGCCCGGCTCGACACCGACGCTCGACGCCCGGCCCGCGAGCTCCACGTCGATCTTGCCCAGCGTCCGTCGAGCGGTGTCGATCTTGCGGTGCTGGCCGACGACGGAACGGTCGGTCTGGAACTGCGCGAAGGAGCGTTCGAGCAGGTTCTTCGCGCCGTCCAACCCGAGGCGACCGATCAGGTTGATCGCCATGTTGTACTCCGGCGCGAACGAGCTGCGCAGCGGAAATGTGCGGGCTCCGGCGAGCCCGGCGACACGAGTCGGGTCGAGCTCGGGCATCCAGACGACGACGGCATGGCCCTCGACATCGATCCCCCGCCGACCGGCCCGTCCGGTGAGCTGGGTGAACTCGCCGGGGGTCAGATCGACGTGGGCTTCGCCGTTGTATTTCACGAGGCGCTCGAGCACCACCGACCGCGCAGGCATGTTGATGCCGAGGGCGAGGGTCTCGGTGGCGAAGACGGCACGGACGAGGCCGCGTACGAACAGCTCCTCGACCGCGTGGCGGAACGCGGGCAGCATCCCGGCGTGGTGGGCCGCGAGCCCGCGCATCAGTCCGGCGCGCCAGGTGTCGACGTTGAGCACGTCCTGATCGGCTTCGGTGAGGTCGCCGACGTATCGGTTGACCACCTCCTCGACCTGCGCGGCTTGGGCGGGCTGCAGAAGACTGAGTCCGGACCGCACACACTGGTCGAGTGCTGCTTCGCACCCGGCGCGGGAGAAGATGAAGCCGATGGCGGGCAACAGCCCGTCGCGGTCCAGGCGGGCGATGAGATCGGGCCGGGAGATGGTTCCGGCCGGACGTCCGCGACGCGGCGGACCGCCACGCCCACGACGACCGTGCGGGCTCTCGTGGTCGCTGACCATCTCGCGCTGCTTGATGTAGCGCGTCAGTTCCGAGTTGACCTGAGGGCGTTCGCCGTTGCGGGGCGTGCGCTCGAACAGGTCGAAGATCCGGTTGCCGACCATCATGTGCTGCCACAGCGGGATCGGACGGTGATCGTCGACGACCACCGTGGTGTCGCCACGCACGGTCTTGATCCAGTCGCCGAACTCCTCGGCGTTGCTGACCGTCGCCGACAGGCTCACCACCTTGACCGACGGCTCGAGGTGCAGGATGACCTCCTCCCACACCGCGCCGCGGAACCGGTCGGCGAGAAAGTGCACCTCGTCCATCACCACGTGCGACAGGCCGTTCAACGCAGGCGAGTTCGCGTAGATCATGTTGCGGACCACCTCTGTGGTCATCACGACCACCGGCGCGGACGGGTTGATCGAACTGTCTCCGGTGAGCAGACCGATGTTCTCGGCACCGTGCACGGCGACCAGATCGGAGAACTTCTGGTTGCTCAACGCCTTGATCGGGGTGGTGTAGAAGCACTTGGTCCCGGCCGCGAGCGCGAGATGCACCGCGAACTCCCCGACGATCGTCTTGCCGGCACCGGTGGGCGCGCACACCAACACGCCGTGGCCGTCCTCGAGTGCTGCGCACGACTCGATCTGGAACGGGTCGAGGGCGAACTCGAGTCGATCAGTGAACTCCCGCAACGCGGGTCGGTCGATGGGCGTCGTCGTCGGCGCGGCCTCAGAGGATGTCATCGAACTCGCCGACACGGGTCGTGAGCGGCCCGCTCGATGCACTGACCGAGGTCGACGCGCTCACCGTCTCGGGGCGGTGCTCGATCGGCGACGCCTCGTCGTCGGACAGGTGCTCCCAGTTCTCACCGAGGCGGCGCGCCTTGCGCCTGTCGTGGATCCGGGAGAACTGCACCGCGAACTCGAACAGGACCGTCAGCGCGAGGGCCAGGGCCAACATGGTGAACGGGTCCGAACCGGGGGTCACGACCGCGGCGAAAACGAAGAGACCGAATATCAGTCCACGGCGCCACGCCTTGAGTCGTGCGTAGCTGAGCACCCCGATCAGGTTGAGCGCCACGATGATCAGCGGCACCTCGAAGCTCACGCCGAAGATGACCAGCAGATGCAGGATGAAGCTGAAGTACTGCCCGCCGTCGAGGGCGGTCACCTGCACGTTGTCACCGACGGTGAGCAGGAAGTGGAACGCCTTCGCGACCACCAGGTAGGCGAGGATGCTGCCCGCGACGAAGAGTGACGCCGCGGCCGCGACGAACGAGACACCGTACTTGCGCTCGTTCTGGTGCAGACCCGGGGTGATGAACTGCCAGATCTGGAAGAACCAGATGGGGCACGCCATCACGACTCCCGCGGTGACCGCGACCTTGAGGCGCAGCGTGAACTGGTCGAACGGACCGGTCGCGAGGAGTCGACACTCGTCGCCGGGGGTCAGCGTCGCGCGGGAACTCTGCGGTAGGTCGCAATACGGACCCCGGAGCAGGTTGCCCAGCGACTCGACGTGAAAGAACCCGTACGAGTACCAGACGAAACCGATGATGGTGGTGAACAGAATGCCGACGACGGAGATCAGCAGGCGACGCCGGAGTTCGAAGAGATGCTCGACGAGCGACATCGTGCCGTCGGGGTTGGCTTTCTGCCGCCGGCGGCGCGGATCAAGGGGTATGCGCACAGTGTGGTTCTCGGTTCCTCACGCGAGGTGTGGATCGGCGGGGTGCCGCGAGGGTCAGGCGCTGCGACGTTCGTTGTCGGTGACGTGCGCGGCGTCCGTGGGGGTGGGCGCCGAGATCTGACGGGACGCCGGATCGTCGGTCTCGTCCTTGGTGTCGGCGTCGGTCTTCTTGCCGTCGTTCTGCATCTCCTTGACCTCACTCTTGAAGATGCGCATCGACCGACCGAGACCGCGGGCCGCGTCGGGAAGTTTCTTCGATCCGAACAGGACCAGGAACACGATCACCACGATGATGATGTGCCACGGCTGGATGGCGCCCATTGTCGTACCTCCGAAGTTGACTGGTCTCGATGCTACCGGACCCGTTCGGGCCGCCGGTGTGGCGTCACGGCGCCACGCAGGGTCAGACGTCGTCGCCGTAGGCCCTCAGCGCGGCCCGTGCCCGGTCGGCCACGTCTCGGGCGACGTCGGGCTCGTTCTGCAGCCGGATGCGACCTCCGAAACCGAGCAGGAACCGCGTGAACCAGTCCGGCGAGCCGTAGGTCATCGTCGCCGCGATGGGGGCGTCCGGATCAGGCGAGGCATGTTCGGGATCGGCCACCGGATCGATCAGGTAGTACTCCATCACCCAGGCCAGGGACGGGTCGATCTCGATCTCGGCCGTCGGCAGCTGCGGGTCGGCGTTGAACAGCGCGAGGGTCGCGCCGGAATCCGGCGAGGCGGGAACCACGGCCTTCTCGTCGAGCAGGCGCGCGTCGTCGATCCGGTCGAGCCGGAACAGTCGGATGCCCTCGCTCTCGCGGCACCAGCCCTCGAGATAGCTCGCCCCGTCGACGACCTGTATCCGCACCGGGTCCACGACCCGCTCGGAGACCGCATCCCGGGACGCCGAGTAGTAGCGGATCGAGACCGCCCGCGTCAGGCGCACCGCGTCGCGCACGGTCGACATCGGGCCGGCCGACGCGTCGGCGGGCTCAGGTGGTGCGGGCTCGTCGGTGATCGCGATGCTCGTCCCGACCGCCTTCTCGACCTTGGCGATCGCGCGCTGGGCGGCGGCGGTGTCCAACAGTCCCTGCATGTCGATCAGCGCCCGCAGCGCCACCAACAGCACCGACGCCTCGGTCGCGGTGAGTCGCAACGGGCGATCCATCCCGGCCGAGAACGTCACCTCGATGCTCTCCTCGGTGAACGCGAGGTCGATGAGGTCACCGGGCGAGTACCCCGGCAGCCCACACATCCACAGCTGGTTGAGGTCGGTCATCACCTGGGCGGGGGTGGTGCCCAGGTCGGCGGCCGCGTCGGCCGCACTGATCCCGGGATGGGCCAGGAAATACGGGACCATCGCGAGGAGTCGACTCAGTCGGGACGGGACCCCCGAGCTCGCCGGTGCCTTCGACCCGGCCGGGCCGGTCATCTCGGGACCGCCAACGCGCGGAGTTCGCCGATGACGCGGTCGCGGAGTTCATCGGGTTCGAGCACCACGGCGTCGGCCCCGGCCCCCAGCACCCGACGGGCCAGCCCGTCGACGGACCACTGCGAGAACTCCGCGATCGAACCGCGGCGTCCGTCTCGCTCGTGGTCGGTGAGCGTGCGGGCGCTGCGACGCAGCCCCTCGGCCCGGCCCTCGGCGATCCAGACCTTCGCACTCTGCGCCGAGTCCGGGGAGTCGACGTACCCGACAGCGTTGGCGACGATCTGCTGGAGGTCGAGGTCGGCGGGTCGCTGCGCCGGGGTGTCGACGTCGAACTCCCGGACGTCGCCGCCGATGCGCGACAGACGGAAGGTGCGCACGTCGTCCCGGTCCCGGTCGTGTCCGACCACGTACCACCGGCCTCGGAACGTCACGACGCCCCACGGCTCCAGGCTGCGCGGGGTGAACGGGCGGATCGGGGTGGGCCGGTACCCGAACGTCACCGCCCGGCCGTGATCGACCGCGGCCAACACCGAGCCCAGAACCGACTCCGAACCCATCGATCGTGGGGTGGCGGTGTGCACCCCGACGTCGAGTTCGGAGTCCGACGCGAGGTCGACGCCACCGGCGCGCAGCTTGAGCAGCGCGGTGTGCGCCGTCGCGGCCAGCTCGGGGGTGTCCCACAGCGCGGCGGCCATGGTGACCGCTGCCGCCTCGGCCTGATCGAGATCGATGTCGGGCAGCTCGTAGGCGTCCCGGTTGATCCGGTAGCCGTCCACCGGGACCATCCCCGACGCGCGTCCGGTCTCCAACGGGATGCCGAGGTCGCGGAGTTCGCCCTTGTCACGCTCGAACATCCGGTTGAAGGCGTCGTCGGACGGTGAGTCGCTGTAGCCGGCCACGCTCTTGCGGATCTGCTCGGCGGACAGGAACTGCCGTGTCGACAGCAGGCAGATGACGAGGTTCATCAGCCGTTCGACTTTGGAGGTTGCCACGGAGGAGAAGCCTAGTGGTCGAGGGGCTACATCGAGGCGATCAGGCGATCGACGCGCTCATCGACGTTGCGGAAGGGGTCCTTGCACAGCACGGTGCGCTGCGCCTGATCGTTCAGCTTGAGGTGCACCCAGTCGACGGTGAAGTCTCGACCGGCCTTCTGTGCGGCCGAGATGAAATCCCCGCGCAGTTTCGCGCGGGTGGTCTGCGGCGGCTCGTCGACCGCGGCCGCGATCGCCTCGTCGGTCGTGACGCGCGCAACGAGTCCCTTCCGGGAGAGCAGGTCGAAGACGCCGCGTCCGCGTTTGATGTCATGGAACGCCAGGTCGAGCTGCGCGATCTTCGGATCCGACATGTCCATGTCGTACCGGTCGATGTAGCGCTGGAAGAGCTTGCGCTTGATGACCCAGTCGATCTCGGTGTCCACGTCGGAGAAGTTCTGGGACTCGACCGCGTCGAGGGTGCGGCCCCACAGGTCGACCACACGGTCCATCTCCGGGTCGGGCTTGCGATTGCGCAGGTGCTCGACGGCGCGTGCGTGGTACTCGCGCTGGATGTCGAGGGCGCTGGCCTGCCTGCCGCCGGCCAGGCGCACCGGACGGCGCCCGGTGGTGTCGTGGCTGACCTCGCGGATCGCGCGGATCGGGTTGTCGAGGGCGAAGTCCCGGAACGCGACACCGGCCTCGATCATCTCGAGGACCAGGGCCGCGGTGCCCACCTTGAGCATGGTGGTGGTCTCGGCCATGTTCGAGTCGCCGACGATGACGTGCAGACGCCGGTACTTCTCGGCGTCGGCGTGCGGCTCGTCGCGGGTGTTGATGATCGGCCGCGACCGGGTGGTCGCGGAGGAGACGCCCTCCCAGATGTGCTCGGCGCGCTGCGACAGGCAGTAGGTGGCGGCCTTCGGGGTCTGCAGCACCTTGCCCGCACCGCAGATCAGCTGGCGTGTGACGAGGAACGGCAGCAGCACGTCGGAGATCCGGGAGAACTCCCCCGCCCGCACGACGAGGTAGTTCTCGTGGCAGCCGTAGGAGTTGCCCGCGGAGTCGGTGTTGTTCTTGAACAGGTAGATGTCACCGCCGATGCCCTCGTCGGCGAGACGCCGCTCGGCGTCGATCAACAGCTCCTCCAACACGAGCTCGCCCGCGCGGTCGTGGTTGATCAGCTGCACGAGGCTGTCGCACTCGGCGGTCGCGTACTCCGGGTGCGATCCGACGTCGAGGTAGAGCCGTGCCCCGTTCTGCAGGAACACATTCGATGATCGACCCCACGACACCACCCGCCGGAACAGATAGCGCGCGACTTCGTCGGGACTCAGGCGCCGGTGTCCGTGAAAGGTGCAGGTCACCCCGAACTCGGTTTCGATGCCCATGATTCGTCGTTCCACCTCATCGACCCTACCGGTGTGGGCGGATCGCGGTCGGCAAGCGCCGCCGCGCGGACGAGGTGAACCGACGATCAGTCGGTGCTGTGTGCGTCGCCCTCGGCGGTCGGCTCCACGACGGACGGATCCGGTGCGGGCAGGTAGCTCGCCACGACCTCCGCGCTGAGCCGCCGGAACGCCCGTCGCGGTCGCTCACGATCGAGCACAGCGACCTCGAGATCACCCGGCGTCAGAACCCGCGGCTCGGCCGGTGTCGACGTCGTCGCGGTGCCGTTCGCCGGTGCCGCCGGAGTTCCCAGAGCAGCCACCGCGCCGGCCAGGGCACTGCCCAGATCGGCCTCGGGGTCGTAGCTCTCCTTCATCGCGGTGGAGATGGACTCGTTGGCACCGCCCATGACCAGGAATCGGGTCTCGTCGTTGATCGAGCCGTCGTAGGTGATGCGGTAGAGCTGCGAACTCTTCGAGCTGCCGGCGCGGGCCACCTCGGCGACGCACAACTCCACCTCGTAGGGCTTGGGCTGCTCGGTGAACACCGCGCCCAGCGTGCCCGCGTAGGCGTTGGCCAGCGACAACCCGCTGACGTCGGCGCGGTCGTAGCTGTACCCCCGCATGTCGGCGTGCTGGATCCCGGCCTTGCGCAGGTTCTCGAATTCGTTGTACTTGCCGACGGCCGCGAAACCGATGCGGTCGTAGATCTCACTGACCTTGCGCAGGGTGTTCGACGGGTTCTCGGCGACGAACAGCACGCCGCCCGGGTAGGTCAGCACGATGACGCTGCGTCCGCGGGCGATTCCCTTGCGCGCCAGGTCCGACCGGTCGCGCATGATCTGCTCGGCACTGGCGTAGTACGGAAACGTCATGCGTGCGCTCCTGGTGCGGTGTCGCCCCGGTTGTCCTGATACTGCGCGGAACGGGCGTCGATGACCGCACGGGCGGCGGTCTCGATCTCGGAACGGTCGACCTCGATCGCACCGTCGGCGCCGATGGTGACCGCCGTGGGGTAGATACGGCGGACCATGTCCGGACCGCCGGTGGCGGAGTCGTCGTCGGCCGCGTCCCAGAGGGACTCGACCGCGATGCCCAACGCGGACGTCGCGTCGAGGTCGGGTCGGTACAGCTTCTTGAGTGCGGACTTGGCGAAGACCGAACCGGAGCCGATGGCCTGGAAGCCGCCGAACTCTTCGTGCCGGTCGCCGGCGACGTCGAACGAGAAGATTCGACCGCTGCGGTCCGGGTCGGCGCCGTCGTGGTCGTACCCCACGAGCATGGGGATGGCGGCCAGTCCCTGCATGGCCGCTCCGAGGTTGGCCCGGACCATGCCGGCGAGCCGGTTGACCTTGCCGTCCAGCGTGAGCGGGACGCCCTCGAGCTTCTCGTAGTGCTCCAGCTCCACCGCGAACAGTCGGACCATCTCGACGGCGATGCCTGCGGTCCCCGCGATGCCCGCGGCCGAGTACTCGTCGGTGACGAACACCTTGCGGATGTCCCGGCTGGCGATCATGTTGCCTGCGGTGGCGCGACGGTCACCGGCGATGAGAACTCCGCCGGGGTAGTTCACCGCGACGATGGTGGTGCCGTGCGGGATGGAATCGCTACCCGTCACGTTGGCGAATGCCTTGTCCGGCAACAACTCCGGAGCGTTCTGTCGGAGATAGTCCGAGAACGACGAGAGGTCCCGGCCGAGCGAGTTGACCTGGTCGCTCACTGGCCGCCTTTCTGCACGTACGCGCGCACGAAGTCCTCGGCATTCTCCTCGAGCACGTCGTCGATCTCGTCGAGCAGGTCATCGGTGTCGTCGGCCAGCTTCTCGCGACGTTCCTGACCGGCACCCGAGTCGGGGCCCGAACCGGAATCGTCGTCCCCGCCGCCACTTCGCCGTGTCTGTTCCTGCGCCATTGCTGCCTCCTTGAGCCTGCGATCCCCCACTGGTGCAACAGCAGGAGCTCCGTATGAACACCCTACCGGGACGGGGTTGTGAACGGGTCGCGCACCGTGGCGCCGGTCGAGGGTGTCGGATACGACCTCAGTTGGTCAGTTGGTCGACGAGTTCGGCGGCCGAGTTGACCGAATCGAGGAGAGCGCCGACGTGGGCGCGACTGCCACGCAGCGGCTCGAGGGTGGGGATCCGCACCAGCGAGTCGCCGCCCAGATCGAAGATCACCGAGTCCCAACTCGCCGCCGCGATGTCGGCACCGAAGCGGCGCAGGCACTCGCCGCGGAAGTACGCACGAGTGTTCTCCGGCGGGGTGCCGACGGCCTCCATGACCTGGGCCTCGGTGGTCAGACGCTGCATCGAACCGCGCGCGACGAGACGGTTGTACAGACCCTTGTCGAGGCGGACGTCGGAGTACTGCAGGTCGACCAGCTGCAGACGCGGTGCCGACCAGCCCAGGTTCTCGCGTTGCCGGAAGCCCTCGAGCAGCCGCAGCTTGGCCGGCCAGTCGAGCAGGTCCGAGCACTCCATCGGGTCGCGGTCGAGACGGTCCAGGATGTCGGCCCAGGTGTCGAGCACATGCTTGGCGCGGGCGTCGTCGCCGTGGTTCTCGGCGTGGAAGCGGGCACACCTCTCGTGGTAGATCCGTTGCAGCGCAATGGCGGTCATCTCACGACCGTCGGCGAGCGCCACGGTCGCGGTCAGCCCGGGATCGTGGCTGATGACGTGGACCGCGTGTACCGGACGGGCCAGTTCGAGGTCGGACAGGTCGACACCGGCCTCGATCAGGTCGAGCACCAACGAGGTGGTGCCGACCTTGAGGTAGGTCGAGGTCTCGGCCAGGTTCGCGTCACCGATGATGACGTGCAGACGCCGGTAGCGGTCGGGGTCGGCGTGCGGCTCGTCGCGCGTGTTGATGATGCCGCGCTTGAGGGTGGTCTCGAGGCCGACCTCGACCTCGATGTAGTCCGCTCGCTGCGACAGCTGGAAACCGGGCTCGTCACCGGACTGGCCGATACCCACCCGACCGGAACCGGTGAACACCTGCCGGGACGCGAAAAACGGTGTGAGACCGGTGATGACCGACGCGAACGGGGTCTCCCGGGCCATCAGGTAGTTCTCGTGGGTGCCGTAGGAGGCGCCCTTGCCGTCGATGTTGTTCTTGTAGAGCTGGAGTTTCGGGGCTCCGGGGACGCTCGCCACGTGTCGTGCGGCCGCCTCCATCACGCGCTCGCCCGCCTTGTCCCAGATCACCGCGTCCATCGGATCGGTGACCTCGGGCGCGGAATACTCGGGGTGGGCGTGGTCGACGTACAGACGGGCCCCGTTGGTCAGGATCATGTTCGCCGCACCGACCTCGTCGGCGTCGATGATCGGCGCCGGTCCGGACCCACGGCTGAAGTCGAACCCGCGGGCATCACGCAGGGGTGACTCGACCTCGTAATCCCACCGGGTGCGCTTGGCCCGCGGGACGCCCGCGGCGGCCGCGTAGGCCAGCACGGCCTGCGTGGACGTCATGATCGGGTTGGCGCTCGGATCGTTGGGCGCGGAGATCCCGTACTCGACCTCGGTGCCGATGATTCGCTGCATCACCAAAGCCTAGTGCCACCACCGAGTGGGCCTTCACGACCCACTCGGTGGCGGACACGACGGCGGCTACAGATACTGGCCGGTGTTCGTCTCGGTGTCGATGGCGCGGCTCGCGCCTGCGCTCTTGCCGGTGACAAGCGTACGGATGTACACGATCCGCTCGCCCTTCTTGCCCGAGATACGGGCCCAGTCATCGGGATTGGTGGTGTTGGGCAGATCTTCGTTCTCGGCGAACTCGTCGAGGATGGAGTCGAAGAGATGCTGCACCCGCAGGCCCGGTGTGCCGGTCTCGAGCTGCGACTTGATCGCGTACTTCTTCGACCGGTCGACGACGTTCTGGATCATCGCACCGGAGTTGAAGTCCTTGAAGTACATGATCTCCTTGTCGCCGTTGGCGTAGGTGACCTCCAGGAACCGGTTGTCCTCGTTCTCGGCGTACATCTTCTCCACCACGCGCTCGATCATCCCCGCGACGCACGCGGCGCGATCACCACCGAACTCGTCGATGTCGTCGGTGTGGATCGGCAGGGTGTCGACGAGGTACTTCGAGAAGATGTCGATCGCCGACTCGGCGTCGGGACGCTCGATCTTGATCTTCACGTCGAGACGGCCGGGACGCAGGATCGCGGGGTCGATCATGTCCTCGCGGTTGGACGCACCGATGACGATGACGTTCTCGAGTCCCTCGACGCCGTCGATCTCGCTGAGCAGCTGCGGGACGACCGTGGTCTCCACATCGGAGGAGACACCCGATCCGCGGGTGCGGAAGATCGAGTCCATCTCGTCGAAGAACACGATCACCGGGGTGCCCTCGGAGGCCTTCTCACGGGCTCGTTGGAAGATCAGGCGGATGTGCCGCTCGGTCTCGCCGACGAACTTGTTGAGCAGCTCGGGACCCTTGATGTTGAGGAAGTACGACTTCGCCTCGCGGGCGTCGTCGCCGCGGGCCAACGCGATCTTCTTGGCCAGCGAGTTCGCGACCGCCTTGGCGATCAGCGTCTTGCCGCAGCCGGGAGGACCGTAGAGCAGGACACCCTTGGGCGGACGCAGGTCGTAATCGCGGAAGAGGTCCTTGTGCAGGAACGGGAGCTCGACCGCATCGCGGATCTGCTCGATCTGGCGGCCGAGACCACCGATGTCCTCGTACCCGACGTCGGGCACCTCCTCGAGCACGAGATCCTCGACCTCGGCCTTGGGCACACGCTCGAAGGCGAACCCGGCCTTGGTGTCGACGAGCAACGAGTCGCCGGGCCGCAGCTTGCGACGTTTGCCGTCCTCGCCGTCGACCTCACCCGTCAGCGGCTCGGCCAACCAGACGACGCGCTCCTCGTCGGCGTGACCGACCACCAGGGCGCGGTCGCCGTTCCCGAGAACCTCGCGCAGGGTGCTGATCTCACCGACAAGGTCGTAGTCGCAAGCCTCGACGATGGTCAGGGCCTCGTTGAGGCGCACCGTCTGCCCACGCTTGAGGGAGTCGACCTCGATGTTCGGCGAGACCGTCAGGCGCATCTTGCGGCCGGAGGTGAACACGTCGACGGTGGAGTCCTCGTACGTCGACAGCAGCACGCCGTAGCCGCTCGGCGGCTGGCCGAGTCGATCGACCTCCTCGCGCAACACGAGGAGCTGTTGCCGCGCCTCCTTGAGGGTTTCCAACAGCTTCGTGTTGCGCGCCGTCAGGGTGTCGATGCGCGCCTGTGAATCGTTGCTCCCGGGCGTGTCGCCGGGGCGTCCGAACGGGCCTCGCCCGCCGGTGTCGGGCACGGGGGTCTCACCCGAGTCGGTGGAACGCGTACTGGTCTCGGACGCGTCCCGGGCATTGTCTCGGTCAGATTCGGTCATTGCTGACTCCTCTCCCCGGCGGAACACCAATGGTTTCACCGTTCCCTCACGTTACCGGCGTGTCGGCCGTTGTGCCCCACACCGCGCGACGTTCGGTGTCGACGTCTCGTCAACCGGCCCGTTCCCTGGCGGATGCTTCGGCGTCGGCGACCGTCAACCCTTGCTGGGCCTGCGCTGGGGTCGCAGGGTGACGGTGCCGTCGGCGAGCCGGCGGGCGGAGACCAGAAACGCGGTGTGACCTTGCATCTTGTGTGACGGCCGGACGGCGAGACCGACCACGTTCCACTCTCGGACCAGTGACTCCCAGGAGCGCGGTTCGGTCCAGCACTGCAGTTCACGCAGGGCCTCGACGACGCGCGACAACTGTGTGACGGTCGCCACATAGACGATCAGGACCCCGCCGGGGCGCAACACCGCGGACACGGTCTCGAGGGTCTCCCAGGGCGAGAGCATGTCCAGGATCACCCGGTCCACCGATGCGCGGGAGTTCTCGGTCGCGCCGTAGTCGACGATGTCGCCCAGGACGAGGTCCCAGTTGTCCGGGCGTCCGCCGAAGAACGTCTCGACGTTGCGCACCGCGTGTTCGGCATGGTCGTCGCGCACCTCGTAGGAGATCACCCGACCGGTCGGACCGACCGCGCGCAGCAGGGAACAGGTCAGCGCGCCGGAACCGGCGCCGGCCTCGAGCACCACCGCACCGGGGTGGACATCGCCCTCCGCGACGATCTGCGCGGCGTCCTTGGGGTAGATCACCTGTGCGCCACGGGGCATCGACAGGACGTAGTCGGTGAGCAGCGGGCGCAGCGCCAGGTACTGGGCGTTGCCGGTCGAGGTGACGATGCTGCCCTCGTCCGCGCCGATCAGGTCGTCGTGCGCGATGGCGCCGTGATGGGTGTGGAAGCTCTTGCCCACCTCGAGGTGGACGGTGAACTTGCGGCCCTTGGTGTCGGTGAGCTGCACACGGTCACCGGGTTCGAAACTCGCGGAGACGGTCATCGGGTCGCGTCCTGCGCGGGTCTGTCGTACATCTGCCATACCCTGCCAGGTGTGAGTACGACGTTCGAGAACAACCCCGCATCGCTGGTCGATCCGGTTCCGGAGGGACCGCGACGCCCCGCGCTGTCGCCGTCGCGCGCAGCCGATTTCAAGCAGTGTCCGCTGCTCTATCGATACCGCGCCATCGACAAATTTCCCGAGACGTCGACCACCGCGCAGGTCAAGGGCACCGTCGTGCACTCCGCGCTGGAGAACCTGTTCGACATGCCCGCGCACCTGCGCACCCCCGACACCGCCGACGTGTTGGTCGACGCGGCGTGGGACACGCTGTGTGAGAAGGAGCCCGCGCTGCGCGCGCTGGTACCCGACACCGACGTCCCGGCGTTCCTCGCCGAGGCGCATCGGCTGCTCACCACCTACTACGAGATGGAGGATCCGACCGCGTTCGAGGCGGAGTCCTGCGAGCTGCGCATCGAGGTCGATCTGGCCGACGACGTCGCATTGCGGGGCTTCGTGGATCGGATCGACGTCGCACCCACGGGTGAGGTCCGGGTGGTCGACTACAAGACCGGTCGCTCCCCCAGCGAATTGTTCGAGGCGCGCGCGCTGTTCCAGATGAAGTTCTACGCGCTGGCCATCCTGCGACTGCGCGGCGTGGTGCCGGCCCGCCTGCAGCTGATGTACCTGGCCGACGGCCAGCAACTCCGGTACACACCCGACCGCGACGAGCTCGAGCGATTCGCGGGCACCCTCACCGCGATCTGGCGGGCCATCACCGAGGCCGGCGCCACCGGGGATTTCCGGCCGAAGAAGTCGCGTATGTGCCAGTGGTGCGACCACAAGGCCCGGTGCCCGGAGTTCGGCGGCGAGATCCCGGCCTACCCGGGATGGCCCGGCCGGCCCGCCGAGGATTCCGCCGCGGACTACCTCGCCTCGTGAGCTCGACCGAGCCCACCGGCGCGGCTTATTACGTGCCTCTCGGTGCCACCGACGGATACGAGCACTTCGCCCCGGCCACGGCCACGGAGAGTGTCTGGACCGACACGATCCAACACGGCGGCCCGCCGTCGGCGCTGCTGATGCGCGCACTCGAATCGGTCGATCACGCGCCCGGACTGTCCATGTCCCGCGTGACGATCGACATTCTGGGAGCGATCGGGTTGTCGGAGAACAGGACTCGCGCGATCACGATCCGACCGGGCAGGCAGATCTCGCAGATCCAGGCCGAGCTCGACGTCCTCGGACCCGATGGCCGGTATCGGACGGCGGCGCGTGCCACCGCGTGGTTGCTCGCGACGTCGGACACCGCCGAGCTCGCCGGGGAGTCGATCTCCCCACCGACCCCGGCCGACGGCGGTGGCGGTGGCGAACTGCCGGACTGGACCTCCACGGGGTGGGCGGGCAGCGGGTTCATCGCATCGGTTGACTTCGAGCGCTCGGATCCGGCGGCAGGCCGACCCGGACTCACCTGGCTGCGCCCCCGCATCGACATCGTCGAGGGCGAGACCGCGTCGCCGCTGTCGCGGTTCTGCTGCGTCGTCGACATCGCCAACGGGCTCGGCAGCACGCTCTCGCCGCGTGAGTGGACGTGGATGAACACCGACACCACGATCCACCTGCACCGCGTGCCCACCGGCGACTGGTTCGGTGTGGATGCGGAACTCACCGTGGGAGCGTCCGGCTTCGGCTACACCGCCGCCGATCTGTTCGACGAGTCCGGTCCGGTCGGCCGCTCCAGCCAGACGGTGTTGCTCAACCGACTCTGAGCTCGACCGGGGTCAGAAGCGGCAGGACCGGATGTCGCTGGCGAGGATCGCCTTGGCGCCCATCTCCGACAGGTCGTCCATGACGTTCTGGTGGCCGCTGCGCGGGACCATCGCACGCACAGCCACCCAGTCGTCGTCGGCCATCGGCGCCACCGTCGGCGACTCCAGACCGGGGGTGATGGCAACCGCTCGATCGAGCAGGTCCTTGCGGCAGTCGTAGTCCATCATCACGTACTGCTGACCGACCACGACGCCCTGCACACGGGCGATGAGCTGCTTGGCGGCACGGGACGGCTCGACATCGGCGCCGCTGACCAGAACCGCCTCCGATGCGCACATGACATCGCCGAACGCCTTCAGGTTGTGTTGGCGCAGCGTGCGTCCCGAGCCGACCACGTCGGCGATCGCGTCGGCCAGGCCGAGCTGGATGGAGATCTCCACCGCACCGTCGAGCCGGATGATCTCGGCGTCGATGCCGCGGGAGTCGAGGTCGGCGCGCACGATGTTCGCGAACGAGGTGGCGATGCGCGACCCGGCCAGGTCGGCGGCCGACATCTCGCGGTCGGCCGGACCGGCGTAGCGGAAGGTGGATCCTCCGAAGCCCAGGGACAGCTGTTCGACAACCGGGGCCAGGGAGTCCAGGGCGAGGTCGCGGCCGGTGATGCCGAGGTCGAGCTCACCCGAGCCCACGTAGATCGCGATGTCCTTGGGACGGAGGAAGAAGAACTCGACGTCGTTGGCCGCGTCGAGCACGGTCAGGTCCTTGGCGTCGGTCCGACGTCGATAGCCCGCCTCGGCGAGCATCGCGGCGGCCGAGTCGGACAGCGCGCCTTTGTTGGGTACAGCTACCCGCAGCATGGGGATCGGTCCTTAGGGTCAGAGGTGCTTGTACACATCGGCCGGGGTCAGGCCACGCTTGATCATCATCACCTGGAGCCAATAGAGCAATTGAGATATCTCCTCGGCGAGTGACTCGTCGGGCTCGTGCTCGGCGGCCAGCCACACCTCACCGGCCTCCTCGATGATCTTCTTGCCCAGCGTGTGCACCCCAGAGTCGAGTGCGGCGACGGTCCCACTGCCCTCGGGGCGGGTCGCGGCGCGGTCGGTGAGCTCGATAAAGAGTTCGTCGAAGGTCTTCACGAGGGATCAGTGTCCCACGGCGTCGCCGGACGACCCGATCGGGCGCCAGGCGGTGACGACGTCGGCGATGTCGAGACCCACGAGCCCGTCCCGGAAGGTACGGCCCGGTCCCGGCGGGACCTCGGCGTCGGACGGGACGACCAGCACCGGGCAGCCCGCCGCCGTCGCGGCCTCGGTACCGGTCGGTGAGTCCTCCACGGCCAGGCACTGGGCCGGGGTCGCACCGACCGCCGCGGCGGCCGCGAGATACAGGTCGGGGGCGGGTTTGCCCTCGGCGACCTCGTCGCCGCACAACGTGTGCGCGAAGCGGTGCTTGCCGATCGTGGGCAGCGCACGTTCGGTCAGGCCACGCTCGGTGTTGGTCACCAACACCATCGGGATCCCCAGCGACGCGACGGTGTCGAGGGCCGCGTCGGCGCCCGGACGCCACGGGATGCCGCCGGCGAACAGCTCGGCCACCCGGCCACGGATCCACTCCGCCTGCGCATCGAGGTCACGGTCGGCCTCGGGTGTGCCCGCGGCGACGTAGAGCTTGGTCATCGCCCCCTGCATCGAGTTGCCGAGGGTCGACTGGCGCAGCTCGACGGTCATCGTGACGCCGAGTCGCTCCGCGAGCTCGGCCATCGCGACGTCCCACAGCTTCTCGGAGTCGAGCAGCGTGCCGTCCATGTCCCACAGGACGGCACGCGGCAACTCGAACTCCTGCCGGCCGAGATCGGGTACCGGCAGATCAGATCGGTTCACGGTGCCTTACGTGTTGAAGTACTTGGCCTCGGGGTGGTGCAGGACGAAGGCGTCGGTGGACTGCTCGGGATGCAGCTGCAACTCCTCGGACAGCTCCACACCGATCCGCTCCGGCTCGAGCAGCGCGACCATCTTCGCGCGGTCCTCGAGGTCGGGGCAGGCCCCGTACCCGAAGGAGTACCGCGCGCCCCGGTACTTCAGGTCGAAGAAGCCCTGCGGCGAGTCCGGATCGTCAGAAGCGGCCGAGGAGTCGCCGAACGTCAGTTCCGACCGCACCCGCTGATGCCAGTACTCCGCCAGCGCCTCGGTCAGCTGCACGCCGATACCGTGCACCTCGAGGTAGTCGCGGTAGGCGTCCTTGGCGAACAGCTCGTTGGCGAAGTCGGCGATGGGTTGTCCCATCGTGACCAGCTGGAACGGCAGCACGTCGACCTGATTCAGTTCCCGGGCCCGTTCACGCGAGGCGATGAAGTCGGAGATGCACAGGAACCGACTGCGCTGCTGGCGCGGGAACTCGAAGCTGAAGACCGTCTCGGCGTCCGGCGTCGGCTCGGCCAACACGTGGATCGTGTCGCCCTCACTGACCGCCGGGTAGTAGCCGTAGACGACCGCCGCGTGCTGCAGGATGTTCTCGGTCGAGAGCCGGGCGATCCACTCGCGCAGACGCGGCCGACCCTCGGTCTCCACCAGTTCCTCGTACGACGGCCCGTCACCGGTACGGGTCTCACGCAGACCCCACTGGCCCAGGAACAGCGCACGCTCGTCGAGCAGGTTGCGGTAGTCCGCGATCGGGATGCCCTTGATGATCCGCGATCCCCAGAACGGTGGGACCGGGATCGGGTTGTCGGCGGCGACGTCCGAGCGTGCAGGCACCTCGACGGGTGCCGCCTCGGCCTTGCGCTTGGCCGCGATCCGCGCCGACTTCTCGTGGCGGGCCTTGCGCTCGGCGGTCTTCGCCTCCGCCGCTGCCTTCACCGCGGGGTCCTGCGTGGATCCGCCGCCGCGCTTGGCCGACATGATGTCGTCCATCAGACGCAGACCCTCGAACGCGTCACGCGCATAGTGCACGTCGCCCTCGTAGGTCTCGCTGAGGTCGTTCTCGACGTAACCGCGGGTCAGCGCGGCACCACCGAGGAGGACCTGGTACTTCTCGGCGAGCCCGCGGGAGTTGATCTCCTGCAGGTTCTCCTTCATGACGACCGTGGACTTGACCAGCAGTCCGGACATGCCGATCACGTCGGCACGCTTGTCCTCGGCGACCTCGAGGATCGTCGCGATCGGCTGCTTGATGCCGATGTTGACGACCTCGTAGCCGTTGTTGGACAGGATGATGTCGACCAGGTTCTTGCCGATGTCGTGGACGTCGCCCTTCACCGTGGCCAGCACGATGCGGCCCTTGCCGTCCTCGCCGGTGGCCTCCATGTGCGGCTCGAGATGCGCGACCGACATCTTCATGACCTCGGCCGACTGCAGCACGAACGGCAACTGCATCTGACCCGATCCGAACAGCTCGCCGACCGTCTTCATGCCGGAGAGCAACGTCTCGTTGATGATCTTGAGCGGCGGGACCTCTTTCATCGCGTCGTCGAGATCGGACTCGAGACCGTTGCGCTCCCCGTCGACGATGCGGCGCTCGAGGCGCTCGAACAACGGCAGCTTCGCCATCTCCTCGGCGCGGCTCTCCCGTGCCGAGGCAGCCGAGACTCCCTCGAACAGACCCATCAGGGTCTGCAGCGGGTCGTAGTCGGAGTTGCCCTCGCTGCGTGTTCCCTCCACGCCGCGACGGTTGTAGACGAGGTCCAGCGCGACCTCACGCTGGTCGTCGGGGATGCGGGCCATCGGCACGATCTTCGATGCGTGCACGATCGCGGTGTCGAGACCGACCTGAGCGCACTCGTGCAGGAACACCGAGTTGAGAACCTGACGTGCGGCCGGGTTCAGACCGAACGAGATGTTGGAGATACCCAGGGTGAAGTGGACAGCCGGGTGGGCTTCCTTGATCCGGCGGATGGCCTCGATCGTCTCGATTCCGTCCATCCGGGTCTCTTCCTGACCGGTGGACACCGGGAAGGTGAGGGCATCGATGATGATGTCTTCCTCGCCGAGGCCCCAGTTGGTGGTGATGTCGGTGATGAGCCGCTCGGCGATCGCGGTCTTCGTGTCGGCAGTACGTGCCTGCCCTTCCTCGTCGATCGTCAACGCGACCACGGCGGCACCGTGCTCGACGGCCATCTCCATGATCTTCGTGAACCGCGACTCGGGGCCGTCGCCGTCCTCGTAGTTGACCGAGTTCACCGCGCAGCGGCCACCGAGCGCCTCCAGGCCGGCCTTGATGACGGCGGGCTCGGTGGAGTCCAACATGATCGGCAGCGTCGACGCGGTGGCGAGTCGGGTGGCGAGCGCGGTCATGTCATCGGCACCGTTACGGCCCACGTAGTCGACGTTGAGGTCGAGCATGTGCGCACCGTCGCGGGTCTGGTCCTTCGCGATGTCCAGGCACTTCTGGTAATCGCCGGAGAGCATGGCCTCGCGGAACGCCTTGGAGCCGTTGGAGTTGGTCCGCTCCCCGACCATCATGAAGCTGTTCTCCTGCTCGAACGGCACCGACGCATACAGCGACGAGACCTCGGGCTCGTGCTCCACGGTCCGCGTGCCCTTGGTCGAGCCGCGCACGGCCTCCGCCAACTGCGCGATGTGCTCGGGGGTGGTGCCGCAGCAACCGCCGACGAACGACAGGCCGTAGTCGGACACGAAGCCGCTGACGGCCTCTGCGAGCTCATCCGGCATCAGGGGGTACTCGGCGCCCTTCGGCCCGAGCTGCGGCAGACCGGCGTTCGGCATGACCGACACCGGGATGCGGGCGTGCTTGGAGAGGTAGCGAAGGTGCTCGCTCATCTCGGCCGGACCGGTCGCACAGTTCAGGCCGATGAGGTCGACGCCGAGCGGCTCGATCGCGGCCAGGGCCGCACCGATCTCCGAGCCCAGCAGCATCGTCCCGGTCGTCTCGACCGTGACGTGGGAGATGATCGGGATCCGTCGACCGAGGTCGACCATCGCGCGCTTGGAGGCCAGCACGGCCGCCTTCACCTGGAGCAGGTCCTGCGAGGTCTCGATG
The DNA here is from genome assembly GCF_014635305.1 of Williamsia phyllosphaerae. Lineage (NCBI taxonomy): Bacteria > Bacillati > Actinomycetota > Actinomycetes > Mycobacteriales > Nocardiaceae > Williamsia > Williamsia phyllosphaerae. The sequence continues at coordinate 560,860 of NZ_BMCS01000003.1, read as the reverse complement.
AGGATGGCGTCGGCGCCGCCCTCGAGCATTCCCATCGCGCACTCCTGGTACGCGTCCCGGATGACCTCGAACGTGGTGTGGCCGAGGCTGGGCAGCTTGGTGCCCGGACCGATCGACCCGAGGACGAAACGCGGTGTGCCGTCCGAGGACGGACCCATCTCGTCGGCCACGCCCTTCGCGATCGCCACACCCTTGCGGGCGAGCTCACGGATGCGGTCGGCGATGTCGTAGTCGCCGAGGTTGGACAGGTTGCAGCCGAAGGTGTTGGTCTCGACCGCATCGGCGCCGGCCTCGAAGTACGCGCGATGAATCGCGGCCAGCACCTCGGGGCGGGTGTCGTTGAGGATCTCGTTACAGCCCTCGAGACCGAGGAAGTCGTCCAGCGTCAGGTCGGCCGCCTGCAGCATGGTGCCCATGGCTCCGTCGCCGATCAGGACCCGTTTGGCCATGGCATCGAGGAAGGCCGAGTCGTACGAGGCGCTTCGTGTGGGTGCAGACATGGTGTTCAGGGTAGTTCGCTCCCTATCGGTGTTCGGTCGTAGGCTGGTTCAGTGAACGCTGATGCGACCGGAGATCTTCCCACCCTGCGGACGCCGATCCTGGTAGCGGCCTTCGAGGGCTGGAATGACGCGGGCGATGCAGCGAGCGGTGCGGTCGAACATCTGGCATTGATCTGGGACGCGCAGCCGCTCGTCGACATCGACTCCGATGACTACTACGACTTCCAGGTCAACCGTCCCATCGTAAAGCAGATCGATGGTGTCACACGACGTATTGACTGGCCGACCACGTCGATCTCGTGGTGCAGCCCGCCCGGATCCGACCGCGACATCGTTCTGCTGCGCGGCATCGAACCCAACATGCGCTGGCGGGGTTTCTGCGCGGAGATCCTGGACCTTGCGCGGGCGTTGAACGTCCAGACCATGGTCATCCTGGGTGCGCTGTTGGCCGACTCGCCGCACACCCGACCGGTACCGGTCACCGGTACCGCGTACAGCACCGACTCCGCACTGGCCTACAACCTGCAGGAGAGCCGGTACGAAGGACCCACCGGCATCACCGGCGTGTTGCAGGACCAGTGCGTCAACGCGGGTATCCCGGCGGTGTCGTTCTGGGCCGCAGTTCCGCACTACGTGTCCACCCCGCCCAACCCGAAGGCGACGGTCGCGTTGCTGAGCCAGGTCGAGGAGGTCCTCGACATCGAGGTCCCGCTCGGTGACCTCCCGGGGCAGGCCGAGGAGTGGGAACAGGCCGTCACCGAGATGACCGAGGACGACGAGGAGATCGCCGAGTACGTCCGCGGACTCGAGGAGCGCGGCGACGCGGAGGTCTCCGTGGACGACGCGATGTCGAAGATCGACGGCGACGCCCTCGCCGCCGAGTTCGAGAAGTACCTGCGCAGACGCGGTCCCGGTTCGTTCGGGGCGTGATCACCGGCCCGTCGCCGCGACCGTGAGCACCTGACAATCGAGTCGTAACGCGGGCGCAAATGCGGGTTGACCCCGGCCACGAACACTGGCGCTCATGTCGACCACTCCGAAGTTCCTGCAGGGTGTGTTCGGTTTCACCGGTACCGGCCTCACCAAGCCCGCACCGCTGGACCCGTCCCTCACCTTCCTCGTCCCGGCCGGGATGACCGCCCAACCGCTGTACTTCCGCGGCGGCAACAGCTCCGACGAACTGGTCTACGTCACCCTCACGCGCGATGGCGCGTCCATGCGGATGTTCCCGATCGGCGCGAAGGCGTCGGTGAACGTGCCGCTGCGGGTCGTCGAGGACGTCGACCCGGATTCGGTGCTCGAGTTGGTGTTCGCGGCGCCGCAGGGCGCCAGTGGAGAGATCGTCGTCGACTTCGGGCTCGTGATCTTTTGAGCGAGGAGACCGCGACCGCCACGTCGGGGCCGGCCCGCCGTCGGCTGGTGGTGGTCGGCAACGGGATGGCCGGTGCACGGACCGTCGAGGAGATCCTCTCGCGGGGCGGTGCCGAGATGTTCGACATCACGATGGTCGGCGACGAGCCCTACGGCAACTACAACCGGATCATGTTGTCGCACGTGCTCTCCGGCGACAACACCATCGACGACGACGACCTGATGCTCAATCCCATGGCCTGGTACCGGGAGAACGGCGTCACCCTGCACGCGGGCGACCGCGTCCGACGCATCGACCGGTTCGCGAAAAACGTGACCTGCGAGAGCGATCGGATCGTCGACTACGACGTGCTGATCATCGCCACCGGCAGCACCACCTTCTTCCCCAACATGGACGGTCTGCGCGAACCCGACGGCCGACTGGCCCGCGGGGTGTTCGGGTTCCGCACCATCGCCGACACCAACGGGATGCTGCAGATGGCGCAGGCGGCCGACGACGTGCGCGCGGTGGTCATCGGCGGCGGGCTGTTGGGACTGGAGGCCGCATACGGATTGCGCACGCAGGGTCTCGATGTCGACGTCGTGCACTCCCCCGGTCACCTGATGAACCAGCAACTCGACGAACGCGGTGGGCGCGTGCTGCGCACCAAGATCGAGTCACTCGGGGTCGGTGTGCACACGTCGAAGCGGACGACCTCGGTGCTGCGCGACCCCGACGGAGTGGTCACCGGCGTCGGCTTCAACGACGACACCACCCTGCCCGCCGACATGATCGTGGTCACCGCGGGCATCCGGCCGAACGTCGAGATCGCCCGTGGTGCCGGGCTGGTCATCGAACGCGGCATCGTCGTCGACGACCAGATGCGCTGCGAGGACGAGGGATCGATCTACGCCGTCGGTGAGTGCTGCCAGCACCGCGGCGAGGTCTACGGTCTCGTCGCCCCGCTCTGGGAGCAGGCCGCGGTCCTCGCCGACGTGCTCACCGGCGCTGATCCGAAGGCCGCGTACCACGGCTCACGACTGACGACGAAGCTCAAGGTGGCCGGTGTCGATGTCGCCGCAATGGGTGTCAAGGGACCCGAGCGGGACGACGACGAGTTCGTCCAGTTCTACGAACCCCGCAGCGGCACATACAAATCGGTGGTCGTCCGTGACAACAGACTGATCGGCGCGATGCTGCTCGGCGACATCAGCAAGGCCGCCTTCCTGACGCAGGCCTTCGACGAGAAGGTCGCGCTCCCCGACGAGCGCATCAGCATGCTCTTCGACATGGGGACGCCGTCGGCCGAGACCGGCGCGGCCGAGTTGTCCGACGAGACCCAGGTCTGCAACTGCAACGGCGTCACCAAGGGCCAGATCGTGGGATGTGTCCGCGGTGGCGCGACGAGTCTCGTTGAGGTGGTCGCGGCGACCCGTGCGGGCAAGGGCTGCGGATCCTGCAAGGGACTCGTCTCCGACATCGTGGCGTTCGCCGCGGGCGACGATCTGGCCGTCGACGTCTCCGCCGACTGGTACGTACCCGCCATCCCGATGACCAAGCCGGAGCTGATCGGGGCCATCCGCGCGAGCGGGATCCGTTCGGTCTCGGAGGTGTTCGAGAAGCTGGCCCCCGCCGGCGAGGACGCCGCGGCCAAGATGCCGCTGGCCTCGCTGCTGCGGGTCATCTGGGGCCCGGAGTGGACCGACGAGCGCGGCGCGCTGTTCATCAACGACAGGGTGCACGCCAACATCCAACGGGACGGCACGTTCTCGGTGGTCCCGCAGATCAAGGGCGGCGTCACCACTGCCGCACAGTTGCGCCGGATCGCCGACGTGGCCGACAAGTACTCGATCCCGATGGTGAAGATCACCGGCGGACAGCGCATCGATCTGCTGGGCGTCACGAAGGAGGATCTACCCAAGGTGTGGGGCGACCTCGACATGCCGTCGGGTTTCGCCTACGGCAAGAGCTTCCGGACCGTGAAGACCTGCGTGGGCACCGACTACTGCCGGTTCGGCCTCGGTGACTCGACCGCGCTGGGCATCGCCATCGAACAGCGATTCCAGGGGCTCGAAGCGCCCGCGAAACTCAAGCTGGCCGTCACCGGGTGCCCCCGGAACTGTGCCGAGTCGCTGTGCAAGGACTTCGGTGTGGTCGCCGTCGGTGCCGACGGTGGGGCGTCGGATCGGTGGGAGATCTACGTCGGCGGGGCCGCGGGCGCACACATCCGCAAGGGCGACCTGCTGGCGACGGTGGATTCGAGTGCCGAGGTGATCCGACTGTGCGGCATCTTCATCCAGTACTACCGCGAGCAGGCCAAGTGGCTCGAACGCACGTATGCGTGGGTTCCCCGTGTCGGGATCGACGAGCTGCGGGCCGTCCTCGTCGACGACCGCGACGGTCTCGTCGACGGTCTGCACGAGCGGGTGACCACGGCCGTCGGCCAGTACCGCGACCCGTGGGAGGAGCGCACCGAACCACGATCGCCCGCACAGTTCGTCTCGGCGTTGCCGCTGTTGCCGCTCCCCCGGGTGCCGGTCCGATGACCACCGAGGCCGCCACCGAGGTCGCCTTCACACCGGTCGGATCGGTCACCGACCTCACCCGAGGTGAGGGTCGCGCCTACGCCGTGGACGGTGCACAGGTCGCGGTCTTCCTCCTCGGCGACGGCACGGTGCGGGCCACCGCCGCGGTCTGTCCGCACCGCGGCGGTCCGATCGCCGACGGACAGAGCGACGACACCAAGGTCATGTGCCCGCTGCACCAGTACGCCTACTCGTTCGCCGACGGTGCGTGCAACGACCCGTCGATCGGAACGTTGCCGGTGTACCCGGCCCGGGTCGTCGACGGGACCATCGAGGTCGCCGTCGGGAGCTGACCGGTCGGGTCAGCTGATCCGCTCGATCGAGACGACCGGGGTGGTGATGCGCCAGGTCCGGACATCGGGATCGTCGGCGGCGCGGACCCAGAACTGCGCCGATTCCCCGACCCGACACGACTTCACGCCGAGCAGGGGGATGTCCTCGGAATCGCGGCGCAGTTGACTCACCGCCCACGTGTCGTCGGTGCTCCCGCCCACACCCGGAGCGCGGAGCAGGGTCATCTCCTCGAAATCGAGGAGGTAGGTGGACGTCCGGGTGACCACCGTCCAGACGCCGTCGGTGGTGTCGGGCTCGATCTCCTGCGTGTTCGCCACAGCGGGAACTCTACCCACGCATCCGGACGTGAGGCACGCTCACCACCGGATCGGTCGGGGACGGGCGGCCAGCGTCTACAGGACGATGCCGAGCAGGCTGTCGACTGCGGTCGCGATGTCGGCGCCGGCGTCGGTTGCCGACCCCAGGCCACCGATGGCGTCCGACGCCCAGGCATCGAGCGCGGCAATCGCTTTCGGGGTGTCGAGGTCGTCGGCCAGGTGCTGACGGACCCGGGCGATGGTGTCGGTGGCATCGGGAGCGGTGGCGCGGCCGATCGCGTCCCGCCACCGGGCCAGACGCGCGCTCGCCTCGTCGAGGGTGGTGTCGGTCCACATCCGGTCGGATCGGTAGTGCTCCGCGATCAGGGCCAGACGGATCGCGTTCGGGTCGACCCCGGCGGCCCGCAATTTCGAGACGAACACCAGGTTGCCCCGGCTCTTGGACATCTTCTCGCCGTCCAGGCCGATCATCCCGGTGTGGACGTAGTGGTTGGCGAACCGGCGCTCGCCGGTCAACGCCTCGCCGTGGGCGGCCGAGAACTCGTGGTGCGGGAAGATCAGGTCGCTGCCACCACCCTGTACGTCGAACGGCGCACCCAGGCGGTTGAGAGCGATTGCGGCGCACTCGATGTGCCATCCCGGACGTCCGGGGCCGTGCGGCGACGGCCAGGACGGTTCGCCGTCGCGGGCCGCCCTCCAGATCAGGGCGTCGAGCGGATCTCGTTTACCCGCCCGGTCGGGGTCGCCGCCGCGCTCGGCGAAGAACTCATCCATCGTCGCGCGGTCGTAGTTCGACTCGTAGCCGAACTGCTCGGTGGCGTCGGCGCGGAAGTAGATGTCGGGATGGGTTGCGTCGTCGACGATGTAGGCCGCGCCGGAGTCGAGGAGCTTGCCGACGACCTCGACGACCTCGTCGATCGATTCCACGGCGCCGATGTAGTCGCGCGGCGGCAGCACCCGCAGCGCCGCCATGTCGTCGCAGAACAGCTGCGTCTCACGGCGTCCCAGATCGCGCCAGTCGATACCGTCGCGGTCGGCCCGCTCGAACAGCGGGTCGTCGACGTCGGTGACGTTCTGCACGTAGTTGACCTCGTGGCCCAGGTCGCGCCAGATCCGGTTGACCAGATCGAACGTCACGTAGGTCGCGGCGTGGCCCAGATGGGTTGCGTCGTACGGGGTGATGCCGCAGACGTACATCGTCGCGACCGGGCCGGGTGTGACCGGCCGAACCTGTTGATCGGAGGTGTCGTAGAGCCTGAGTTGCGGGCCCTGCCCGGCGAGCGGAGGGACCGCGACATCTGACCACGACTGCATCGGTCCACCATATGGGCGAGGTGGTCGGGGGCGAGCATCCGCCCCCTCACCTGCGACGTCCCCGAACGGGTCGGGTCTAGAAGGCCGGCCACGGTATCGGCCGCGACCGCGCGGGTGTCGGCATGACCGGCTTGCGGACCAGGTCGCGCGCCCGATCGTGCAGTGCGACGATCTCCGCGGGCGTGATCAGCGACGGCAACGTCTCCGACAGCACCGAGGTGGGCGTGGTCAGGGTGCTCAGCAGGGTGTCGATGTCGGCGACGAGGTGCGCGGGGATGGCCTCCCCGGCCCACCCCCACAGGACGGTGCGCAGCTTGTCCTCGGTGTGCATGCAGATCCCGTGGTCGACGCCGTACACCTCGCCGTCGCAGCCCTCCAGGACGTGTCCGCCCTTGCGGTCGGCGTTGTTGATCAGCAGGTCGAGCACCGCCATCCGCTGCAGGCGGGGGTCGTCGGCGTGCACCAGTGTCACCTCTTCGCCGAGCGCGTCGTACGCGTCGATGATCCGGCGAAAGTTGTCCGGGATGGCGCCACTGGGACAGAGGTCGACGAGGTCGAGGTGCTCGGGGACGCTGTCGCTCGGTTCGGGCGTGTCGATCCAACGCTGCACCATGCCCGGACCGAACTGACCGTCACGCAGCACCGTGACCGGGATGACCGACCATCCGAGCGCATCGGAGACCAGGAACGACGAGATCTCGCGACCGGCGAGGGTGCCGTCCGGGAAGTCCCACAGGGGTTGCTCACCGCGGACCGGCTTGTAGACGCAGCGGACGGTGTCGTCACCGAGGACGGCCTCGCAGACCAGCGTGGCGTTGCTCGCGCCGCGGACCTGACCGATGAGCTCGAGTTCCCCGGCGCTCAGGATCTCCGCGACCTCCACAGCCCGCCCGGGTTCGGGCGACTCCGACGCGGAAGCGCTGGGCGGCATCGGGTCAGGACCGATCGGAGTCGGGATCGTCGTCGTCGGAGGGGTCGTCGTCCTCGGCGTCCTCCAACGCGGCGCGCAGCGTGGGGTCGTCGAAGACGATCGGGTCGACGAACTCGATGGACTTGTCGATCGCGACGTCGCGCTTGTAGCCGTTGGTGCGCACACACACGTGGCCCGCCGGATCGAGCGGTTCGGCGCACAGCGGACACGGCTCACGGCCCGCGGAGATGACACGGGTCGACCGGGCGGCGAACTCCCGTGCGGCCGCGGTGCTCAGGAAGACGCGCACCGCGTCGGGGCCCTCGTCGGTGTCGTCGAGGACGACGCTCTCGTCGAACTCGCCCTCGGTGATGGCCAACAGCTCCACCACGACGGCCTCGGCCTCGGCGTCCCAGCCCAACCCCATGGTCCCGACCCGGAACTCGGCGTCGACCGGCATCTGCAACGGGCTGAGATCCTCGACCCGATCGGTCTCCGGCGGCAACGGCGTGCCGAACCGGCGGTGGATCTCCTCGAGCAGCGCGCCGATGCGGTCGGCCAGGATCTGGACCTGCTGCTTCTCCAACATCACGCTGACGATGCGGGCCTCATGGGTGGCCTGCAGATAGAACGTCCGGTCGCCGGGTGCGCCGACGGTCCCCGCGACGAATCGATCCGGGCTGCGGAACACGTGTATCGCTCTGGGCATGGCACCTCCTCCAAGCTGTTGTCTCAATACTGCCCGATGGGTCGAAAGACCCGACCGGTGTGGTCAGTGCGGTGCGTGTCCGCCCGTCGGTGCGGCGGGCGCCCCGGTCGACCCGCCGATGACCGCGTCGTCGGACGAGCCCTGATCCGCCGAGGCGTCCGTGGTCGGGGGCGGTGGGGCGGGGAAGGACGGCTTCACACCCGTCGAGTTCACCGTGTGCACGTACGGCCGGGACGGGCTGTACCTGATGATGCTGATCGAGGCGGGTTCCACCACTATCCGCTGGAACGAGTCCAGGTGCATTCCCATGGCGTCGGCGAGGATCGATTTGATGACGTCGCCGTGCGAGCAGGCCACCCAGACACCACTGCCGTCCGGCCCGCCGTACACGGCGTCGAGTTCGCGGATGGCGGCCACGGCGCGACTCTGCACGTGGGCCAGGCCCTCACCGTCGGGGAAGATCGCGGCGGACGGTTGCTGCTGCACCGTCTTCCACATGTCCTCACCCAGCAGGTCCTTGATCGGGCGACCGGTCCACTGCCCGTAGTCCACCTCGACGAGGCGGTCGTCGACGATCTCGGTGAGTCCGCGGTCGGCGACCAGCGGCGCGACGGTCTGCTCGCAGCGTTGCAGCGGTGAGCGGACCACGGCGGCCAATGTCGCGACCTCGGACAGTCGGTCGATCAGGGACTGTGCCTGCGTACGCCCGGTGTCGTCGAGGTCGACCCCGATGCTGCGACCGGCGAGCACGCCCGAGGTGTTCGCGGTCGAGCGTCCGTGGCGGAGCAGGATGACAGTCACACGTTCACCTTATGCGTCCGCTCGGGGGCGATCAGGTCGCGCTGACCACCCCGCCCGCCAGCAGTCCGAGGACGATCAGGCCGACGACGACCCGATATCCGACAAACCAGTTCAACGAGTGCTTGGCCACGAAACGCAGCAACCAGGCGATCGAGGCGTAGCCGATGACGAACGCGATGAGCGTCGCGACCAGCAGTTGCACGCCACTCGCCTCGAGTCCCTCGCCGCTGGGAGAGAACGCGTCCGGCAGGCTGAACAACCCCGAGGCGGTCACCGCAGGGATCGCCAACAGGAAGGAGAACCGCACCGCCGCCTCGCGTTGCAGACCGAGGAACAACCCGGCGCTGGCGGTCGCGCCCGAACGGGACACCCCGGGGACCAGGGCGAGGCACTGCGCGAGGCCCATCGTGACACCGTCACGCAGCGTCAGCTGCTCGATGGGACGTTTCCGGGTGCCGTACCGCTCGGCCAGGAAGATCACGAGCGAGAAGACGATCAGCATGGTTGCGATGAGCCACAGATTGCGCGCGCCGGTGCGGATCTGGTCCTTGAACACGAATCCGAGCAGACCGATCGGGATGGTGGCGAAGATCACGTACCACCCGATGCGGTAGTCGAGACCGCGCTCGTCGGCGGAGAACAGTCCGCGGAACCACGCGCCGACGATGCGGATGATGTCGCGCAGGAAGTAGATGAGGACGGCCGCCTCGGTGCCGAGCTGGGTGACCGCGGTGAACGATGCGCCCGCGTCGTCACCGAAGAACACCCCGGACACGATCCGGAGGTGCCCCGACGACGAGACCGGCAGGAACTCGGTCAGTCCCTGCACTGCCCCGAGCACGACAGTCTGGGTCCACGTCATCGCATCAGTCACGGCGTCAGACACTACGGCAGGGCACGGGCGGGGCACGCCCTCGCGCGGGTGCGATCGGATGTGGGTGCGCGCGTGCAGCACTATGGACCGCATGCCCGTACTGCCGCGTCGCACCTCGACCGCCCTCGCCGTCGCACTGAGCGCGCTCGTGATCTCGACCGTCGGCGCCTGCGGCAACAGCTCGTCGGGCAGCCCGAATGTCCCCACCACCACACCTCAGACGCCGATCAGCGCGCCTCCCACCGCGGCCGCGGCCGCGGGGACCGTCATCCCCGCACCGGCGTCGCAGTCGATGGCGCTCGACCCGTCGACCTCGACGCTCGCCGTCCTCGGGGCCGATCGCGCCTCGCTGGAGATCTACTCGACCGCGGGAACCGGTGCGGACCCGGCGCCGCGTCGGGTGACGTTGCCCACGGCCGTGACCGCGATCGCGACCGTCGGCGACGGTGCTGTCGCGGCGATCGCCCCCGATGCGGTGGTGCGGGTGAACACGAGGACCGGGGCGGTGTCGAAACAGAGCATCCCGGCCCCCGACCCGCTGAGCCTGGCGAAATTCACCGACGGCTCGCTGCTCGTCGGGACGGGCTCGGGGTCGATCCTGCGGGTCCGCGCCGACGGCACGATCGAGCGGACCATCACCGGATTCGTCCGCGTCGACGGCATCGCGGTGGCCTCGGCGGACCCCGATCGCGGGGACGGCCAGGTGGTGGCCCTGGACCGGGCGCAGTCGTCGGTCACGACGGTCGACGTCACCGACGGGTCGCTCGGGGCCGCACTCCGTGCCGGAGACGGCGCGACCAGCATCACCGTCGATCACTACGGTCGGTTCCTGACCACCGACACCCGTGGCAACGAGTTCCTCGGATTCGACGGGAACCCACTGGTGGCGAAGTTCCGCTATCCGGTGGCGGCGGGCCCGTACGCCGTAGGCTACGACGACACGAAGAACCTGGCGTGGGTCGCGACCACCGGGAACAACCAGGTCGTGGCCTACGATCTGTCCACCGGAATTCCGGTGGAGCGTCGACGGTTGGCCACTGTGGGTCAGGTGGACTCGCTGGCGGTCGACAGCGCCACCGGCACCGTCTACCTGCTCTCCGCCCGCGGCGAGGGGCTCCAGATCATCCGGTGAGGACAACGACCATGGGAGGCGACATGCGACGCACGACAGCAGGTGGTCGCGGCCCCGGGTTCCCCCGCGAGTGGACAACGGCCGGCAGCGACGACTACGAGTACACCCCGCTCCGGCTGCCCCCGGACGTCACCCGGGTGACCGCATCGATGCGGCTGTCGATCGAGGCCGAGTTCGGCGGCTGGGAGATCTCCCGCGTCCGGCTCTACTCCGACGGCACCCGCAAGGTGCTGCTCAAACGCAAGAAGACACGAGCCGAACGCAACAGCGCCGAGGTCGACCGGTGAGCGATGCTCCCCCGGTGAGGTCAGCACGATCCGGCTCGCTGCTGCGCCCCGTCAACCGGATCCTGTACCCCGTCCTCCTGCGTGCGATGTTCCTGCTGCCCGCGGAGCGGATCCACACCCTCGTCTCGCGGGCCCTGGCCACGGTCGGTTCGACCCGCGTCGTGACGACGCTGTCCGCGCGGTTGTTCGCCCGCCACGACCCCATCCTGCGGACCACGGTCTTCGGCATCGACTTTCCCGCCCCGATGGGACTGGCGGCCGGTTTCGACAAGAACGCCGAGGCCGTGAACGCCTGGGGGTCACTCGGATTCGGGTTCGCCGAGATCGGCACGGTCACGGGGGTGGCTCAGCCCGGGAACCCCACGCCGCGGCTGTTCCGACTGCCCGCCGACCGCGCGCTGATCAACCGGATGGGGTTCAACAACCACGGCGCGTCCGCCGCGGCCCGGCGACTGGCCGGGCGCCGACGGGATTCCCGGTCGGTACCGGTGGCGGCCAACATCGGCAAGACGAAGCTCGTCGAGCCCGCCGACGCGGTCGCCGACTACCTGATCAGCGCGCGGTTGCTCGGTCCGCTGTCGGATCTCGTCGTGGTCAACGTCAGCTCACCGAACACCCCGGGCCTGCGGGACCTGCAGGCCGTCGCCTCCCTGCGCCCCCTGCTGTCGGCCGTCATCGGGGCCACCACCACGCCGGTACTGGTCAAGATCGCCCCAGACCTCAGCGACCCCGACATCGACGACATCGCGGATCTGGCCGTCGAGCTCGGGCTGGCCGGGATCGTCTGCACGAACACGACCATCGGTCGCGACGGACTGCGCACCGATGATTCGACCATCCGCGACATCGGCGCGGGCGGTCTGTCCGGCGCGCCGTTGGCGGACCGGTCCCTCGAGGTGTTGCGCCGGTTGTACCGACGCGTGGGCGGCCGACTCGAGCTCATCTCGGTCGGCGGGATCGAGACCCCCGAGCAGGCGTGGGAGCGTATCTGCGCGGGCGCGTCGCTGATCCAGGGTTACACCGGCTTCATCTACGGCGGCCCCATGTGGATCAAGGACATCCACGACGGCATCGCCGACCGGTTGCGTGCCGGCGGCTTCGCTTCCCTGGCGGCTGCGGTCGGCTCTGAACACACTCATCGCGACGAGAACGCCGCCGGGGCCTGAGGCCCCGACGGCGTTCGTCGCGTGATGCGTCAGCTCATTCGGCGGGCTGCTCGTACGTCCCGTGGATCACCGCTCGCGCGATCGCGTGACTGAACAGGTTGAAACCGAGGAACGCCGGTGTCGCGCCGTCGGGCAGTTCCAGGGTCTCGACGTCCACGGCGTGCACCACCAAAAAGTACCGGTGGGGTCCGTGCCCGGGCGGAGGCGCGGCACCGATGAACCGCTTGGCCGAGGCGTCGCCGGCCAACGTGACCGCTCCCGACGGGAGCGCGCTCCCGCTCTCGTCACCTGCCCCCTCGGGCAACGACGTCGTCGAGACCGGGATGTCGGCGACGGCCCAATGCCAGAAGCCGGACGCCGTGGGGGCATCGGGGTCGTACACGGTGACCGCGAAACTCTTGGTCTCGGCGGGGAAGCCTGACCAGCTGACCTGGGGAGACGAATCCTCGCCGCCGGCCCCCATGATACCGCTGACCTGCGGCTTCTTCAGGGCTTCACCGTCGGCGAAGCTCTCCGATGTGACGGTGAACGAGGGCAGATCCGGCAGTGCGTCGTACGGGTTGTAGCTCGACATGAGTGCGGTGCACATCCTTTCGACGTGGTGCGTGCCGGTCGGGCACGCCGTGTCACCATTCAACGCCCGGAAACGACAGGCGTGTTCCCGGGCGTCGAACGTCGTTGTGACGCAGCGGGTTCAGTACAGGGTGAAGATGGACCGGCCCGGGATGTTCGGCAGGGCGATCTCTCCCTCCTCGTCGGACTTGCTGTAGGTGGTGATGGTCGAGGTGATCCGCCCGGCACCCGGCGCGAATCCGAATCCGTCGAGGATGTTGTCGCTGAAGCCTTCGACGCTGCCGTCGGGCAGAACGGTCTGGTACTGCCCGCCCGTGCCACCGGTCGTCGTGTTCGTCCACTTCACCGCCAGCAGGAAGGACCCGCAGTTTCGACCGAATCGCTTGATGTCGACCTTCACGCGGTAGTCCATCGGCCGGGTCTGCGGGAGCTTGGTCGCCCCGATGACCGCCGAGCACCCGGCACCCGGGGTCTTCGTGATGGTCGGCGTGTAGGGGACGGATCCGTGTGAGAGCGTCGGCGCGGCCGAGGCTGCGCCGGTGGCCAGGAGGGTGCCGGACAGGGCCATCGTCATGGCGGCGACGCCGAGCACGACGCGAGATGGTCGGTTGGAGGTGCGAGACGAACGAGTCGAGACGAACATGTGGGCTCCTTGGGTCCGGGTGGGTTCGGCGACAACCGAATCACCGGGTACTTCGGAGTACCGATCGTTTGCGTTACTAGTTAGCGGCGATGAATTGGTAACGCTTTCGCATCGCCGCTCAGCTGTGCAGCAGGAAATGCTCGAGCACCTCGGTGCCGAACAGCAGGCCGTCGACCGGGACCCGCTCGTCGATCCCGTGGAACAGCGCGGCGAAGTCGAGTTCTGGAGGCAGCCGCAGGGGTGCGAAACCGAAGCACCGGATGCCGAGTTTCGCGAACGCCTTCGCGTCGGTGCCGCCGGACAGCATGTACGGCACCGTGCGACCGTCCGGGTCGAAGGCCAGGATCGCGTCGTTCATGGCGTCCACGAGCGCCCCGTCGAAGGTGGTCTCGTACGAGTCCAGCTTGGTGACCCATTCCCGGGTCACGTCGGGTCCGATGATCGCGTCGACCTCGGCCTCGAACGCGGCCTGCCGACCGGGCAGTACGCGGCAGTCGACGACAGCGGTCGCGGTCTGCGGGATCACGTTCGCCTTGTAGCCGGCGTTGAGCATCGTCGGGTTCGCCGTGTCGCGCAGTGTGGCGCCGATGATCCGCGCGATGGATCCCAGTTTGTGCAGCGTGGTCTCGAGATCCGGCGAGTCGGGCGACAACTCGAGGGTGGACTCGGCGCTGACGGCACCGAGGAACTCGGCCACCGAATCGGTCATCACGAGGGGGAAGGTGTGCCGTCCGAGCTTCGCGACGGCCTCGGCCAGGATGGTCACCGCGTTGTTCTCGTGCAGGAACGAACCGTGGCCCGCGGTCGCCGAAGCGGTGAGTCGCATCCACGCGATGCCCTTCTCGGCCGTCTCCACGAGATACAGACGCTTGGTCGACCCGTCGGGGGTGTCGACGGTCAGCGAGTAGCCACCGACCTCTCCGACCGCCTCGGTGATGCCCTCGAAGAGGTCGGGGCGGTTCTCGACGAGCCAGTGCGAACCCCACTTGCCGCCCGCCTCCTCGTCGGCGAGGAAGGCGAACACGATGTCGCGGGGCGGGATGGTGCCGTCGCGGCGGAACTGGCGGGCGAGCGCGAGGGCCATCCCGACCATGTCCTTCATGTCGATCGCGCCGCGACCCCACACATAGCCGTCCTTCACCGAACCGGAGAACGGGTGGACGCTCCAGTCCTCGGGTCGGGCGGGTACGACGTCGAGATGCGTGTGCAGCAGCAACGTGCCACGCTCGGGATCGGATCCGCGCAGGCGGGCGAACACGTTGCCGCGGCCGGGCTGTCCGGACTCGACGTATTCGGTCTCGTACCCGACCTCCTCGAGCTGGGCCGCCACCCAGCGGGCGCATTCCTCCTCGCCCACGGTGGTCTCGAGTTCGCCGGTGTTGGTGGTGTCGAACTGGATGAGGGCGCTGACGAGGTCGACGACCTCGTCGGTGGCGCGGGGTGCGGAGTTGTCGGTCACGTTCCCATTCCTATCACTGGTCACACCATCGGAGGTGCTGGTGATTTGGGTTCCGGTCAAGCGGTCGGTTAATGTTGTCCGGCACTCGTACGGGAGCAAAACCGTGCATGTCCGGGTGGCGGAATGGCAGACGCGCTAGCTTGAGGTGCTAGTGCCCTATTAACGGGCGTGGGGGTTCAAGTCCCCCTCCGGACACACTGGTCGCGGCTTCGATCGCGACACTCACACGGCTCGGATTCGGGCCAGGATCGCATCGACCGTCTCGGTCACCGAACCGCTGGTCGGGATCTCCAGTCCGTTCTCGTCCGCCTCGATCGGCTCCAGATCGGCCAATTGCGATTCGAGCATGTCCACGTGCATGAAATGCCCTTTCCGCTCGGTCATGCGGCGGCGCAGTTCGTCGGTGTCCGCGGTCAGGTGCAGGAAGAAGACCGGCGCGCTCGCCTCGGCGAGCCGATCGCGGTAACGCCTCTTGAGCGCCGAGCACGCGAAGACCACCCCACCGGTGTCCTCGGAACGCTCGTCGAGCCACGCCACGACGGCGTCGAGCCACGGGCCGCGTTCGGTGTCGGTGAGCGGGGTGCCCGCGGCCATCGCCTCGACGTTGGACCGGGGATGCAGATCGTCGGCGTCGCCGAACGAACGGCCCGATCGCGCAGCGAGTTCGGCCCCGACGGTGGATTTCCCGACCCCGCTCACGCCCATCACACAGATGTGTACGTCCCGGCCGATCGCAGGCTTGCTCATAGTTCCTTGTAGCACAATCCGTCCCGACCGGACGCGGTCTGCGGACCCTTCTACACTGGTCGGGTGACCGAGCAGATCGACCCCGAGGACATGGCGACGATGCGTCGGGTTCTCGAGCAGGCCGCGTTGCTCGACGACGGGCATCCGGACTCGGTGGCGGTGCAACGTGCGGTCGCGCGCATGTTCAAAGTGGCCAAGCGCACCCACAGGCGGGCCAAGCACCGTGCGCGGCTCGACTCCGACCGTGCCGTACTCGCCGCCACGGCGACCGGCTCGGCGGACCGCATCGACGACGAGACCGCGGGGATCGGCCTGTCGGGCGACGCGACCGGTGTCGCGGGGCATCTGATCCGGCCCCAGGCCTGCTACATCTGCAAGCGCGAGTACACCGAGGTCAACGCGTTCCACCATCAGCTCTGCCCGGACTGTGTGCGGACCAACCGCGCCCGTCGCGACCAGCGCACCGACCTGACCGGTCGTCGGGCGCTGCTCACCGGTGGTCGGGCCAAGATCGGCATGTACATCGCCCTGATGTTGCTGCGCGACGGCGCGGAGCTGACCATCACCACCCGGTTCCCCCGCGACGCAGCCAGACGCTTTGCACGTCAGGATGATTCAGCCGACTGGTTGCACCGGCTCGACATCGTCGGCATCGACCTGCGCGATCCGGCGCAGGTGGTGGCGCTGGCCGACGCGGTCGCCGCGAAGGGCAGCCTCGACATCCTGATCAACAACGCCGCACAGACCGTGCGCCGCTCCCCCGGTTCCTACCGGTCGCTGACCGACGCCGAGAACGCGCCCCTGTCCGGACGTGCCGCACAGATCCCGACTCTGACCATGGGCGACAGCAGCGAACTGCACCCCAACGCGCTCGCCGGTGGATCCGACTCCGATGCGGCCGCGGAATCGCTGGTGGCACTGGCGATGACGGCGGGATCGGCCTCGCCAGCACGGATCGCCGACGGGACCGCCGTGGACGCAGGCGGACTACTCCCCGACCTCGTCAGCTCGAACAGCTGGGTGGCCTCGGTCGACCACGTCGACCCGCTCGAACTGCTCGAGGTGCAGCTCTGCAACAGCGTCGCGCCGTTCATCCTGCTCTCACGTCTCACGCCGGCCCTGCGCGCGTCGACCGCCCGCCGCAAGTACGTCGTGAACGTCTCGGCGATGGAGGGCATCTTCTCGCGCGGCTACAAGGGCCCAGGGCACCCGCACACCAACATGGCCAAAGCCGCCCTCAACATGTTGACCCGCACCAGCGCGGGTGAACTGTTCGATGACGGCATCCTCGTCACCGCGGTCGACACCGGTTGGATCACCGACGAACGCCCCCACGACTCGAAGATGCGTCTGGCCGAGGAGGGGTTCAGGGCACCGCTCGACCTCGTCGACGGCGCCGCGCGTGTCTATCACCCGGTCGTGGACGGGGAGAACGGGATCGACCTGTACGGGTGCTTCCTCAAGGATTTCGAGCCGTACCCGTGGTGAACCCGCCGTTGCGCGCAGCGGTCGAGGTGCTTGTCGAGGAGAACCTCGCGGCGATGCGAGCCATCGTCGTCGAGCTCGGCGACGAGCGGGTGAACGCGGTTCCCGACCTGCCCGGGGCCAACTCCCCGTACGCGATCGTCTTCCACTGCACCGAGATGCTGAAGTTCTGGTGCGGCAGTGTCATCGGCGGTGAGCGGATCCCCCGCGACCGCGCCGCGGAGTTCACCGCGACCGGGAGCGTCGCCGCACTCGAGTCGGCGATCGACGACGTGGCCGCGCGCGTCGACGACTGGGTACACATCGCTTTGACCGAGGGCGTCCGCGACCGCGAGGTGTCGGGGTCCACGCGGACCTCCGACATCGCCGATGCGACACCGGAATGGATCCTGTTACACGTCATCCGCGAGCTGTCGCAGCACCTCGGCCAGCTCGAGCTGAGCAGAGACATCCTGGTCGACGACGTCGGTTAGGGTGGCGCACGTGGCCGCCCATCCCCTCGTGTTCGACTGCGACACCGGCATCGACGACTCGCTGGCCCTGCTCTACCTGCTGGCCCACCCCGACGCGGAGCTGCTCGCCGTCCTCTCGACCGCGGGCAACGTGCCCACCGATGTGGTGTGCGCCAACAACCTCGCCTGGCTGGCCCTCTGCGGCCGCGACGACGTCGAAGTGTGTCTCGGCGCCACCGCGCCGCTGGTCGCCGAGTTGATGACGACCGAGGACACGCACGGCCCTCTGGGGATCGGATACGCCGAGCTCCCTCCCGCCCCCACACCGCCGTCGCACCGCGACGCCGCCGACGCCTGGATCGATCTGACCACCGAGCGCCCCGGCGAGATCATCGGTCTGGTCACCGGACCCCTGACCAACCTCGCGATCGCGATCGAGCGCGACCCCGGACTGCCCGCCCGGCTGCGCCGCCTGGTCGTCATGGGCGGGTCGTTCCACCACCCGGGCAACACCACACCCACCTCGGAATGGAACATCGCCGTGGATCCTGAAGCGGCACAACGGGTTTTTGCCGCCTTCGGTCACTCGGGGGCACCCGCCCCGATCATCTGCCCGCTCGACCTGACCGAGACCATCGTCATGACGCCCGACCACCTCGGTCGTCTGGCCGCGTCGGCGGGCAGCACACCGGTCGAGCAGCCGACGCCGGTCGACGAGCGCGGGACACGGTCGGTCGCGAGCCGGGCGGTCGTCCGACACCTCGTCGACGCCATCCGCTTCTACTTCGAGTTCCACGCCGACCACGACGAGGGCTACATCGCCCACATGCACGACCCGTTCGCCGCCGCCGTCGCACTCGACCCGACCATCACCACGACCCGCCCGGCCTGCGTAGACGTGGAACTCGCCGGGACGTTGACGCGCGGGACGACGGTCGCCGACGAGCGCGGCATGTGGGGCCGGGAACCCAACGCCGCTATCGCCACCGCAACGGATCCGGATCTGTTCTTCGACGAGCTGATCGACCGGGTCGCCGGCCTCGCCGCGCGGCTCTGACCGCACCGGACCACAGTGCGCTCACGACATCGAACAATTCGACGGTCAGGCTCGTTCCTTCCTCTCCGGTGCGTCTGCCCCTAACTGTGGACAACTCGGGAATTCGACTCCGGCGCAGTCGAATTGTCAGACCGGGTCGCTAGGGTCGACTCATGTTCGCGGGGGTGGATGTCAGCATGGTCGACGACCAGTTGACGTCGTCGTGTGCCTCCGACGCGGTGCTCCTCCTCCAGGAGGCGGAGCGTTCTGAGTTTCGTTGTGCAGCAGCGAAAGTGTTCGCCGCTCGTCGGCTGTTCGAACTGAGGCGCAGTGAGATCGCGATGCAGCGCCACGGTGCGGTGTTCGGCCACATCGGCGACAAGGGCGCCACCATCGAGGTCGCGACCGCATTGAAGGTCTCGACCGGTGTCGCGTCAGCGTGGATCGAGTTGGCGCTGCAACTCGATCGGTTGCCGGACCTACGGGCCGCGTTCTACCGCGGCGACCTCGACCTCGCCCGGGTCCGCACGATCGCCGACACCACCGCCCATCTCGACGATCTGCCACGCAAGCTCATGGAGTCGGCCGGGCTGACCATGGCAGAACAGGCCATGTCGACACGCGAGATGCGCGATCGACTCGACTCGCTGCTGATCGAGATCGACCCGGAACTGGCCGCAGCAGAACGCACCGACTTCGAACGCCACCAGAACGTGAAGATCCGCCCCGACCGCCACGGGCATTCCACCATCGACGGCTGCGTCCCCGCCGATCTCGGTGCAGAGCTCGAAGCCGCCATCACCGGGCTCACCAACCGACTGTGCGACGCCGATCCCCGCACACCAGGGCAACGTCGGGTCGCCGCGGTGCGGGCGATGACCCGCCGCGAAGACTCGCTGGCATGCCACTGCGGACGCGACCAGTGCCCCGATGCAACCGGACCTGACATGACCACCGAACCGTGCACCGACCTCCTGCCGGGCACCCCGCAGGTGATGGTCCATGTCGATGCCGCAACCCTGGCCGGCCTGACCGGCGCGATGGTTCCCTACATCGAGGGCCAGGGACCGATCGATCCCGACTACGCCCGCCTCCTCGCCACCGACGCGACATGGCAGGGACTGTTCGACGACGCCACCGCCCCTACCCGCACCACCGATGCCTGCGCGACCGGGTTCCGACGCGGGAAGACCCGCGCCGCCGGGATCATCCGCGATGGCTTCGACACCAACGATGGCCATCACCCGCCGCCCGGGCCACCGGCAGCAGCATTGAGATACCAACCATCACCATCGATGCGGGAGTGGATCATCTGGGCTGACGGCACGTGCCGATTCGTCGGCTGCGATCACCCCGGCGAGACCTGCGACATCGACCACACCATCCCCTTCGATCACACCAACCCGTCCGCGGGTGGCCCGACCGTGCGGATCAACCTGGGTCTTCTGTGCCGACTGCACCACCACGCCAAGACGACTGGACTGTGGCGAGCCGTCATGCACGACGACCGCTCGATCACCTGGACCAACACCACAACCGGCGAACAATTCACCACCTACCCGCGGCACCTCGAGTACTGACCGCGACCCAGCGTGACAATGCCCCGGTCAATTCGTCGGCATCGGGTGATCGGCGTAGAAACGCAGGTGCGCCTGCGCGGCGGCGGCCCAGGTCATCGACTCGGCGAGGTCGCGACCGGCCGTACTGCGGTCCGTACCGGTCCCGAGGGCACCGGCCAGCGCATCCGCGAGCTGCGGCACATCGGCCGCGTACGAGACGCATTCACCGAAGACCTCCCGCAACACCGGTAGGTCGCGCGCGACCACCGGACGCCCGGCGGCGAGTGCCTCCATGGCGGCGAGACCGAACCCCTCCTTGGTGGACGGGAACGCGAAGACCGCCGATGCCGAGACGAGAGCGGGTAGCTCGTCGTCGTCGACGGTGCCCAACACCGCGGGCTCGACATCGAGTTCGCCACGCCGACGGTCGAACTCGGCGCGGTAGTCCCGATAGTCGAACAGTGTCTCGCCCCCGGCGAACACCAGCGACAACCCCGGATGTGTGGCCTGGAGCAGTGCGTACGCGTCGAGCAGGTCGATGCTCCCCTTGCGGGGTTCGATACCGCCGACGGCGAGCACATAGGTGCCCAGCTGCGAGCGCCAACGCTCCCGTGCGGCGATCGCCTCGACGGTGTCGGCGGCGGCATCGACGAAACGCTGTGCCGCAACACCGTTCGGGATCACCGTGGGATGCAGACCCCACCCGTCGACGACCTCGGCCGCCACGGCGCGGGAGACGCAGATCCGCGCGTAGGGCTCGACGATCGCCTTCTCGTGACACTCGGCGAGTACCGGGGTGGTGAACTCGTCGAGGTGATGCACGGTACGGATGCACGGTCCGACGGCGTTGGCGCTGATGCAGTCCTGCGCGTGCACGATGTCGTACTCGCGTCGGTCGAACGCGCGGCGCATGGTCTCGATCGAGCGGACGATCCGGTCGGTGACGGTCTCGTCCTCCATCGTCGGGAACTCGATGAGCCGCAGTCGGACCCGGGAGTCCACGGTGCGGAAGAAGCCACTGTCGTCCCCACGCGCGAGGGACCACACCGTGACGTCGGCCCCGGCGTCGGCGAGGGCCTCGGCCAACGCCAGGGTGTGGACCACCCCGCCGCGGGGTTTGGTCGAGTAGGTGATCAGCGCGACGCGCACGGTGTGCCCCTCACTGCTCGACGACCGGGACCGGGTCGAGGACGTAGGTCTCGCTGCGACGTTCCCCGAGATGGTCGAGGACCCGGCGGGCACGGGTGATCTCGGCCTCCACGTCGAGTGTCACCGTCGCCAGCCCGCCCTTGGAGCGGGTGGTCGCCAGGATCTCGCCACCGGGGCCGACGACCTTCGCCTGTCCGAGGAACCGTAGCGAGCCCATCACCCCGGTCTGGTTCGACGACACGAGGACGACCTGGTTCTCGGCGGCCCGGGCGGCGTCGTAGAGGTCGAAGAGTCGGGACTGGCGGTCGGCGGGCAGGCGGGAGGCGCGGTCGGTGACGCTGGCCGGCCAGGCGGACAGGGCGGCGATGATGTGTGCGCCGTCCAGTGCGATGGTGCGGGCGGCCTCGGGGAACGTCTTGTCGTAGTCGATCAGCATCCCCATCCGCCCGACCGGACTGTCGAAGGCACGGAACGAGTCACCGGCGGCGTAGGCCAGGGCCTCCCCCGCCGGTTGGTGGACCTTGCGGTGGCTGCCGTGTACGCCGTCGCCGCTCACACAGATGGCCGAGTTGTAGGTCAGTCCGTCCGACGCCTCGGCGTATCCGACGCAGACCGTCATGGCGCCTGCGGCGGCGATGACGGCCGCGATCTCGGGGCCGTCGGCGTCGAGTGCCGACGGCAGCTCGGCGGTGTCGGGTGCGTTCAGGTCTCCGATGTACCCACCGAGGGACGCGTCGGGGAACACCAGGAGGTCGACCCCGTCGCGTGCAGCCGCCTCGATGATGCCGATCGCCTTGGCGACGGCACGATCGACGTCACGACCGAAGTGTGCCGCGACCGCGCCCACGGTGATCGGTGCCATGTCAGAAGACCCTACCGGGGTCGGTCAAAGTCGTTGCCGTGCATCCGAGTCGCCCGTCACGCTCGTCCGAGACCGGTGACGCCGGCGGTCACGGCGACCGTGGTGATCCCGTCCGGCCACCGCAGGCGCACCCCGGGATCGGCGGTGAGACGGCCGCAGCGTGCGGCAACGACCCCGTCGGGGACGGGGCGCCCCGCAAGGGGATCGCGCCGGTCCGGCGCGTCGGCGGTGAGCATCGCGAACCCGGGGAAACACGTGAGCCACGAACCCATCTCGGCCGACACGGGACGCGGGATGGATGCGACGTCGAGTTCGGCCCCGGCGCCGCAGGCCTCGGCCATCATCCCGGTGGTCCCGGCGATGCCGGCCATGCTGACGTCCTTGGCGGCGCGTGGCGACATGGCGGCGACCAGACCGGTCATCGAGCGGAGGTCCGGTGCACTGCGGGTGCTCGTCGAATCCCATTGGCGACCGTGGTGGCCGGGGCGCCACGAACCGGTGAGGTCGGCGGTCAGGCGGATGGCGTCGCCCGCCGACGCTCCTCCGGCCCGAACCGGGGTGCGTGTGGTGCCGAAGGCGGTGACCGCCAGGGATGCCGGGACCCCGACCTGGGTGTGCCCGCCGAGAACCGGGACGCCCCACGCCTGCGACGCCTGTGCGATCCCCCGGACGACCCGGGTCAGCAGCGACCGTGTCGGTGCGCCCACGGCGTCGAGCAGGCCGCTGGGCACGGCCCCCATGGCGCTGAGGTCGTTGATGTTGACCAGGACCGAGCACCACCCGGCCCATTCCGGGTCACGTTCGACCATCGACGGGATGATCGCATCGCAGGCCGCGATGATGTCGCTTCCGGGAACCGGTACGCCGTCGTCCCCGCGGAAGCCGTCGGGGCCCAGTCCACCCGACTGTGCGCGGAGCGGATCGAGGATCTCGGCGAGAAACGACTTGGTGGCGTCGGCGACGTCCTGGATGCCGTGCAGCGGCCAGCGCATCGACTGATGCGGGGTCCCGCCGACGAGGGTCGATCCGTGGCTCTCCCACCCCAACCGGGTGAACATCGGTCGGTGTCGCTCCTGCACGGTGGCGTCGAAACGCAGTACGCCGTGCGACTGGGCGTGGGCGCACGCGGCCCGGACCAGTGCCGGACCGATCCCTGCGCTGTGGGCAGCGGTGTCGACCACGAGCCTGCTGCCTGCCCACCACCCGATGTCGGTGTCGCCGAGCGGTGCGAGCCGGACGCCGCCCAGGACACCGCCGTCGAGCGAGTGGGCCAGCAGCACCACGGTTCTCGGGTCGTCGTCGACATCGTCGCGATCGGTGGAGGCGAAGATGCGTTGGTCGTCGACGAACGTCGACCTGCGCAGCCGGTGATAGGCGTCGAGGTCGGCGGGCGAGTCGGCGGGCCGGATGATGAACGATGGTTGTCGGTCGGCATCACCGCGCCGGTGCCCGGACAGGATGGACATCTCGGCGGTCGAGGTCCGCAGGGTCAGCGTGGGGTCCACCGCGTCACCCCCCGACGTTCTGCAGCACGCTGCAGGCGCCACAGGCCGCACATCCGGCGTTCTGGTCGGCGCCGGCCATGCCCGCCAGCTGCAGGTGCTCGGCAACTCGACGAGAGACCTTCTCCACCACAGCCGGATCCGGGGCCCGCGCCGAGTCGACGTCGACCGCGAGCGAGCCGGGGTGCGGTCGGAACGGGACCACGAAGGGGTAGACGCCCATGTCGATCAACTCCCGTGCGCCGTCGACCACGTCGTCGGGGTCCTCGCCGAGCCCGATCAACAGGTAGGTCGACACCTGGTTGCGCCCGAAGACCCGTACCGCCTCGCGCCAGGCCGCGCGGTAGTCGTCCAGTGGCACCGTGGACTTGCCGGGCATCCACCGACGACGGACGTCGTCGTCGAGGGATTCGACGTGGATACCGATCGACCGGGCGCCCGCGTCGTACAGCTCGGTGATGGTCGCCAGGTCTGCGGGCGGTTCACACTGCACCTGGATGGGCAGATCGGGGACGACGGCTCTCACGGCGGCCACGCAGCGCGCGAGATGTCGCGCACCCCGGTCCTTGCCCGCCGACGTACCGGTGGTCATCACCATCTGTGTGACACCGTCGAGACGCACCGCCGCCTCGGCGACCTCGGCCAGCTCCGCCGGTTTCTTCACCGCCACCGTGGCCCCCGAGCGCAGTGATTCCTCGATGGAGCAGAACCGGCACCGCTGGTCGGCGTCGTATCGGATGCAGGTCTGCACCACCGTGGTGGCCAGCACGTCACGGCCGTGGAGCTTGGCCAACTTCTCGTATCGCACCCCGTCGTGCGTCATCAGGTCGTAGAACCGAGGACGGTCGACCGCCTCGACGTCGAGTCCGGTGTCGACGCCGTCGAGCAGGACGCGATCACCGTCGAAGACGTAGGGACTGAGCGGGTTCCGGGGAATCGCGGCATTGAGACCGTCGATGACCAGATGACCGTCGTCGCTGGGACCCGCGCCGGCGGTGCGTGTGACCGGCGGGCGACCCCGAACACCCAGCAGCGCGAGGTCGACTCGGGTGGATACCGACATGGGGTTCTCCTAGACCATGTACGTGGAGTTGATGATGGCTCCCTTGCGTGCGTAGTGGATCAGCGCGTCCTGCACGTCGAGGGGGTGGGCGGGGATGACGCCCTCGATGAGGTCCTCCTCGCGACCACCGTGCAGCGCCAGGCCGAACCGGCAGCAGTACACCGTGCCGCCCTCACCGATGAACGTGGCGAGCGAGTCGTTGATGTTCTGTTCACCCGGGAACCCGGAGTCACCGGTGGTCGGGAAGCCGCGTGTGGCCAGGCAGTTGATCGCACCAGGTCCGTAGAAGTACAGCGCCGACTCGAAACCCTTGCGTAGCGCACGGGTGGCCTGCAGGACGGCGACGAAGCTCACCGACGACTCGTGCGCGATGCCGTGCACCAACGTGAAGTACGTCTCGCCGTCCTCGGCCTGGTAGTCGGGGAACAGCTTGGTGCCGCCGTAGATGTTCGAGCCCTTGGGCAGGGACGGGTGCGGGATCTCGGCGAGGGATTTCTTGATGTTCTCGGCGATGGTGTCGTCGATCTCGGTCATGGGTAGGGTCCTCTCGTAGGTGGTCTGTCTGAGTGGTTGTATCGATTACATCGGTGCCGAATTGCGTTGTGGTTGTTGACGGAATAACGCGCGGTTACGCAATCGCGGTGGTGTTGCGGTCAGGTTTCCCGTGCGCCCGGGACGATCCCGGCGCCGGCCGTGGCGAACGAGCTGCGCCGCACCTTCCCGGCCGCGTTGCGCAGTGGGCGCCGGGCGACGCGGACCCGCCCGGGTCGGCAGACGGCGGCGAGGTGTCCGAGCGCGAAGTGTTCGATCTCGTCAGGGTCGGCGTCGGAATCGGCGATGTCGAGGACCGCGGACACGGTCTGCGCACCGGTCTCGTCGTGCACGGCGTAGACGACCGCGTCGCGGATCGCGGGGTGGGCGATGATCGCCTGCTCCATCCGCGCGGGGTAGATGGTCCTCTGACCGCACCGGATGGTGTCCGTTCGGCGGTCGACGACGGTGAGGAAGCCGTCGTCGTCGACGGTACCCATGTCGCCCAACGTGTCCCAGCCGTCGTCTGTGCGTTCGGACCGGTGACCCACGTAGGTGTACCGGGCGCCACCCGCGCGACGCATCCAGATCTGGCCGATGACCCCCGGCCGAACGACTGATCCGTCGTCGGCGCGAATAGACAGCTCGGTGCCGCCGATGGGCCGGCCGACACTGCCCGGATGGGTCAGCCAGTCCGACCCGTCGATCATGGTCAGCCCGTTGGACTCGCTGCCGGCATAGACCTCGTGTACCCGCGGCGCGCCGAGCCAGTCGATCAGGGCGCGTTTGTCGTCCTCGGGACACGGGGCACCCAGGTGCAGCACCGACCGGATCGACGAGGTGTCGGCGGCGGCGAGCACAGCGGCGGGAAGCCGGACGAGGCGGTGGATCATGGCCGGCGACAACAGTGCCCAGCTGATCCGTTCGCGCGCGACGATGTCGGTGAACGCGTGCTCGTCGAAGCCGTCGGCCAGCACCAACCGGTGATCGGTCATCAGCCCACGGAACGCGTAGGTGAACGTCGCCGAATGCCACAGCGGACCGCAGATCAACTGGACCGCGCGGTTCGGCAGGAACGGGGCGACATCGGCGTCGGGGTCGAACCGGGCGGGCGCGGTGCTGCGGATGACCTTGGGCCGGCCCGTGCTGCCCGACGAGGTGGACGCCTTCCAGCACGCCGACGACGCGTCGGGCAGTGCGGAGTCGGACACCGTGTCGTCGGGTCGGTGTCCCGCGGGCAGCCACGCGATCGTGGTGTCGGCGGGACGGGCGCCGACGGCCAGGGCGGGACGGTCGAGTCGCTCGAGCGCGGCCCGTTCCGATCGTGCGATGTCCGGGTCCATCGGTTGCGGAGTGGCACCGAGCTTCCAGACGGCCGTGCATGCGACGACGAACTCCACGGAGGTGGGCAGCGCGATCGTCACGAGATCGTCCGCGCGGACACCGCGGGCCCGGTAGTCGCGGGCCAGACGGTTGCCTGCCCGGTCGAGCTGCTCGGCGGTGAGGACGCACTGGCCGTCATCGGTGCTCACCAGTCGACGGTGTGGCTCCGCCCTCGCCCGCGCGGAGATCAGGCGTGAGATCGACTGCCGGGCCACCGGGTCAGCTGCCGACCGCGAGACGGAGTCCGCCACCGGTGCCGCGCCTTCGGTCGACGATCGTCTCGGCGATGTGTCGCGCGTCGTCGTCGATGCCGAGGAAACGCCCGGAACCCCAGGTGTGCATCCACGGCAGACCGATGAACGACAGACCGGAGACACCGGTGACACCACGGGTCTGCATCGGTCGGCCGCCACCGTCGAAGGCGCTCGCCTCGATCCACCGGTAGTCCGGTCGGTACCCGATGGCCCAGATGATGGTGGTGATGCCCGCGGCGGCCAGATCCAGCGTCTCGGGGTCGGTCGTCGGACGCCACACCGGCTCGTACCGGGACGCCGGCGGGGCGTCGATCCCCTCGCGGGCGATGTGGGCGTCGATGTCGGCGCAGATGGAGTTGTAGACCGAGTCGGCCTTGTCCAGCGAGCTGGTCAGGGTCGGGGCGAAGGTGAGACCGGTGTCGCGACCGTCGGTGAGCGTTCCGTAGAGCGACATCCCCTCGAGCGCGAAGGCGCGCAGGTCGACGTCGCGCCCGCCATCGCGACCCGTGACGTAGTGGTTCGTCTTCTCGCGGGCGGCCTTGCCGCCCGGATACTGCCTGGCCGGGGTCTCGTAGAGACCCATGTCGGCGAGCCAGGTCATGCAGTCGCGGCCGCGGTAGAAGCGGGCCACCCGCGGTGCGGTGCCGATGGCCAGGTGTACCGCTCGTCCGTCGAGGTGCAGGTCCTCGGCGATCTGCGCTCCGGACTGACCCGACCCGACGACGAGCACGGCGCCGTCGGCGAGTTGATCGGCGTTGCGGTACTCCTCGGAGTGCAGCTGATGGATCGAGGGATCCAGGGTCGGGGCGAAGCCCGGGACGACCGGGACGGGGTATCCGCCGGTCGCGACGACCACCTCGTCGCAGGTCAGGATCTCCGGGCCCTGCTCCCCCTCGGTCATGAGCTCGTAGCCACCGTGTTCGCCGTGCGACAGGCGTGTCACCCGGGTGCCGGTGCGCAGCGGTGGGGAGAACGTGTCGAGCCAGCCGCTCAACCAGTCGACGACCTCGTCGCGGGTCATGAAGCCGTCCGGGTCATCCCCGGAGTAGACGTATCCCGGCAGTCGGCAGTGCCAGTTGGGGGTGACGAGGGTGAAGTTGTCCCAGCGGGTGTCGGCCCACTGGTGCATCGGGGTGCCCGCCTCGACGACGAGGTGGTCGATGTCGGCTGCGCCGAGGTACCAGCTGACCGACAGGCCGGCCTGGCCGCCGCCGATGACGATGACGGGGATGTGGGTGGTGTCGTCCGAGTGGACGGGAGCTGTTGTGCTCATGGGGTTCTCTACTCGCTGGGAGGAGTGGTTCGCGGACGGTGGGTGCTACAGCGGCGGATGCATGGACACGATGTCGACGTGCGCGTCCGCCGGGTAACGCGCTGCGCTCGTGGTGATCTGGTGCGTCGTCGCGGCGGCCGACGTGCATGCGAAGCCGTACTTCGCGCGCACACGATCACTGGCCTCGGACAGCGCGGTGGTGGAACGGTCGATGAACTCCGCGACGGTGTAGCTGCCGCCGACGGTGAGATGGTCGTGCATCACCAGGCTCGGTGAGTAGCAGTTCTCCACGGCGCCGTCGGGCCACCGCACCTCGAACGTCATCTCAGGCACGGGCCAACCCGTTCCACGCGGCGGTGTGATCGGCGTCGGTGAGCGCGCCGTAGACGTCGGGACGGCGATCGCGGAGATGGAACATGCCGCCGCGCATCGCGCGGAAGGTGCCCTCGATGTCGATGTCGGCGACCGCCATCCCGCTGCCCAGGAGCGTGGTGGCCAGGACGTTCCCGCCGGGATCGACCACTTTCGCGTTGCCCACGTAGTTGAGCGACCCGAAGGTGCCCGACTGGTTGGACGCCACCCAGAACACCTGGTTGTCCAACGCCCGGGCCATGTCGAACAGGTTGAACCGGTAGGTCCAGCGGTCCTCCTGCAGGTCGGTCGCGGTCGCGGTCCGCGCGGCCGGCCACGCCGACAGGCTGGCGATGATCTCGGCGCCGTCGAGTGCCATCGACCGCGCGGCCTCGGGAAAGGCCTTGTCGTAACAGATCTGGAGACCGACGCGGCCGACCGGGGTGTCGAAGACCGGGTACTCCGAGCCGGCGGAGTACGACATGTTCTCGCCGAGCGGCTGATGCACCTTGCGGTAACTGCCGTAGATGCGGTGGCCGTCGAGCACGGCCGCGGCGTTGTACCGGGTCTCACCGTCGCGGTCCAGCTCACAGAATCCGATGGCGACGACGAGATCGCCGACGATCTGCTGGACCCGGCGGATCTCCGGACCGTCGAGGGAGATCGCCGGCGGCAGTGAGCGATCGGTGTTCTTGACCGTGTCGCCGTGGTTGCCCAGCGACGACAGGTAGCCGCCGATCGCCGCCTCGGGGAAGACGAGGAACTCGACGCCCTTCTCGCGGGCCTGCGTGGTGAGCGTCTGGATCAGTGCATAATTCTGCTCGAGGTCGCGGGTGAAGTTGGCGGCGACCGCTGCGATGGTTGTCATCGGTTGTCCTTCGGTGGGGTCGATTTCTCCTGTGACCCAGTTGACTCCCGAGGTGTTTCCCGATGGTTACGCGGAGAACAATGACATGGGTCATTGCCCTCACGCGGTTCACACGATCGAAATGTGCAGTGCGCGATCAGCTCTGGTCGAACGCCTCGACGATGGCGGTGGCGGCGAGGGCCGGCGTCAGCGTTCCCGCGCGAACCTCCTGCTCGACCCGCCTGCGGGTGGACCGCACGGTCGGGTCGGTGTCGAGACGATGCATGAGCTGGTCGTTGACCATCGCCCACATCCAGTCGACCTGTTGCTGGGCGCGCCGTGACTCGAATCGACCCGCGTCGGCGAGCACCTTCTTGTGCCGCAGCACCGTCTGCCAGAAATCGTCCACGCCGACGTTCTCCAGTGCGCTCATCGTCAGCACCGGGGGCAGCCACAGCGCGTCGTGCGGGTAGAGCAGTCGGATCGCACCACCGAGTTCGCGTGCGGCCGAGCGGGCCTCGCGTTCGTGCTTGCCGTCGGCCTTGTTTACCACGACGATGTCGGCGAGTTCGAGGACACCCTTCTTGATGCCCTGCAACGAGTCGCCGGTGCGCGCGAGGGTGAGGAAGCAGAAGCTGTCGACCATGTTGGCGACGGTGACCTCGGACTGCCCGACGCCGACGGTCTCGACGAGGACGACGTCGAAACCGGCGGCCTCGAGCAGCACGATGGTCTCGCGGGTGGCCTTTGCGACTCCCCCGAGCGTGCCCGACGTCGGCGACGGCCGGATGTAGGCCTGCGGTGCGACCGACAGCCGTCCCATGCGGGTCTTGTCCCCCAGGATCGAGCCCCCGGTACGCGTCGACGACGGATCGACCGCGAGCACCGCGACCTTGTGACCCTGCTCGATGAGGTACATCCCCAGCGCCTCGATGGCGGTGGACTTGCCCACGCCGGGGACGCCGGTGATGCCGACACGGTACGAGCGCCCTGAGTCGGGGGTGAGGTCGAGCAGCAACTCCTGCGCCAGCGCACGGTGGTCGGCGCGCGTCGACTCGATCAGGGTGATCGCCCGCGCGAGCTGCGGTCGGCTGTCGGATCGGACCGCCTCGGCCAGGGCCTGCGGGTCGATGGGTTGACGTGGCATCAGATGAGGGTCGGACTCACTGCACTGCCGGGTCCGCGGGGACTGCACCCGACAGGTCGTGGCCCAGTTCGGCGGCCAGCTTGGTGATGAGTTCCACCGCGCTGTCGGCGATCACGGTGCCCGGCGGGAAGATCGCGGCCGCACCCGCGGCGTACAACTCGTCGAAGTCGCCGGGCGGGATGACGCCGCCGACCACGATCATGATGTCCTCGCGGCCGACCGCGGCCAGTGCCGCCCTGAGTGCGGGCACCAGTGTGAGGTGACCGGCGGCGAGTGAGCTCACGCCCACCACGTGCACGTCGTTGTCCGCCGCCTGCTGCGCCACCTCGTCCGGGGTCTGGAACAGCGGGCCCACGTCCACGTCGAAACCGAGGTCGGCGAAGGCGGTCGCGATGACCTTCTGCCCGCGGTCGTGGCCGTCCTGACCCATCTTCGCGACGAGCACGCGGGGACGACGTCCCTCCGCCTCGGCGAACTGATGCACGATCTCGATCGCGGCGTCGATGTTGCTCACCTGTCCCGCCTCATCCCGATACACCCCGCTGATGGTCTTGATCTCGGCCTGATGCCGACCGTAGACCTTCTCCATCGCCTCGGAGATCTCCCCGACCGTCGCCTGGTGGCGGGCGGCCTCGATGGCCAGTGCCATCAGGTTGTTGCCCATCCCGCCGGAGATGTCGGCCGCGGCGCGGGTCAGATCGGCCAGGGCCGCCTCGACCTTCGCAGTGTCGCGCGAGGCCCGCAGCGAGGCCAGCTTCTCGAGCTGCTCGGACTGCACGCGACTGTTCTCGACCTTGAGGACCTCGACCTCCTGGTCGGAGTCGACGCGGTACTTGTTGATGCCGATGACGGGTTGGCGCCCCGAGTCGATCCGGGCCTGGGTGCGGGCCGCGGCCTCCTCGATACGCAGCTTCGGGATGCCCTCGTTGATGGCCTGCGCCATGCCGCCGGCCTCCTCGACCTCGGCGATGTGCTCGCGGGTGCGCTGGGCGAGCTGGTGGGTCAACCATTCCACGTAGTACGAACCGCCCCAGGGGTCGATGGGTCGCGTGGTGCCCGACTCCTGCTGCAGCAACAGCTGTGTGTTGCGTGCGATGCGGGCGGAGAAGTCGGTGGGCAGTGCGAGGGCCTCGTCGAGGGCGTTGGTGTGCAGGGACTGGGTGTGCCCCTGGGTGGCGGCCATCGCCTCGATACAGGTGCGGGCGACGTTGTTGAACGGGTCCTGTGCGGTGAGTGACCATCCCGAGGTCTGCGAATGTGTGCGCAGCGAGCGCGATTTCGGGTTCTTCGGTTCGAACTGGGCGACGAGCTCGCTCCAGATGAGTCGGGCCGCACGCAGTTTGGCGACCTCCATGAAGAAGTTCATCCCGATGCCCCAGAAGAAGGACAGCCGGGGCGCGAACGAGTCGATGTCCATGCCCGCGGCCAGTCCTGCGCGGATGTACTCGACCCCGTCGGCGAGGGTGTAGGCCAGCTCGAGATCGGCTGTGGCACCGGCTTCCTGGATGTGATAGCCGGAGATCGAGATCGAGTTGTACCGCGGCATCCGCTCGCTGGTGTAGGCGAAGATGTCGGAGATGATCCGCATCGACGGCTTCGGCGGATAGATGTAGGTGTTGCGGACCATGAACTCTTTGAGGATGTCGTTCTGGATCGTCCCGGCCAGCTTCTCCGGTCCGACGCCCTGCTCCTCGGCGGCGGCCACGTAGAGCGCCAGGATCGGCAGCACGGCGCCGTTCATGGTCATCGACACCGACACCGACCCCAGATCGATGCCGTCGAAGAGTTGGCGCATGTCGAGGATCGAGTCGATCGCGACACCGGCCATGCCGACGTCGCCCTGCACCCGCGGGTGGTCGGAGTCGTAGCCGCGGTGGGTCGCGAGATCGAAGGCGACCGACAGCCCCTTCTGCCCGGCCGCGAGGTTGCGGCGGTAGAAGGCGTTCGACTCGGCGGCAGTGGAGAACCCGGCGTACTGCCGGATGGTCCACGGCTGGTTGACGTACATCGTCGGGTACGGGCCCCGCAGGAACGGTGCCGCCCCGGGAACCGAGTCGAGCGGGTAGGGATGCTCACCGGCGTCGTCGGCGACCGCGTCGCGGTCGGCCCGTCCGAAGACCGGTGCCACGTCGATCTGCTCGGGCGTGGTCCAGGCCGCCTCGGGCTGGGCCGATGCGGCGACGGGTGCCGTCGGGGTCGTCTCCGACGGTGTCTCGGGGTCGAGCGCGACGTCGGCGAAGGTGGCGATCGTGGATCGGGTGGTGGTCACCGCGCGTCCTATCGGTTGGCGGCCCCGGAGCCCGAACGGGCACCGACACCGAGGAGTTGCTGCAGGGACGTCAACGTGTCGATCGCATCGACACCGATGCCGACGAAATCGTCGGGGGCGGGCGCCTCCGAGGGCCACGCCGAGGCCGGACCGGCGACGTGGACCGTCCGCACCCCGGCGCCGCGCACTGCGTCGAGTGCCGCGGCGCCCTCCTCGCGATAGCGGGGGTTCGCGGCACACAGGACCGCGACGGACGGGTCACCGGCCGCGGCCACCGCATCGGCGATCTGCTCGGGGCGCAGCGGACCGGGGTTGATCGCGGCGATGCCGCCCGCGGCCAGCAGGTTCGCGACGAAGGTGGTGCGGCCGTTGTGCTCGGCGACAGGACCCAGCGGGATCAGCACGATCGTGGGTCGTGCGCCGGACTCGGCCAGTGCACGGTCGGAGGCGTCACGCAGTTCCTCGAACTGGTGTGCCGTACGGACCAGGTTGGGTGGCGCCGGCGCGACCGGCGTGTTCGCCGACGTGGCGGACCCGGACTCGACGAGTGGCCTCTCGTCGAGGTTCGGGAACTCGCTGATCCCGGTCAGCGGGACGGTGCGGTGGGCGACGGCGCGGTCCCGCTCGGCCAGCGACTCGGCGATCTGGTCGGCGATGAACCCGCTCTCGAGCGCGGCCCGGTAACCGCCGTGTCCCTCCACCGTCTGGAACAGGGCCCACGCCGCATGCGCGACGTCGTCGGTGAGCGACTCGACGAACCACGAGCCGCCCGCGGGGTCGAGAACGCGACCCAGATTCGACTCCTCCAGCAGGAGGAGCTGGGTGTTGCGGGCCATGCGGCGGGAGAAGGCGGGACTCGAGGTGCGTGCCTCGAGCGGGAGGGCGGCGTCGAAACCGAGCACGGTCACCTGGTCGGCTCCGCCCACCCCGGCCCCGAACGCGGCCACTGTCGACCGCAGCATGTTCACCCACGCGTCGCGCTGGGAGAACATCCCGATCGTGGTGACGGCGTGAGTGACGGCGCCGCCGGCGTTCGGCGCACCGACCACGTCGGCGACACGCGCCCAGAGTCGGCGCAGCGCACGGAATTTCGCGATCGAGAGGAACTGGTCGTCGGACGCGCCGAGGGCGAAGGTGAGTTGACCCAGTGCCTGCTCGGGCGACAGCCCGGAGTCGGTGAGGGCGCGCAGGTAGTCGACTCCGGCGGCGACAGAGAACGCCAATTCCGCGACGTC
The DNA here is from genome assembly GCF_014635305.1 of Williamsia phyllosphaerae. Taxonomy (NCBI): domain Bacteria; kingdom Bacillati; phylum Actinomycetota; class Actinomycetes; order Mycobacteriales; family Nocardiaceae; genus Williamsia; species Williamsia phyllosphaerae. The sequence goes on along the minus strand of NZ_BMCS01000003.1, from coordinate 526,800 downwards.
GGTGGCGCCCGCCGCGGCGAAATCGGTGCCGTCGACGCGCAGCGCGCGGGCGCGGGTCCCGGCCCGGTGGGCGATGTCCACCGCGGCCGCGAGGTCGACGTCGGGACGCGTCGAATAGGCCGAGGTGAGCGGGGCGAGTCCGAGGTTGATGACGGTCGACACGCTCGGTCGGTGATCGTCGGGCAGCAGATCGAGCAGTGTCTGCGCCGCGGCGATGCCGTCGACTCCGGCGTCGATCGTGACCGGCACCAGGTCGAACAGGACGCCGTCGAGGGCCGCGGCGAGGTCGTCGAGCGCGATCCCGTCGGCGCCGACCGACAACCACAGGCCGCTGGCACCGTTCTCCAGAGCATCGATGATGGCGTCGTTGATCGCGCCGGGGTCGTTCGGCGAACTCGGATCCCCGAACCGTTCGGTGACGCGCCACCCCATGATCGGGTCCCGGTCGGCGTCGCTGCCCCGTACGAACGGGAACTGACCCGGCAACGAGGACTCCGGGAGTTCGTCGCGTCGGGTGTAGAGCGGCTTGACGGTCAGCGACCCCGGGAGATCCGTGGCCAGGAGCTCCTCGGGAGTGCCCGGCAGTTCGTCGACCGACACCCGGCGCGACTTCGCGAGAACCGCGGCGGCCGAGCGCGACCACTGCTCGTACGTGTCGTGCAATGCCGAGCCGGAGGCCGCGGTCGTGGGGTCGTCTGCAGTCGTGGTGTCCGCATTCGAGGTGTCACCGTCGGACATCGCGCCTGCCTTCCTCGCCCGAACCCGCCGCAGCGTGAGGACGTATTCGAGGGCGATCTGCCCGGCGGTCCATCGGTGAACCGACACTAGCCGATCGATCGCTCGGGCCGTCACCCCGGCAGTGCGATCCACGCCACATCGTGATCGGGTTCGTATGCTCGACGGGTGACCGCACCCGAACGACCCGACGACGCGGTCGAGCGCTCTCCGGTGCGCACCCTGGTGACCGCGGCGCTGGCCGGACTGGTCGTCATCGCGGTGATCGCGCTGGCCTATGTGGTCCCGCTCCCGTCGGTGGGATATCTGCGGACCTGGGCCGACTCGGTCGGTCCGGGGTTCGTGGCCCTGTTCTTCTGCGCCTACGCGCTCGTCACCGTCGGCCCCATCCCGCGTACGGCGTTCACCGTCTCGTCGGGTCTGCTGTTCGGACCGATGGTCGGCTTCGTCGGCGCGATGGTCGCCTCCACCGTCGCCGCGGCGCTCGCCTTTCTCCTGGCGCGTCGACTCGGCCGACGACGCGTCCAGCGGTTCGTGGACCGTCCGATCGTCGCGAGCATCGAACACCGGTTGCGTCGCCGCGGATGGTTGGCGGTGGGTTCCCTGCGTCTGATCGCGGCCTGCCCGTTCTCGGTCGTCAACTACTGTTCGGGCCTGTCATCGGTGCCGCTGCGGTCGTACCTGCTCGGTTCGGTGGTCGGCATGGCGCCCGGAACCGCGTCCATCGTGTTCGTCGGGGATGCGCTCACCGGCCGGTTGAACCCGATCACACTGGCGTTCAGCGCCACGTTCTTCCTGGTGGGGATCGGTGGCCTGGCCGCCGACATCGCATTGGACCGACGCGACCGGGTGGTCCCGTCCGAGTCCACCGCGGATCACTCCTCCCCCGTCATCAAGTCGTGAGACTGGATTCTTCTCAGTAAAGGGTCCATACTTGATTTTGTTGAATCAAGTCAGAAGCCTTACGGAGGTTGCCGTGTTCGTGATGACTGTCGACCAGCGGAACAGTCGCCGCGACGTCGACCGTGTCGGGTTCGTCCTCGACGTGCTCGCGGGCGCGATCACCGTCCGCCCTTTCGAACGCACGGCAGGCGACGAGATCCAAGGTGTCCTCGACGATCCCGCCGAGGTCACCCGCCTGATCGCCGAACTCGTACGGACCGGCCACTGGAGTGTCGGCGTGGGAACCGGTCCGGTCGACACCCCGCTGCCGCGTACCACCCGGGCCGGACGTGGGCCCGCGTTCGAGTACGCACGCGAGGCGGTGGACGGGGCCAAACGATCACGTGTCCCGGTGGCCGTTCGCGGTCCCGACGACGACGGATGTCGACTCGCGCAGACCGCGGCCCGACTGCTCGGGGACCTCGTGCTCGGGCGCAGCGAACCCGGGGCCGCCGCGGTCGACGCGATGCGTGCGGCGCCCAGTCAGTCAGAGGCTGCTGCCACACTCGGGATCACCCCACAGGCGATGTCGCAACGACTCCGCAGCGCGCGCTGGGACATCGACGCCGACACCCACGCTCTGGTCACCGAGATGCTGAGACGAGCGCAGACCCCGGAACAGGAGCCCATCGGATGACGATCACCGCCGTCTCACTGCTCGTGGCACTCGCGGTACTGCCCGCAGCACTGCACCCGATCGCCCGCACACACCGCGTGACCCCGGTGCTGTTCGCGGCATCGGTGACGCTGGTGCTGCTCGCGGTGACCGCTGTCGTCGCCGGCATCGCCGGACCGGCCGACGGTGTGGGCGCCCGGATCGCCCAGTGCGCGGCGGTCATCGCCGCGATGACCGGCGGTGGCGCGGTGGTCCGATCGGTCCTGATCCTCGGTGGTGTCGACCCCTGGCGGTCGGACACCCCGATGTCGACCGACGAGTCGATGTCCCCGGTCTCGGCAACACCCGATGACCCCGACTCGGCCGAGCCGCTTGCCGCACCGCCACTGCGCGGTGGCCGCGTCATCGGCTTCCTCGAGCGCGGGGCGGTCGCGGTGACCCTCATCCTCGGCTGGCCGGAGGGGCTCGCGATCATCCTCGCCGTGAAGGGACTGGCCCGGTATCCCGAACTCCGCGAGGCGCACGCCGGTGAGCAGTTCATCATCGGCACGTTCGGTTCGGTGCTCTACGCCGTCGCCGTGGCGGGCACCGCACACCTCATCGTCAGTTGACTGCCTGCCCGCGATGGGCGGCCGCCGGCGAACTCAGGTGCGGTCGGTGTCCTCGCCCGGTGAGATCTCGCCCTGATCGGCATCGGGGTACCCGCGGTCGCGGCCACCGAGCACCGTCTCCGGAGCCGACGACTGCGATCGCGACGTGAGCGGCTCGGCCACCGGCTTGCGGGCGACGGCCTCGGCCTCGGCGACCGCCTGTGCGACCTTCGGGTCCGACGCGAGGTCGAACCAGTCCTCGACATCGGAATCGTCGACCGTGGGCGGCACGTCGTGGTCGGAGGACTCGTAGCGGAACACGCCGTCGTCCCCCTGCGCGCCGAACGACTTCGCGAAGCCCTGGAGCGCCGACCCGAAGTCCGACGGCACGACCCACACCGAGTTCCCCTCGCCTGCGGCCATTTCCGGCAGTTTCTGCAGGTACTGGTAGGCCAGGAGCTCCGGTGTCGGCTTGCCCGCCTTGATCGCGGCGAACACCTTCTCGATCGACTTGGCCTCACCCTGCGCGTACAGGTACTGCGCCGCGCGCTCACCCTGCGCGCTGAGGATCCGCGACTGCCGGTCGGCCTCGGCGGCGAGGATGGCGGCCTGCTTGGCGCCCTCGGCGGAGAGGATCTGACTCTGCTTGTTGCCCTCGGCGGTCTTGATCGACGACTCCCGCTGGCCTTCCGCGGTGAGGATCATGGCGCGCTTCTCGCGGTCGGCCTTCATCTGCTTCTCCATCGACTCCTGGATCGACGGCGGCGGCATGATGCTCTTGAGCTCGACGCGGGCGACACGGAGTCCCCACCGTCCGGTGGCCTCGTCGAGAACGCCACGCAGCTGGGCGTTGATGGAGTCACGCGAGGTCAGGGTCTCCTCGAGCGTCATGCCGCCGACCACGTTGCGCAGTGTCGTGGTCGCGAGCTGCTCGACACCGATGATGTAGTCGTTGATCTCGTAGACCGCCGACTGCGGCACCGTCACCTGGAAGTACACGACGGTGTCGATGGACAGGGTCAGGTTGTCCTCGGTGATGACCGGCTGGGGCGGGAAGGAGACGACCTGCTCGCGGAGGTCGACGCGGGCACGGATGCGATCGACGAACGGGATGAGCAGGGTGAGCTGCCCCGACACCGTCTTCGTGTAGCGCCCCAGTCGTTCGATAACGGCGGCCTCGGCCTGCGGTATCAACGCAACCGATCGGAACAGGATGATCGACGCCAGCAGAACCAGCACCACCACCACGACGAGTCCGGCAATCATCAGCGCACCTACCCCTTCCACACGACCGCGGTAGCTCCGTCGATCGCCATGACCATCACGTCCTGGCCTGTCTCGTACACGTCGGCGTCGTGCATGGCCCGCGCCGACCAGGTGTCCCCGTCGAGTCGGACCTGCCCGCCCCGCCCGGTGACCTCGGCGGTCACCACGGCGGTTTTTCCTTGTAACGCTTCGGCATTGGTGGCCAGAGCAGGGCGGCGCATGAGATGTCGCTTGGCCACGGGACGAGCCGCGGTCAACAGGAGAACCGATGTCACGGCGAAGATGACGCCGTCGATGACGATCGGCAGATCGAAGAAGAATGCGCTCCCGGACGCGGCGAGTGCGCCACCCGCCAACATGAGCAGGATCAGTTCACCACTGAGTGCCTCGACGCCCAGGAGTACGAGCGCCGCGGCCAACCACACCAGAGCCGCCATGGGTCCATAGTGCCAGAATTCGGCATCCTGCCGGTTGATCCGTACAGGAACCTCAGGCCTGTCCGTCCTCGCCTGCGGTGACGAAATCGATGAGTTCCTCGACGCTGCGCATCAGTTCGACACGGATGTCGCGGTAGTCGTGCACCTGGCCGTAGATCCGTCGCCACCCGTCTTTCGGTGTGCCCCAGCCCAACCGGCGGCACACGCCGGCCTTCCACTCTTCTCCGCGCGGCACCCGCGGCCAGTGCGCGATCCCCATCCGCTCCGGTTTGACCGCCTCCCAGACATCGATGAAGGGATGTCCGCAGACGAGGACGTCCGGCCCGACCTCGGCGGTGAGGCGCGACTCCTTCGAGTTCGCGACGAGGTGATCGACGAGTACGCCGGCCCGACGATGCGGGGCCGGTGCGAACTCGTCGAGGACGGCGTCGAGGTTGTCGAGTCCGTCGAGGCTCTCCACCACCACACCCTCGGCGCGCAGGTCGTCGCCCCAGACACGCTCGACGAGCGCCGCGTCGTGCACGCCCTCGACGAAGATCCGGCTGGCCCGTGCAGTCCGTGCCCGCCGGGTGGGCGCCGCGACGGATCCCGAGGCGGTCAGCGTGCGGCCTGCGGCCGGGGCCACCGGCTTGGTCAGGGTCACCGTGGCGCCGTCGATGAGGAAGGCCGACGGTCGCATCCCGAAGATCCGGGTGGCTCCCCTGCGGTCCTCGAGGCGGACGTAGTCGCCGTCGTAGCCCTTCTCGAACCCGACGACCGCGCCGCAGAAACCGGTTGCGGCGTCCTCGACCACCGTGCCGGGGTCGGCGGGCACCTCGGGAACGACCGGGCGGCGTCGGTGGCCGCCACCGGCGAGGATGTCGGTTCCGTAAGGATCGGTGCCGGAGAATGCGCTCACTCCGACCACCGTAGGGATCGGCGTGGGGCCCGTCGCGGAGCCACGCCGAGGTGGGTCGGTGCGGCGACGGTGAATCCGATGCGGGTCGGGGCGGACCGCTATCGTGGCGATCGATGACCGAGACCACCCACCAACCACCGACCGGCAGCCTCCGCGCCCTCACCAGCCTCGCCACGTGGGGTGCGCGGTGGCGCAGCGGGCAGTGCGCACCCGACGACATCGTCGACGCGCTGTCCGACGCCGCCGACAGCCACCGCATCACCGCCGCCGACCCCGCGGCGGCGCAGGCGTTGTCGCTGGGCGCCGCGGAGACCGGCACCGGGAGCCTGCTGCGGATGATCCGCAACTCCCGGTGCATCCGACTGCTGATGCCGTCGCCGGGCGACACCTGCGGCATCGTGGCGTCCCCTGCTCTGCGCGGCGCTCTCGACACCGGGGAGATCCTGGTGCTGTGGCCGACAGCGTCCGACCCCGGCAGTGACGACGCCTACGGACTCGTCGCGCGCACGGTCGCGACGGACACCGTCACCTGGACCGCACATCACCTCGGCCGGGTCACCCCCCGACCGGTGGAGAGCCTCGCCACCGTCGAATACGAGCTGCGACAGGGCATCCGATCGGCCGCCGAACTGTTCACACAGTTGGGGTCGATGGATGCGCCGTCGACCGCCGCGGGTGCGCCCGATCTGCGCACGCGGCTCACCGAACTCACCGCGCGCTCGCACATCGATCTACCGCCGCACACCTCCGAACGCGTCATCCGCGTGATCGACCAGGCGACCCAGGTGGCGGCGATCGTCGATCTGGTGCTCGAGCGGAGCCCGGCGTTCGGACTGACCTCGGGGACCCAGTCGAGCGGCGACCACGCGGTGGAGAGATTGCGGTCGCTGACGCGACTGGCGCGGATGACCGCGGTCAACACGATCATCAGCGAGTCCGAGCAGAGCCTGCGGTAACGCGACCCGGTGGTTCGTCCCGGCGGCCGACTCAGGCGGCCGGGCGTGAGGGGCGCTGCGAGACACAGCATCCCACCGCGCAGCGGGCGCCGTTCTCGGTACACCCCATCCCCGCGGCGTCGGTGTCGAGTCCCTGGAGCTGCGCCGAGATCAGCGACACGATCATGTCGGTGAACCGCGGATCGACACCCACCGTGCCGGCGCGTTCCATCGGCAGGTCGAGTCGTTCGGCGACCTCCACCGCCTCGGTGTCGAGATCCCAGACCACCTCGAGGTGGTCGGAGACGAATCCGATCGGGCACACGATCACCGGGTCGAGGTTCTGTGCGGCAAGGGTTTCGAGGTGATCGCAGATGTCGGGCTCGAGCCACGGGATCTGCGGCGGTCCCGATCGCGACTGCCACACCAGGTCGTGGGCGGCGAAACCGGCCGCAGCGGCGGCACGTTCGGACGCAGCGGCCACCTGACGGCTGTAGAGATGCCCGCCCTGCGCCGGTGGACCTGCGGCCTTGTCGGCCGCGGACGGGATCGAGTGCGCGGTGAACACGAGGCGGGCGTCGCCACGACGATCGGCCGGGAGTCTGTCACGGGCCGCGGTGATGGCGTCGGCGCAGGCCGCCGTCATCTCCGGACGGTCCCAGTAGTGCGGCAGCTTGCGCAGGTCCATCAGATCCGTGCCGGGCTGACCATGCTTGTCCGACAAGGCATCCAGAGCCCGTCGGATGTCCTCGTGGTACTGCGCGCAGCCGGAGTACCCACCCCACGCCGAGGTCGGGAACACCAGGGCGTGGCGGCGTTCGTCGTCGTACATCGCCGACACCGTGTCCTCGATCATCGGATGCCAGTTCCGGTTCCCGAAGTACACCGGGAGGTCGATCCCGGCCGCGTCCAGGCCGGCCCGGAGGTGGTCGATGATGTCCAGATTGAGGCGGTTGATCGGCGAGACACCACCGAAGTGCAGGTAGTGCTCGGCGACCTCGTCGAGCCGCTCCGGTGGCACCCCTCGACCCCGCGTGACGTTCTCCAGGAACGGACGGACGTCGTCGGGCCCGTCGGGACCACCGAACGACAGCACCAGGATGGAGTCGAAGGAAGTGCTCATGAACCGGTGAAACCCTCGGGGAACCAGGTGTTGTGGCTCGCGCCACCGTCGACGTAGACGATCGACCCGGTGGTGCCGGGCAACCAGTCCGAGAGCAGCGCACAGATCGACTTCGCGACCACGGTGGGGTCGTCGACATTCCACCCGATCGGCGACGCACCGTCCCAGTACTCGTTGAGCATGTTGAGCTGTTTGGCGTCGTCGGTCGCGGTACCCGCGATCGCCTTGGCAGCGAGCGTCTTGATCGGCCCGGCGGCGACGAGGTTGGACCGGATCCGCTTGGCGGCACCGACTTCCCGTGCCACGTAACGGTTCACCGACTCGAGTGCGGCCTTGGCCACACCCATCCAGTTGTAGTACGGCATGGCGGTACGCGGGTCGAAGTCCATGCCCACGATGGAGCCACCCTCGTTCATCGCAGGCAGCACGGCGCGGGCCAGCGCGGCGTAGCTCCAGGCGGAGATCTCGAACGACTTGGCCGCATCGGGTCCGGGGGCGTCGAGGAACGGCACCGCATCGGGACCCATCAGGTTCTTGGGTGCCATCGCGATCGAGTGCAGGACGCCGTCGACCCCCTCGGGGGCCAGCTCACGAACCTTGTCGGCGAGTTCGCCGAGGTTCTCCTCGTTGGTGACATCGAGACCGATGGCCGCCGGGACCTCGGTCGGGAGTCGGCGCGCGATGCGGTCGATCAAGCGCAGACGCTCGGGGATGCCGGTGATGATGACCTTGGCGCCCTCGTTCTGCGCCATCGCCGCGGCGTGGAACGCGATCGACGAATCGGTGATGATGCCGGTGATCAAGATGGTCTTGCCCTCGAGCAGTCCGCTCACGTGTGTCCTCCTGGCTGTGGCTGTTGCTGTGGTGGTCGTGCGGGTGATGTGGTGTGCCTCAGTGGCCCATGCCGAGGCCGCCGTCGACGGGGATGACCGCCCCCGACACGTACGACGAATCGTCCGAGGCGAGCCAACTGACGACCGCCGCGACCTCGTCGGTCCGGCCCATGCGCTGCGCCGGGATCAACTGCAGCGCCTGCTCCTGGTAGTTCTCGGGCAGCGCAGCGGTCATCTCGGTGTCGATGAAGCCGGGGGCGACGACGTTGGCGGTGATCGAGCGCGACCCGAGCTCGCGGGTCAGCGACCGCGCCATGCCGATCAGACCGGCCTTGGACGAGGCGTAGTTGATCTGGCCGGGGGTACCCATGGTGGCGACCACCGAGCCGATGAAGATGAACCGCCCGAATCGCTTGCGCAGCATCGATCGACACGCGGCCTTGGCGACGCGGAACGATCCGGTGAGGTTGGCGTCGATGACCTTGGAGAACTGCTCCTCGCTCATCCGCATCAGCAGCGTGTCGTCGGTGACGCCCGCGTTGGAGACCAGGACCTCGACGGGGCCCTGATGCTTCTCGACCTCGGCGAAGGCCGTGGTGATGGACTCGGCGTCGGTCACGTCGCACACGACGCCGAACAGACCGTCGGGCACGCCGGAGCCGCGGTGGGTCACCGCGACCTTGTGTCCGTCGGCGGCCAGGCGCTGTGCGATGGCCAGTCCGATACCGCGGTTGCCGCCGGTCACCAGTACCGAGCGGGAGATCCGGCCCCCCGCGGCTGTGGACTCGTCTGTCGATGTCGTGGTGTCTGCCATGGAGGTCAACCTATCGTCCGCGCGTGGCGCGACGTGGAGCAGGTCGAATCCCGGGTGGGCAGTGGGCGGCTCGGCGATCCGGTGTTGTGACGGGTCACGGTAGGCGCCGATTGAGTGCCACGGCACCCACAGCGGCCAGCAGCACCAGGATCGTGCCCGCGATCAACCACGGACGTGAGTTGTCGCCCTTGCGTGTCTCGTACCCGATCTGTTGTTGCAGGGTGTCGTAGACCTTGGTGAGCTCGTCGAGGCTCGACGCGGTGAAGAACTCGCCGCCGGACAGGCTGGCGATCTTGTTCAGCGACTCGTCGTCGACCGGCACCGGGATCCGGTCGCCCTCGAGGTCCACCGACCCCGTCGAGGTACCGAACGAGATGGTGTTGACCGGGATGCGTTCCTCTTTGGCCTTGCGGGCCGCGGTGAACGCGCCGCGGGGATCGTCCGGGTCGTCGGGCACCGTCTCTTTGCCGTCAGACTCGAGCACGATCCGGGCGGGCGGCGCGCCTTTGTCCCCGCCGAGTACGGCGTTGAGGGTCTTGATCTGCTGGATGGCCGCGAAGATGCCCTCGCCGGTGGCCGTCTTGTCCTCGAGTTGGAGTTTGTCGACGGCGACCTTGGTCGCGTTGTGGTCCGGGGTCGGCGAGACCAGGGTCGCGGCGGTGCCCGCGTAGGAGATCAGACCGAGGTTGATTCCGTCGGTGAGGTCGTCGGCGAACTTCTTGGCCGCCTGCTGAGCAGCCTTGATGCGCGAGGGTGCGACGTCGGTCGCGTTCATCGACCGGGACACGTCGATCACCAGGATGACCGTCGCCTTGTTCCGCGGGATGCGGCGGTCGGCCTGCGGGCCGGCCAACGCCACGGTCAGCAGGATCAGGCCGACCAGCATGACCGCGATCGGCACGTGGCGAAACCGGTTGCGCTGGGTCGGGACGACGGAGTTCAGCAGCTCCAGATTGGCGAATCTCAGTGCGCGGTTGTGCCTGCGCCTCTGCATGTAGACGTAGCCGACGCCGAGTCCGACGACGAGCAGCAGGATCAGCAGCCACCAGGGGGTCGCGAGATCGAACATGGCCGCTACCGTCCCGATCCGGCGCCGAGACCGCGGCGGCGACGCACCACGAAACGCACCACGTCGGAGATCCAGTCACGGTCGGTGCTCAACGTCAGAGTAGGTGCGCCACACGTGCGCAACGTCCGATGGACGTCGGACTGATGGGCTCGCGCCGCGCGCGCGAAGTCGTCGCGGACACGGTCGGTCACGGTGATCTCACGGACCTGACCACTCTCGGCGTCACGCAGGACCACTTCCCCGACGTCGGGCAGGGCCATGTCCCGGGGATCGAGGACCTCGACGCCGAGGAGTTCGTGGTGGCCACCGACGGCACGCAGTGGGCGGTCCCAGTCGATGGGACCGAGGAAGTCGCTGACGACCACGGCGAGTCCGCGGCGGCGCTCGGGGCGGCGCAACGCGTCGATGCCGGCGTTGAGGTCTCCGCGGACCCCGTCGGAACTGCGACGGGTCGTCGCGATGGTCTTGAGGAGGTTCAGCGCGTGCGCCCGCCCGCTGCGGGCGGGGATCCGCACGATGGTGTCGCCGGTGGCGACGATCGCGCCGATCCGGTTGCCGCCGCCGAGGGTGAGATGAGTGATCGCGGCGCACGCGGCGACCGACAGATCGCGCTTGGTCCCGTTGACCGTGCCGAAGTCCAGACTCGCCGACATGTCCACGACCAGCCAGGTCTCGAGCTCGCGGTCGGCGACCATCTGGCGGACGTGGGCATGGGTCGTCCGTGCGGTGACCGACCAGTCCATCCGACGCACGTCGTCGCCCGGTTGGTACATACGAGCCTCACCGGGCTCGGAGCCGGGACCGGGGATCAGTCCCATGTGATCACCCTGCAGGACGCCGTCGAGCTTGCGGCGCACCGTGATCTCGAGCGTCTTCAGTGCCGCGGTCAGCGTCGGGTCGTCGAGGGTGCCCGCGCCGAACGACGGCAGGCGGTCAGCGTCCGCCATCGATGCGGCCGTGCGTCGGCGCCGGGTGGGCGCCGGCGACGCGCGGATCCGGTGCCTGGCCGGGAGCCGACTGCTGGGGCTTGGCCATGCCCACCGGCGCGCCGTTGGGGGGCTGGGGCACACCGTGCTGAGGTACGCCCTGCTGAGGTGCACCCTGCTGGGGCCCGGCCGGTGCGGACTGCGGTGCGGGCCCGCCCTGGATCGGCTGGGCACTGACCTGGGGCAGTCCCACGGTCTGCAGCACGCGGGTGATCACCTGGTCCGCGTCGATCTCGTCGGCGAGCGCGTCGTAGCTGAGCACCAGACGATGACGCAGGACGTCAGGGATTATCTCGACGACGTCGGAGGGGATCACGTAGTCGCGACCTCGGACCAGGGCGAGCGCACGGGCGGCCGCGACGATACCCAGCGTGGCGCGCGGAGACGCGCCGTAGGACAGCCAGCTCGCGACGTCGTTCATGCCGAAGTCGGCCGGGCGGCGGGTCGCGGTGATCACCCGGACCACGTAGTCCACCAGCGCATGGTGGACGAAGACGTTCGCGGCGACCTTCTGCAGACGGACCGTCGACTCGGGGTCGAGGATCTGGCCCGCGGTCGGGACCCGGGTGCCCATGCGGTAGACGATCTCGCGCTCCTCCTCCACCGAGGGGTAGTCGACGAGGATCTTGAACAGGAAGCGGTCGCGCTGCGCCTCGGGCAGCGGGTAGACACCCTCGTTCTCGATCGGGTTCTGCGTCGCCATGACCAGGAACGGATCGGGCATCGGATAGGTCGTCCCACCGATGGAGAGATGGCGCTCGGCCATCACCTCGAGCAACGCCGACTGCACCTTGGCCGGCGCGCGGTTGATCTCGTCGGCGAGCAGGAAGTTGGCCACGACCGGCCCGAGTTCGGTGTCGAACTCCTCGCGGCCCTGCCGGTAGATGCGGGTGCCGATGAGGTCGGTGGGCACGAGGTCGGGCGTGAACTGCACACGCGAGAAGCTGCCGCCGATGACGTGCGCGTAGGTCTCGACCGCGAGGGTCTTGGCGACCCCGGGGACACCTTCGAGGAGGATGTGGCCGCGCGCCAGCAGACCGACCAGGATCCGCTCGATGAGCTGATCCTGCCCGACGATGACGCGCTTGACCTCGAACATCGCGCGCTCCAGGAGCTTCACGTCCGCGTCGGTGAGTGCGAACTCGCCGCCCTGGTCATTGCCGTCGTGCGTTGCGGACACGCGTGATCCTCCGATTGAGAGCCGGTAGTGGGGGGACTTGACCTCACCGAGAGTAGCGGTCGCACGCACCCGAGGGTCGGATGCGTGCGAACGCGCTGCTCACCGGCGACGCCGAAGGTGTCGAGGTCGCCGACTGACGAAACCGGGTGGCTACCCCGTGAGGCGGATGACGTACGGCATGGCGCCGCTGGTCCGCAGGGGCGAGATCTTGACGACCGACCCGGACTGCGGTGCCTCCACCATCTGGTTGTTGCCCAGGACGAGCGCGACGTGCTCGCTCGCGTTGGGGCCGTAGAAGATCATGTCGCCGCGCTGCATCTGCGACAGCGGGACCTTCTTACCGGAGGTGTACTGGTAGCCGGTGTAGTGCGGCAACGAGATCCCGATGCCGGCGAACGCGTAGATCATCAGACCCGAGCAGTCGAAACCGGACTTGTTGTAGTCGCCGTAGCTGTCGGCGACGCCGCCGTCCCGGATGCCCTTGGTGGGTCCGTTGGCGTTGCCACCGCCCCACGCGTAGGTGACGCCGAGCTGCGAGAGGGCACGGTTGACCACGATCTCCACCGCAGCCGATCCGGTGACGCCGGGTGTGACCGAGGTGGAACCGCCGGTCCCCGGGGTGGCGGTGGTGCCCTGATCGGTCCCGTTGAGATCGGTGTGCGGACGCTGGATCGATGCGACGACCGACGCCAACACCTGCTGCGCCGCGTCGACCGCGAGCTTCGCGGCAGCCTCCGCGGCGACCTTCAGCGCCGACTGCGCGGCGGTGGCGATCGCATTCTGCATCGGGTTGACCGGTGCGGCGGCCGGAACGCGTCCGGGGATGGCCGGAGCCTGCGCCGACGGAGCCTGGGCTGCCGGTGCCTGACCCGCAGGCGCGCCGGCAGCCGGGGCCTGAGCCGGAGCGGCGGCCTGCACCTGACCCGGGACCACAGCGGCCGCAGCCGCCGCGGCGCGGCCACGCAGTGCGTCGAGCTGGGCCTGCGCCTGATCACGGGCGGCGGTCAGTTCGACGCGTCGCGCCGATTCGGTCCGGACCGCGGCCATCGCGTCCTGAATCGCTTGCAGCGCATCATTCTTGCGCGCCGCCGCCGACTTCGTGGCGAACGACGCCTGCTTCCGGGTGACCGCTGCGGTCGCGACCCGGTTCGCCTGCTCGTTGCGGGCGACCTTCAGTCGATCGATCGAGGCCTTCTGTTCCTTGGTGAGCCGATCCAGGATCCCGGCGCGGTCGAGAACCGCACCCGGGTCGGAGGTGGACAGGTAGTTCGTCATCGAACTCTGCGAGCTGCCCTGGCGATAGAGGTTGCGCACGAAGTCGTCGAAGCCGCGCTGCGCCGTGCTGATGGCCGCGGTGGCCTTGCCGAGCGCGTCCTGCGACCCCTTCATCGCGATGGACGCGAGGCGTTCCTGATCGCGGGCGTTCTGCAGGTCGACGAGAGTGCGGTTCACCGACTCCCGCTTGAGCGCGACGGTGTTGTCGAGATCGGCCAGATGTTGGTCGGTACCGGCGATCTGGTTGATCAGCTCGGCGATGCCGCCGGGACTCCGCGGCGAATCACCCGCGGACGGGGCCGCTACGGACGGGCCTGCGCCCATGCCCAGCATGGCGATGATCACCACCAGGGCCATCGTGGCGACCGCAGTCATCCGAGGCCCGCGGTCGCGGGTCCCGGGTGATTCGGTGTGGTGGTTTCGACCCGGATCGTGTTGACCCGGAGCGGCGTGTGGCCGACGGTGCGAACCGCGCGCTGCGCGTGCTCGGCCGACGGGAACGATACGTCGCACTGATGACTCCCTCGCAGAACTGACGTGCGGCTGGTGGACGCCCGATCGTCCGGCGACACCGCAATCCGGTCGATTCCGACACCGCCGGATACGACACGATCACTGATCACCACCGCCAACTTGTGTCCCGGCAGGTGTCAACTTCCCCATCAACACCACCAATGACATGTCGAACCGTACGCCACAAATGCCCCGAGCGAAACATGAGTCACAAATTACAAAGGGGTGATTACCTGCATTTATGCGGTGAACTGCGCGTCATCACGGATATATCTCGTGAATGACACGGAGGTAATTCATTAAAGGTGGCAAACGGCGGATTTGCCGACGCGCTCTAGCGGATCGAGCGGTCCTGCTCGCCGTCGCCGGATACGGACCCGCTGGTCTCCTCGGACTCCGTCGGTATGACCGAGGCCGACTCCGTCGGTACGACCGAGGCCGATTCCGTCGGGTTGGTCGAGGTGGCGGCGCCGGCGCGGCGACGTCCCAGGATCCGGGCCGCGACCGCACCCAGGGCCACCACGACGATCAACGCGATGGTGACGACGGTCCACGGGACCTGCGTCTGATCGGTCATCCGGTCGAGCAGCTGCTGCGCGGCGACCGGCGGATTGCTGGTCGACAGATTGTCCTGTGCCTGCTCGAGCTGCACCCGGCTGAAGTCGTCGGACGCCGAACCGACGGTCCCGGGGCCGAACACGACGACCGTTCCCCCGGTCTCCTCCTGCAGCGCGGTGGCGATGTCGCGGAAGTAGGTGAACTTCGGCTGCGATTCCGACAGCACCACGAAGTACATGTCGTGACCCTTGTCCCTGGCCTGCGACACCACCGAGGTCAGGCGCGGCGCGATGTCGGCGGGTGCGGCGACGTGGTCGTCGGCCAGATCGGCCTCTATCGCCGTCAGGTCGACGTTCGCGGGGATGATCGACATCGCCGGACTCTGCACCCAGGTGCTCGCGGTGGGGGCCATGTCGTGTCGCTGCCTTCCGGTCCGGGGTCGATGACTCACCCCCGCCAAGACCCTCCATAGGGGTCACATCCACAGGCACAGTACGACACAATTGACCCGCGGTGATCGAACCGCGATGTCGCGGCCCGCTCGCGCGGGTCGGGGACACGCGATGTTCACCGTGTGCGCGACACCCCGTCACCCGGTGGTGATTTAACCAGTACGCGCGTACTGCTAGACTTGTCCCACGCATCCGATCTGCCTCGGGTGCCCGCAACAGCGCCGGCCAGCCCGCCGGTGACAAACGTCGGCGCCGCCCCGTCGACACAGCGAGAGTGGAGTGTTCTGTGAGCTCGAGTATCGATACATATGGTGCCAAGGGGACGTTGGAGGTCGGCGAGAACTCGTACGAGATCTTCCGTCTCAGCGCAGTCGAGGGTGCCGACAAGCTTCCCTACGCGCTGAAGGTTCTCGCCGAGAACCTGCTGCGCACCGAGGACGGCGCGAACATCACCGCCGACCACATCCGCGCGATCGCCGACTGGGACCCGTCCGCGGATCCGAGCATCGAGATCCAGTTCACGCCTGCGCGCGTGATCATGCAGGACTTCACCGGCGTGCCCTGCATCGTCGACCTCGCCACGATGCGTGAGGCCGTGCAGGAGCTCGGCGGCGACCCGGACAAGGTCAACCCGCTGGCGCCCGCCGAGATGGTCATCGACCACTCGGTCATCATCGAGGCCTTCGGCAACGCCCAGGCGTTCGAGCGCAACGTCGACATCGAGTACCAGCGCAACGAGGAGCGTTACCAGTTCCTCCGTTGGGGCCAGGGCGCGTTCGACGACTTCAAGGTCGTCCCCCCGGGCACCGGCATCGTCCACCAGGTCAACATCGAGCACCTCGCCCGGTCGATCATGGTCCGCGACGGACAGGCCTACCCCGACACCTGCGTCGGCACCGACTCGCACACCACGATGGAGAACGGTCTGGGTGTCCTGGGCTGGGGCGTCGGCGGCATCGAGGCCGAGGCCGCGATGCTCGGCCAGCCGATCTCGATGCTCATCCCCCGCGTCGTCGGCTTCAAGCTGTCCGGCGAGACCAAGGCGGGCGTGACCGCGACTGACGTGGTCCTCACCATCACCGAGATGCTGCGCAAGCACGGCGTCGTCGGCAAGTTCGTCGAGTTCTACGGCAAGGGCGTGGCGGCGGTGCCGCTGGCCAACCGCGCGACCATCGGCAACATGAGCCCCGAGTTCGGTTCCACCTGCGCGATGTTCCCCATCGACGAGGAGACGGTGAAGTACCTCCGTCTGACCGGTCGCAGCGAGGAGCAGCTCGCGCTGGTCGAGGCCTACGCCAAAGAGCAGGGCATGTGGCACGACGGCGAAAAGGAGTCGGTGTACTCCGAGTACCTCGAGCTCGACCTGGCCCAGGTCGTCCCCTCGATCGCCGGACCGAAGCGTCCGCAGGACCGCATCGAGCTGTGGGACGCGAAGAACGCGTTCCGCAAGGACATCCACAACTACGTGGAGAATGGCAACTCCGCCGAGCACACCAAGCTCGACGACGCCGTCGAGGACACCTTCCCGGCCTCGGATCCGGCCGCTCTGTCCTTCGCCGACGACGACGCCGCACCGCTGCACTCCGCCGCGCGCAACGCGACCGGTCGCCCGACCAAGCCGGTCCGTGTCGACTCCGACGAGCTCGGCTCGATGATCCTCGACCACGGCATCGTCTCGATCGCGTCGATCACCAGCTGCACCAACACCTCCAACCCGTCGGTCATGATCGGCGCCGGACTGTTGGCCCGCAACGCCGTCGACCGCGGCCTGACCTCCAAGCCGTGGGTGAAGACCTCGATGGCCCCCGGTTCGCAGGTCGTCACCGGCTACTACGAGAAGGCCGGCCTGTGGCCGTACCTGGAGAAGCTGGGCTTCTTCCTTGTCGGGTACGGCTGCACCACCTGCATCGGCAACTCGGGCCCGCTGCCGGAGGAGATCTCCAAGGCGATCAACGAGCACGACCTGACCGCGACCGCGGTGCTCTCGGGCAACCGCAACTTCGAGGGACGCATCAACCCCGATGTGAAGATGAACTACCTGGCCTCGCCGCCGCTGGTCATCGCCTACGCCCTCGCAGGCACCATGGACTTCGACTTCGAGTCCGACCCGCTGGGCCAGGACACCGACGGCAACGACGTCTTCCTGAAGGACATCTGGCCGTCGGGTGAGGAGATCGAGAAGACGATCTCGGAGTCGATCTCGCCGGAGCAGTACGCGGCCGACTACGCCGACGTGTTCAAGGGCGACGAGCGCTGGCGCGGACTGCCCACCCCGGACGGCAAGACGTTCGAGTGGGACGAGAAGTCCACCTACGTGCGCAAGCCCCCGTACTTCGAGGGCATGCAGCGTGAGCCGGCTCCGGTGAAGGACATCACCGGCGCGCGCGTCCTCGCGAAGCTGGGTGACTCGGTCACGACCGACCACATCTCCCCCGCCTCGACGATCAAGCCGGGTACCCCCGCCGCGCAGTACCTCGACGCCAACGGTGTGGAGCGCAAGGACTACAACTCGCTGGGTGCCCGTCGCGGCAACCACGAGGTGATGATCCGGTCGACGTTCGGCAACATCCGGTTGCAGAACCAGCTGCTCGACGGTGTCTCGGGTGGATACACCCGCGACTTCACCCAGGATGATGCGCCGCAGTCGTTCATCTACGACGCCGCGCAGAACTACGCCGCGGCGGGCACCCCGCTCGTGGTGCTCGGTGGCAAGGAGTACGGCACCGGGTCGTCGCGCGACTGGGCCGCGAAGGGCACCAGCCTGCTGGGCGTCAAGGCCGTCATCACCGAGAGCTTCGAGCGCATCCACCGCTCGAACCTCATCGGCATGGGCGTCATCCCGCTGCAGTTCCCCGAGGGCGAGTCGCACGGGTCGCTGAAGCTCGACGGCACCGAGACGTTCGACATCAGCGGTATCGAGGAGCTCAACAACGGTGGTGTCCCGTCGACCGTGAAGGTCGTCGCGACCAAGACCGACGGCTCCACCGTCGAGTTCGACGCGGTCGTGCGCATCGACACCCCCGGTGAGGCGGACTACTACCGCAACGGCGGCATCCTGCAGTACGTGCTGCGCAACATGATCAAGGACTGACGCAGTACCGCAGTACCGCAGTACCGAAGTCGTTCATCCCACGGTGGACCCGTTCCCGGGTCCACCGTGGGTGAGCACGCCATGAATCAGAGGTCAACACCGTGCCCAAGGTCAGCGAGGACCATCTCGCCGCGCGTCGTCGCGAGATCCTCGACGGGGCACGGCGGTGCTTCGCCGAGTACGGCTACGACGGTGCCACCGTCCGTCGCCTCGAGGAGGCGACCGAACTCTCCCGCGGCGCGATCTTCCACCACTTCCGGGACAAGGAAGCGTTGTTCCTGGCCCTGGCCCACGAGGACGCCGAACGGATGGCCGACGTCGCCGCCGAACAGGGGCTCGTCCAGGTCATGCGCGACATGCTCGACCACCCCGAGGATTTCGACTGGCTTGGGACCCGCCTGGAGATCGCGCGCAAACTGCGCACCGACGCCGCGTTCCGCACCGAGTGGTTGGCGCGGTCGGTCGATCTCGAGACCGCGACCCTGGCCCGACTGGAGCGCCAGCGCAGCGCAGGCCGCCTGCGCGACGACATCCCGACCGCGGTCATCGTGCAGTACCTGGACCTGGTCCTCGACGGCATGATCACCCGGCTCGCGTCGGGTCATCGAAGCGGCGACCTGCACGCCGTCCTCGACCTCGTCGAGGAGTCGGTGCGGCGTCCCCGGTCGCGATGACCGCGGCGGTGCCCCCGGGACCGATCCCACCGGTCGTTCTTGCGGAGGCATCCGGCGCCACCGTGACACCCGTCTGGCTCAACGACGCCGGCGGCGTCACCTACGTCGTCGACGATGCCCGCTCACCCCGCTTCGTCAAGTGGCAACCGCACTCCGCGGAGATATCGCTGCGCGACGAAGCCATCCGAATGCGATGGGCGGTCGGCTTTCTCACCGTGCCAGAGGTCGTGTCCCACGGATCGGATACGGACGGACAGTGGCTGGTGACCACGGCCATCCCGGCGCGCAGTGCGGTTGCCGACGAATGGATCGCCCGACCGGCCGTCGCCGTCGCGGCGGTGGGACGGGGCCTGCGCGCACTTCACGAGGCGCTGCCGGTGGCGCAGTGCCCATGGTCGTGGGCACCCGCCGAACGGATCGAGCAGGCGCGGGATCGCGGAATCCGGGTACCCGCCGATCTCGAGAGCGCACCGAGCGTCGACCGACTAGTGGTGTGCCACGGCGACCCCTGCTGCCCCAACACCCTTCTCGGCGACGACGGGAACGTGGCCGGGCACGTCGATCTGGGGTCGCTCGGCGTCGCCGATCGCTGGGCGGACATCACGGTGGCGGCCATGAGCACCCTGTGGAACTACGGTCCGGGCTGGTCGGACCATCTCCTCGCCGCCTATGGGGTGGCGCCGGATGCAGTTCGGATGGACTACTACCAGCGCCTGTGGGACAACACCTGACGACTTCCCGGCCGCCGCCGTAAGTTGAGTTATTCGCCCTCCGGGATCGTTCTCGATCGATAGCATCGGACCCACACGCGATGACGTCAGCGGAAGGTTCGGCCACACACATGTTCCCAGGAGTGTTCGCGGCGACGACGCCCGACAAGCCGGCCGCGATCTCGCCCGCCACCGGTGAGCAACTCACCTACCGCGAACTCGACGAGCGATCGACCCGCCTGGCGAATCTGCTGCACGAACTGGGATTACGCCGAGGCGACTGCATCGCACTCGTGTCGACCAACGACCTCCGGATGTTCGAGGTCTACTGGGCCGCACTGCGTTCGGGGTTGTACATCACACCGGTCAACTATCATCTGACCGCTGCGGAGACGAACTTCATCCTCGGTGATTGTGGTGCGCGCGTCCTGTTCGCCAGCACCGCCTCCGCCGATGCGGTCTCGGCCAGCGATGAGGTCCCGACCATCGAACGTCGCTTCGCCTGGGGCGCGGGCATCGGCGGGTTCGACTCCTACGACGCGGCCCTCGCCGAGGCGTCACCGCTACGTCCGGCGACCCAACCACGCGGGCACGACATGCTCTACTCGTCGGGGACGACCGGACGCCCCAAGGGGATCAAACCGGCTCTGCCCGAGGGGCAGGTCGACGAGATCCCGGACGTCTACACGGCGATCTTCGCGCCCATGTACGGGTTCGACGAGAACACCGTCTACCTCTCGCCCGCCCCGCTGTATCACGCTGCGCCGCTGAGGTATTGCGGCATGACCCAGTCGGTGGGCGGAACCGTGGTGATGATGGACCGGTTCGACGCGGAGGAGGCGTTGCGACTGATCGAGAAGTACGGGGCCACGCACAGCCAGTGGGTGCCCACCATGTTCATCCGCATGCTCAAGCTCCCCGCGCAGACCCGCGACTCCTACGACGTCTCGTCGATGAAGGTCGCCATCCACGCCGCAGCACCGTGTCCGGTGCACGTCAAACGCGCGATGATCGAGTGGTGGGGTCCGGTCATCCAGGAGTACTACTCGTCGACCGAGGCGGTCGGGGCCACCTTCATCAACAGCGAGGAGGCTCTCGCGCATCCGGGGTCGGTCGGCAAGCCGCTGCTCGGGGTCATCCACGTCTGCGACGACGACGGGACCGAGTTGGCCACCGGCGAGACCGGGACCGTGTTCTTCGAGCGTGAGGCGCAGACCTTCTCTTATCACAACGACCCTGAGAAGACCCGTGCCGCACAGCATCCCGACCATCCCCTATGGGCCACCACCGGCGACATCGGGCACGTCGACGACGACGGCTTCCTCTACCTGACCGACCGCAAGGCCTTCATGATCATCTCCGGTGGCGTGAACATCTACCCGCAGGAGGCCGAGAACATCCTGATCGGTCACCCC
This sequence comes from Williamsia phyllosphaerae, assembly GCF_014635305.1. NCBI lineage: Bacteria > Bacillati > Actinomycetota > Actinomycetes > Mycobacteriales > Nocardiaceae > Williamsia > Williamsia phyllosphaerae. Next base: position 505,688 of record NZ_BMCS01000003.1, on the reverse strand, counting down.
GCCGTGTTCGACGTCGCGGTGATCGGGGTGCCGAACGACGAACTGGGCGAGGAGGTCAAGGCCTGCGTGCAGCTCGAGGCCGGCGCCTCGGCGTCCGAGGAACTCGCCGCCGAACTCATCGCGTTCACCCGCGAGGCGCTCGCCGCCTACAAGGTTCCGTGCACCGTCGACTTCGTCGACGAACTACCCCGGACCGCCACCGGCAAGCTGGTGAAAGGTCAACTGCAGAAGCAGTATCGGTGATCAGGCGAGCTCGATGAGCTCCTGATACTCGTCGCTCCAGTGGTCCTCGGTACCGTCGGGCAGGAGGATGACCCGCTCGGGCTCCAACGCGGCGGCGGCACCCGGATCGTGCGTGACCAGCACGACGGCACCGGAGTAGGTGCGCAGCGCGTCGAGCACCTGCTCGCGGGAGATGGGGTCCAGGTTGTTGGTCGGCTCGTCGAGCAGCAGGACGTTCGCCGCCGACGACACCAGACCGGCCAATGCGAGGCGGGTCTTCTCACCGCCGGACAGCGTCCCGGCCGGCTGCTCGAGTTGCGGCCCGGTGAACATGAACGCACCCAGGAGACCGCGGAGGTCCTGCTCGCCCGCATCGGGTGCGGCGTGGCGGATGTTCTCCCACACCGAGGCGCGGTCGTCGAGGGTGTCGTGTTCCTGCGCGAAGTACCCCACCTTCAGCCCGAACCCGGGTTCGAGGGTTCCGGTGTCGGGCTTCTCCACACCGGCGAGCAGGCGCAGCAGCGTGGTCTTACCCGCGCCGTTGAGCCCGAGGATCACCACCCGACTGCCCTTGTCGATGGCGAGGTCGACGCCGGTGAAGATCTCCAGCGAGCCGTACATCTTGGTGAGGTTGGACGCCATCAACGGCGTCTTGCCACACGATGCGGGCTCGGGGAAACGGATCTTGGCGGTCTTGTCGGAGACCCGCTCGGCGTCGAGTTCGTCCAGCATCCGATCGGCCCGTTTGAGCATGTTCTGCGCTGCGACGGCCTTGGTGGCCTTGGCGCCCATCTTCGCGGCCTGCACGCGCAGCGCACCCGCCTTCTTCTCGGCGTTGGCGCGTTCCCGTTTGCGGCGCTGCTCGTCGCTGGCGCGGGCGTCGAGGTACTTCTTCCACGTCATGTTGTAGACGTCGACCTCGCTGCGGACGGCGTCGAGGAACCAGACGCGGTTGACGACGTCGGCCAGCAGATCCACGTCGTGGCTGATCACGACGAGGCCGCCGTCGTGGTTGTGCAGGAACGCGCGCAGCCAGCCGATGGAGTCGGCGTCGAGGTGGTTGGTGGGTTCGTCGAGCAACAGGGTGGTGTTGGACTTGCCGCCGCTGCCGTCGGCCGCGGCGAACAGGATCCGGGCCAGCTCGATGCGACGGCGCTGACCGCCCGAGAGCGTCTTGAGTGGTTGCTCGAGAACACGGTCGGGCAGGCTCAGGCTGTTGCAGATGCGGGCGGCCTCGGACTCGGCGACGTACCCGCCGAGCGAGGAGAAACGGTCCTCCAGTTCTCCGTAGCGGCGGACCGCCTTGTCCTGGGCCACCGGATCGGCGACCTCGGCCATCAGCGCCTGCTGCTTCTCCAGGTCGCGCAGCAGGGTGTCGAGACCTCGCGCGGAGAGCACCCGGTCCTTGGCGAGGACGTTCAGATCGCCCTCTTTGGGGTCCTGCGGGAGGTACCCGACCTCGCCGATGGTGCTGACGGAGCCGGCGTACGGCTCGCCCTCACCGGCCAGGATGCGCAGGGTGGTCGTCTTGCCGGCACCGTTACGGCCGACCAGTCCGATCCGGTCGCCGGGCTGAATGCGGATACCCGGCCCCGGAACATTGAGAAGGGTGCGGACGCCTGCGCGCACCTCGAGGTCGGTTGCCGTGATCACGACGCTTGAGTTTACGCGCTCATGACCATTGCTTTTCGCCATGACCGCGCGGCGGGCGCCGGAGGTGCTTCGTTACGGTGCAGGATGTGACCGAACCAACAGACGCACCCGCCGGATCCGACCTCCGATCGCTCGCCGGACGCTCGGCCCTGGTGACCGGCGCGAGCCGGGGCATCGGCCTGTCGATCGCCACCGAGCTCGCCCGTCGCGGTGCGGCCGTCACCATCACCGCGCGCAAACCGGAGCCGTTGGAGCAGGCCGCGGAGTCCATCCGAGCTGCCGTCCCGGGTGCCGTCGTCGCGGCCGAACCCGGCAACGCGGGATCGCCCGAGGACCGCGCCCGCGCGGTCGCCACCGCGGCCGCGTCGACCGGCACCGTCGACATCCTCGTCAACAACACCGGGATCAATCCGATCTTCGGGCCGCTGATGTCGGCCGACCTCGATGCCGTCCGCAAGATCTTCGACGTCAACGTCGTCGCCGCACTCGGGTTCATCCAGGAGTGCCATCGCGCCGGCATGGGGTCCCACGGCGGGACCGTCGTCAACATCGCCAGCGTGGCCGGACTGTCGTCCACCGGGGTCATCGCCGCCTACGGTGCGTCGAAGGCCGCGCTGATCCGGTTGACCGAGGAGCTCGCGGCCGAGCTCGGGCCCGGCATCCGGGTGAACGCGGTCGCCCCCGCCGTGGTGAAGACACAGTTCGCCGAGGGACTGCTCACCGCCGGCGAGGACGTCGTGGCGTCGCGCTATCCGCTCAAGCGGGTGGGCGTGCCGACCGATGTCGCGCAGGTGGTGGCCTTCCTCGCCGGTGACGAGTCCAGCTGGATCACCGGCGAGACGATCCGAATCGACGGCGGCATGCTCGCCGCCGGCAGCTAGGACCACCGTGGTCGACACCGACCTCCGGTGCACCCTGGCCGTCGTCGGAGCGGGACCGGCCGGGCGGTCGCTGGCCCACCGAGCCGCGGTGGCCGGCATCGACGTCGTGCTCGTCGACCGCGACCCCGATCGGGTGTGGCGCTCGACCTACGCCACCTGGACCGACGAACTCCCGTCGTGGGTCGACGCGACCGCCATCGCGCACCAGGTCGATTCGGTGGCGGTGTACTCCCCCGGGCAGCACACCCTGCGCCGTGGCTACACGGTGCTCGACACCCCGACCCTGCAGCGCAGCCTGAATCTGGACGGGGTCCGCGTGGTCGGCGGGACGGCCATGACCGCTGACGCGCGGTCGGTGTCGGTGAGCACCGGCACCACCGTGCACGCACAGGTCGTCGTCGACGCACGCGGGTCGATCTCGACGACCGGTCCGGCGCAGACCGCGTACGGCGTGTTCGTCCCCGCCGAATCAGCCACCCCGATCCTGGGTGACGACCCGGCCGTCCTGATGGACTGGCGAACGTTCGACGGCTCCGACCGGCAACCACGCGTCCCGAGCTTTCTGTACACGGTCCCGGTGTCGCCCGATCGCGTACTCGTCGAGGAGACCTGCCTGGTCGGGCACCCGGCACTGTCGGTCGGCACGCTACGAGAACGCCTGCGCACCAGGATGAATCGTCTCGGTCATGCGATCGACGTCGACGGCGACGACATCGAGCGGGTCCATTTCGCGGTGACCGGGGGTGGCGGACGTCCGTGGACGTCGCGCCCCACGACGTTCGGCGCGGCCGGCGGTCTCATGCACCCGGCGACCGGCTACAGCGTCGCCACCTCGATGCGGTGCGCCGACGACGTAGTCGCGGCGATCGAGCGCAACGGCGATCCCGGTTCGGCCCTGTGGACGGCACGAGCGCGACTCGTGCACACCCTGCGTCGGCGAGGACTCAACGCGCTGCTGGGCCTCGACGCCGAGACGACCGTCGAGTTCTTCGACGCCTTCTTCACCCTGCCGCCCGACCGTCAGCGCGCCTACCTCTCGGGCCGAGATGATCCACGCGGGGTGATGGCGGCGATGCTCACGATGATGCGGGTCGCCGACCCGGGGGTCGGGATCGCGGTGGCTCGCGGAGCGGCGGCGCCGACCCGCTGGTGACCGTCAGCCTCCGGCGGTGTCGTCCGCGTCGAGCATGCGGCCCAGGAGTTCGGCCAGCGTCCGGAGTTCGTCGTCGGTGAGCGCGGACACCGACGGCGGCGGCCGCAGGAGGATGGCGTCGGCCGTCGCGATGGCGTCGTGACCCTCTGAGGTGAGTGTGACCAGCTTGCGGCGTCTGTCGTCGGGGTGCGGGCGACGCTCGACGAGTCCATGCGCTTCTAGTTTGTCGACGATCAGCGTCGCGTACGGTGCGTCGACGTTGTTGGCCTCGGCGAGTTCGCGCAACGTCATCGGTCGATCGCGCAGCTGGAACAGGACCTTGCCCCGCCCACCACCGAGGCGGAACCCGAGGGCGTCGGCGAGTTCGCCCCGGCGGTTCTGCGCCTCGACGTAGCGGTACATCCGTTCCCAGGCACCGTGATCCTGGCGGGTGGGGTCGCTCACCAGGGCACCGTACGTCCGAGGTAGTCGACGTATCGCAGATCGGTGGATCCGGAGAGGGAGTCCAGCGTCGTGACGACGTTCGGGATGGAGTCGTCGACGGTCAGACGTGCCTCGCTGCCACCGAGATCGGTCTGCACCCACCCCGGCGCCATCAGCACCAGCGAGCGTCGGCCGCCTGCATGCCGCGCTGCGTAGCTCCGCACGTACGTGTTCAGTGCTGCCTTGCTCCCGCGGTACACCTCGTGGCCGCCGTTCACATTGTTGGCGACACTCCCCTGCCCCGACGACATCACCCCGATGGTGCCATCGGGTTCCACGAGATCCGCCAGCGCCTCGATGACGCGCAACGGGCTCAGCGCGTTGGTGATCATCACCCGGGTGAACTCCTCGTCGCTGGTCTCGGCGACTGTCCCCTCGGGTTCGTTGGTCACGCCCGCGTTGACGAACAACAGGTCGAAGGTGCGGCCGTCCAACCGCTCGCGGAGTGCGGCGATCTGGTCGGGCTCGGTGATGTCGACGGTCTCGATCTCGATCTCCCGGCCATCGTGGTCGGCGAGGTCGTGCAGCGGCGTCCGAGAAGAACCGCGCACGGTGGCCACCACCTGTCTGCCGAGTCCGGACCATTCGTCGGCCAGGGCGAGGCCGAGACCGCGCGAGGCCCCGATCAGCAGGACACGGTCGAGGGATCGTTCGAATGCGTCTTCGCGTTCAACAGTTGTAGTCATAACAACCATTGTAGTCTCTACAACTGATATCGCGCCAGGATGGGACGGGCTGCTGCAGGGTCTAACGCGGTAGTGCCCGCCAACGCTCGACCATGTCTTCGATGTCGATGGTGGGCACGACGATGCGCGAGGCCGGACCGAGGGACGGCGCCAGCCGTTCCCGCTTCACCCGGCGGTTGAAATCGACGAGAATTCGGCGGACCGACTCCTCACTGCGTATGTCGCGCAGCGACTCCGGGTACTCCTGTCGTTCGCGTCGCAACTGCAACGTGGCCGGCAGCAACGCCGACGAGTCGAGCCCCTCGTCGCGGATCTTCTTCTTGGCCCACCACTCGGGGTCGTCGAGACCGCGCAGATCGAGCGGTTGGCCGAGGCCGGGCAGGTCGTCGAAATCGCCGCGCTCGCGAGCCTCCCGGATCAGTCGGTCGACGCGGGTTTCCGGCACCGGCGGCTGCTGCCAGCGTCGACGGCGGCGCGCACGCCTGCTGTCGAGATCCGGCGCCGCATCAGGCTCCGACACCTCGTCAGAATGGACCGGCCGCTCGGGGCCGGTGTGTGGATCCATCGCCGATCGACGAGGTTCAGACGGTGAAGCCCAGCGCGCGGAGCTGTTCGCGTCCGTCGTCGGTGATCTTGTCCGGCCCCCACGGCGGCAGCCAGACCCAGTTGATCACCAGTTCGGTGCACAGCCCGCTCCCGACGACCGCGGCACGCGACTGGTCCTCGATGACGTCGGTCAGCGGGCAGGCCGCCGAGGTCAGGGTCATGTCGATCTTCGCCACGGCCTCGGCGTCGACATCGATGCCGTAGATCAGGCCGAGGTCGACGACATTGATGCCCAGCTCGGGGTCGACCACGTCGCGCATGGCCTCCTCGACGTCGTCGAGGCTCGGCAGGGAGGTCGTGACCTCGCCGGTCGGTGTTGTTGTCTCACTCATGTCAGTTCCTTTCCGCGGACTGCAGTGCAACGGTCTGTGCGAGAGCGTCTTTGAAGGCCAGCCAGCCCAGCAGCGCGCACTTGACGCGGGCCGGGTACTTGCTGACACCGACGAAGGCGATGCCGTCACCCACGACGTTCTCGTCGCCCTCGTCCTTCCCGCGTGAGGTCATCATGTCGTTGAACGACGCGACCGTGGCCAACGCATCGGCGATGCCCATGCCGACCACCTGGTCGTAGAGCACCGACGTCGAGGCCTGCGAGATCGAGCATCCCTGACCGTCGTAGGAGATGTCGGTGACCGCCGACCCGTCGTCGGAGAGCGTGACGCGCAGGGTGATCTCGTCACCGCACGTGGGGTTGACGTGATGCACCTCGGCGCCGAAGGGCTCACGAAGACCGCGACCGTGCGGGTGCTTGTAGTGATCCAGGATCACCTCCTGGTACATCTGTTCCATTCTCACCGCTGCTCCGTTCCCGCAGCCACACCGAAGAACTCCTGCGCGGTGACGATCGCCGCGGCGAGCGCGTCGACCTCGGCCGTCGTGTTGTAGGCGGCGAATGACGCACGCGCACTGGCGGCCACGCCGAGACGCTTGTGCAGCGGCCACGCGCAGTGATGCCCGACGCGGATGGCGACACCCTCGTCGTCGAGAACCTGACCGAGATCGTGGGCGTGGAGGCCGTCCACTCCGAACGCGACCGCTCCCCCACGATCGGTGGTGTCGGTGGGACCGATGATCCGGACGCCCGGGATGGCCCCGAGTACCGCCAGTGCGTGTCCGACGAGTACGCGCTCGTGCTCGGCGATGGCCTCCATGCCGATGGCCTGCAGATATCGGACGGCCGCGCCGAGCCCGACGACCTGCGACGTCATCGGCACGCCGGCCTCGAAGCGCTGTGGCGGGTCGGCGTAGGTCGACACCTCCATCGACACCGTCTCGATCATCGATCCACCGGTGATGAAGGGAGGCAGCTCCGCCAGCAGCGCACGCTTGCCGTACAGCACACCGACACCCGAGGGGCCGAACATCTTGTGCCCGGAGAACGCGGCGAAATCGACGTCGGAGGCGGCGAAGTCGACCGGCATGTGCGGGACCGACTGGCACGCATCGAGCACGACGAGCGCACCGACCGCGCGGGCACGACGCACCATCTCCGCGACGTCGGCGACCGCGCCGGTCACGTTGGACTGATGGGTGAAGGCCAGGACCTTGACCGAGTCGTCGAGGTCGAGCGAGGTCAGATCGATGCGACCGTCGCCGGTGACCCCGTACCAGCGCAGGGTCGCCCCGGTTCGGCGGCACAGTTCCTGCCACGGGACGAGATTGGCGTGGTGCTCGAGTTCGGTGACGACGATGGTGTCACCGGGTCCGAGGGGCCTCCCGCCGAACAGGGCACCCGACCGATCGTCGCCGAGGGTGTAGGCGACGAGGTTGAGCGACTCGGTCGCGTTCTTGGTGAACACGATCTCGTCGGTCTCGGCACCCACGAAACCGGCGATGATCTCGCGGGCGTCCTCGTAGGCATCGGTGGCCTCCTCGGCCAGCTGGTGGGCCCCCCGGTGCACGGCCGCGTTGCAGGTGGTCAGGAATTCCCGCTCGGCGTCGAGCACCTGCAGCGGACGCTGCGAGGTCGCCCCGGAGTCGAGGTAGACCAGGGGCTTCGAGTCACGCACGGTCCGCGCCAGGATCGGGAAGTCGGCCCGGAGGCGCTCCACGTCGAGGGCATCGACCGGCGACTGGGTCGTGACGGTTGTGGTCATGCGATCACCTCCCGAGAAAATGCGAGCGGTCCGTGGGGCGAGCCGCTCAGGCGCCCGCGGCCGCGCTGGTGAACTTGACGTAGCCGTTCTCCTCGAGCTCGTCGGCGAGTTCGGGGCCGCCGGACTCGACGACACGGCCGTTGACGAACACGTGGACGAACTCGGGCTTGATGTAGCGCAGGATCCGCGTGTAGTGCGTGATCAGCAGCACGCCGCCGTTCTCGCGCTCCCGGTAGTTGTTGACACCCTGCGAGACGACCCGCAGCGCGTCGACATCGAGGCCGGAGTCGGTCTCGTCGAGGATCGCGATCTTCGGCTTGAGCATGCCCAGCTGCAGGATCTCGTGACGCTTCTTCTCGCCGCCGGAGAAGCCCTCGTTGACCGACCGCTCGACGAACGAGGGATCGATCTCCAATTCGTTCAGGGATTCCTTGACCTCTTTGACCCAGTGGCGCAGCTTCGGCGCCTCGCCGCGGACCGCGGTGGCCGCGGTGCGCAGGAAGTTCGACATGGAGACCCCGGGGACCTCGACCGGGTATTGCATGGCCAGGAACAGTCCGGCGCGCGCACGCTCGTCGACGGTCATCGCCAGGACGTCCTCACCGTCGAGGGTGATCGTGCCCTGGGTCACCTGGTATTTCGGGTGACCGGCGATCGCGTACGACAGCGTCGACTTGCCGGAGCCGTTGGGCCCCATGATCGCGTGGGTCTGACCGGACTCGACGGTCAGGTCGACACCCTTGAGGATGACGATGGGCTCCGCGTCGGAGTCCTTGGGCGTGACGTTGACGTGCAGGTCACGGATTTCGAGTGTTGCCACGGTATTTCAGTCCTCTTGGTCGTAGTCGTACGAAGTGTGTGCGGGCGCGGAACCCGTCAGGCCCGATGCATCTCAGGCACCGGCGATCTGGAGTTCGGCCTCGACGGCCGCCTCGAGTCGTTCGCGGATCTCGGGCACGCCGATCTTGGCGATGACCTCGCCGAAGAAGCCACGCACCACCAGTCGTCGTGCCTGATCCTCGGGGATGCCCCGAGCCTGCAGGTAGAACAGCTGCTCGTCGTCGAAACGTCCTGTCGCGCTGGCATGGCCGGCACCGACGATCTCGCCGGTCTCGATCTCCAGGTTCGGCACCGAGTCGGCGCGCGCGCCGTCGGTGAGCAGCAGGTTCCGGTTGACCTCGAACGTCTCGGTGCCCTCGGCCTCCGCGCGGATCAGCACGTCGCCGACCCACACCGTGTGTGCCTCGCGGGCACGGTTGCTCGCGTCACCCTGCAGCGCGCCCTTGTAGACGACGTTGGACTTGCAGTTGGGCTGCGAGTGGTCCACCAGCAGACGCTGCTCGAGATGCTGTCCGGCGTCGGCGAAGTACAGGCCCCACATCTCGGCGTCGCCGCCCGGACCGTCGTAGTGCACCAGCGGGGACAGACGGATGAGGTCGCCGCCGAGGCTGACCGCGAAGTGCCGGATGGTCGCGTCGCGTCCGAGCCGGACGTGGTGCGCGGCGACGTGCACGGTGTCGTCGGCCCAGTCGTGCAGGTTGACGACGGTCAGGTGCGCGCCGTCGGCGACCACGAACTCGATGTTCTCGGCGTAGGTCCCGCTGCCTGCCTGATCGATGACGACCACGGCCCGGCCGAACCTCTCGACTCGGATCTGGGTGTGGCCGAAGGCGACCTGGCCCTCACCGGGACCCGTGATGGTGACGGTGACCGGATCGGCCACCTCCACCTCGCGGGCGACGGTGATCACGGTCGCCTCGGTGAACGAGGAGAACGCCTGCGCGGCGATCCGGTCGAACGGGACGCCGCCGTCGCCGAGCCGCGTGTCGTCACGGCCGACGGTCTCGACGGTCACGCCGTCGGAGACACCCTCGACCGTGACGTCGGCGGTACCGCTCGCGGTCGCCTCACCGTTGTGCAGACCTCGCAGCCGGCGGAACGGCGTGAAACGCCATGCCTCGTCGCGGGATCCGGGGACCTCGAAGGCGTCGACGTCGAACGAGGTGAACAGCTCACCCTTGTTGGCGACGGGGTGGACGTTCTCGCCGGTGACGGCGGCGACCACGCCGGTCGCGTCGTCGGAGATGATCTTCTCGGAACTCAACCGACGGATCCTTCCATCTGCAGCTCGATGAGCCGGTTCAGCTCGAGGGCGTACTCCATCGGCAGTTCCTTGGCGATCGGCTCGACGAACCCGCGGACCACCATGGCCATGGCCTCGTCCTCGGTCAGTCCGCGGCTCATCAGGTAGAACAGCTGCTCGTCGCTGACCTTGGAGACGGTGGCCTCGTGGCCCATCGTCACGTCGTCCTCACGGATGTCGACGTAGGGGTAGGTGTCGCTGCGGCTGATCTGGTCGACCAGCAGGGCGTCACACTTGACCGTCGAGCGTGACCCGTGGGCACCCTTGTTGATCTGGACCAGGCCGCGGTATGACGCGCGACCGCCACCGCGGGCGACCGACTTCGAGACGATGTTGCTCGACGTGTTGGGCGCGAGGTGGACCATCTTCGAGCCGGTGTCCTGGTGCTGGCCGGGGCCGGCGAACGCGACCGAGAGCACCTCGCCCTTGGCGTGCTCACCGGTCATCCACACCGCGGGGTACTTCATGGTGACCTTGGAACCGATGTTGCCGTCGACCCACTCCATGGTCGCGCCGGCCTCGGCCTTGGCGCGCTTGGTGACCAGGTTGTAGACGTTGTTCGACCAGTTCTGGATGGTTGTGTAGCGGCAGCGACCACCCTTCTTCACGATGATCTCGACGACCGCGGAATGCAGCGAGTCGGTCTTGTAGATCGGGGCGGTGCAGCCCTCGACGTAGTGCACGTAGGCACCCTCGTCGACGATGATCAGTGTCCGCTCGAACTGACCCATGTTCTCGGTGTTGATGCGGAAGTACGCCTGCAGCGGGATGTCGACGTGGACACCCGGCGGGACGTAGATGAACGAGCCACCCGACCACACGGCGGTGTTCAGCGCGGAGAACTTGTTGTCACCGGCGGGGATGACGGTGCCGAAGTACTCGCGGAACAGCTCGGGCTGCTCCTTCAGCGCGGTGTCGGTGTCGAGGAACAACACGCCCTGGGCCTCGAGATCCTCGCGGATCGAGTGGTAGACGACCTCGGACTCGTACTGCGCTGCGACTCCGGAGACGAGCCGCTGCTTCTCGGCCTCGGGGATGCCGAGCTTGTCGTAGGTGTTCTTGATGTCGGCGGGCAGGTCGTCCCACGTGGCGGCCTGCTTCTCGCTGGAGCGCACGAAGTACTTGATGTTGTCGAAGTCGATGCCGTCGAGGTTCGAACCCCAGGTGGGCATGGGCTTCTTGCCGAAGGTCTGCAGGGCCTTCAGGCGGGCGGCCAGCATCCACTCGGGCTCGCTCTTGCGGGCCGAGATGTCGGCGACGACGGCCTCGTTGATGCCGCGCTTGGCGCTCGCACCCGCGACGTCGGAGTCGGACCAGCCGTACCCGTAGGAGCCGAACGAGTCGATCGTCTCCTCCTGCGTCAGCGCCGGGGTGCCGGTGGGCAGCACGGTCGTCGCCGTCGCGGCGGTCTGGGGATCGGTGACTGTCATCGAGAATCCTCTCGTTTGGTGCCGGTGGCCGATGCGAGCTGTGCATCGGACCCCGACGGGCTGTCGATCGTGCTGCGGGAGTCGTCGTCGGCCGGTTGGACCGGCGACGCCACCGCGAGCGGCACGTGGGTGGTGCAGGCACAGTCACCGTTGGCGATGGTCGCCAGGCGCTGCACGTGCGTGCCGAGGAGGTCGGTGAACCGGGCGGTCTCGGCCTCGCACAGTTCGGGGAACTCGGTGGCCACGTGGGCGACCGGGCAGTGGTGTTGGCAGATCTGCACGCCGGCGCCGACACGACGGGTGTTGGCGGAGAACCCGGCGGCGGTCAGTGCGACCGCGATCCGGTCGGCGGTCTGGATCACCGCGTCGGGATCGGAATCGCCCTCGGTGTTGGCGGGTACGTCGGCGACGATCGCGTCGATCCGGTCGGCCGCGAAGTCGCGGACCGCCTGGTCGCCCGCGACGTCACGCAGCCGACGCATCGCTGCTCCGGCGAGATCGTCGTAGGCGTGGTGCAGCTTGCCGCGTCCGACGGCGGTGAGCTGGAACTGCTTGGCCGGACGGCCTCGGCCGCGACGCGCGTAGCGCGCCGACACCGCCGACGCCCGGATCTCGCCGCCGGCGATGAGAGCATCGAGGTGCCTGCGCACGCCGGCCGCGCTCATGCCCAGCTCCTCGCCGATGTCACCGGCGGTGGCCGGTCCGTGCTCGACGAGAAAGGCCACCACCGCGGTGCGGGTCTGACCGTCGTGCGACACCGACACCGGTGGGACACCGGCGTCGGCGGACACGGCAGAACCGTCCTGGATGGATTTCACAACACAAGTGTCACCTAATTGGACACCGCATGCCAGCAAGGGTTACCTATCCTGCTCTGACCACGGTCGGGAGCCCACGACCAGTGTCGGCCGATCACCGCGGAAAGACCTGCACACGCGCCCGACCACCCACGACACCGAAGACCATTACAGTCTTGTCTTGTGCCCGATCCCACACCCAGCGCGGAGCTCCCTGTGCACGCAGGGGACGTCGACACCGTCGATCCCGACGCCGCCACCGGCGCCCGGGGCCGCGTCCGCGCCGCGCTGACCTACCTGGGGTTACGGCGGCGGTCGACGACGCGCGCGGTCGACGACACCGGCGACTACGGCGTCACCATGGCCCGTCTGCACGGCGACGAGCCCGAGGTCGGTGACCTCGAGCCGGACGAGAACCGCCGACTCAACCGGGTCCGCATCTTCGGCGCCGTCGGGTCGATCCTGATCCTGATCGGTTCCCTGGGCACCGGCGCCGTCCCGGTGCTGCAGAATCCCATCGCCGGGGTGCGGCTGCTCTCCCTGCCCTCGCGGATGTGGCCGGTCGCGTTGACGCTGTCGATCGGCGGCACCCTCATCCTGGTGCTCGCCTGGCTGTTGCTCGGGCGCTTCGCGGTCGGTCGGCTCAACGTCGAGGTCAGGGGCGGCACCACACCGCGACGCCGTATGTCGCAGCGGCAGGCCGACCGCACGCTGCTGCTGTGGATCACGCCGATCATCCTGGCGCCGCCGCTGCTGAGCAAGGACATCTACTCGTATCTGGCGCAGAGCGCGATCGCGTACCGCGGGATGGACCCGTACAAGGTCAGCCCGGTCCGCGGACTGGGCGTCGGTGATGTGCTGACGCGATCGGTACCCAACCTATGGCGCGACACCCCCGCGCCGTACGGGCCGCTGTTCCTGTGGTTGGGCAAGAACATCACCGCCATCACGGGCGACAACCTCACCACCGCGATCCTGCTGCACCGGGTACTCGCGCTGGTGGGTGTCGCACTCATCGTCTGGGCGCTGCCCCGCCTGGCCCGGCGCTGCGGGGTGTCGCCGACCGCCGCCCTCTGGCTCGGTGCCCTGAACCCGCTGCTGATCCTGCATCTGGTCGGCGGTATCCACAACGAGGCCCTGATGCTGGGGCTCATGCTCGCCGGGCTCGAACTGTGCTTCCGGGCGATCTACGGCACACACCGACTGCGGCGGACGGGCACGATCCTGCCGAGTCCCAGCGGCTGGTTGCTGATCGCGGGGACGGCGATCATCGCCGCCTCGGCGATGGTCAAGATCAGTTCGCTGCTGGCCCTCGGTTTCGTCGGCATCGCCCTCGCCCTGCGCTGGGGAGCCACGCTGCCCGCGCTGCGTCACGCACCGCGGTCACAGTGGTGGGCACGGTCGCGGCAGTCGGTGTTCGCGCTGGCCGCGTCCGCCGGGGTGCTGCTCACCGTCCTCGTCGTCGTGGTGGTGTCGATCTGCCTCGGTACCGGCCTGGGCTTCGGTTGGACGTCGACGCTGAGCACGGGCGGCGTCGTCCGGTCCTGGATGTCGATGCCCACGCTGCTGTCGGTGACCGGCGGTCGCGTCGGTGTGTTCATGGGGCTGGGTGATCACACCCAGGCGATGCTCGACGTGGCGCGCCCCATCGGCCAGGTCATCGCCGGCCTGTTCATCGTCCGCTGGCTGCTCGCCGCCCTGGCGGGCCGGCTCCACCCACTCGGCGCCCTCGGTATCGCGATGGCGACGTTCGTGCTGCTGTTCCCGTTCGTGCAGGCCTGGTACCTGCTCTGGGCGGTCATCCCGCTCGCGGCGTGGGCGACCGGCCGGTGGTTCCGTCTCGTCGCGATCGCCGTCTCGGCGATCATCGCCGTGGTGGTGTTGCCCACAGGTGCGGGCACCCGCGGCTTCCAGCTCGCGGAGGCGATCGTCGCGTCGATCTTCCTGACCGCCGTGCTGACCGCCGTGTTCTTCGAGAAGATGCCCTGGCAGAGGGCCGGTGACCACCCGCAGGCCGCCGAACGCGACGACGACGCACCACCGCCGTCCGAGCCCACCGAGCCCGCGCCGTCCCGCGAGCCGGCGGCCGCGACCTCCCGGGACTGATCGGCGAGACCGTCGTCCACGCAGGTCCGTTTGGCGACTCGAGGGCGCCGACGAATAGTGTTGGGAGCTGTGAAGAGTCCCCTCGGTCGCCCGGCCGCCGCGCCGCCCGCCGACGGGAGCGATCCCGCGCGCTCCGGCCCTGGGTCCGAGGCACCCGCATTGCAGATCCGCGGGCTGGTCAAACGATATGGCGACCTCACCGCGGTCGACGGTCTCGACCTCGACCTGCAGCGCGGACAGGTTCTCGCCCTGCTCGGTCCCAACGGTGCGGGCAAGACAACCACGGTGGAGATCTGTGAGGGGTTCGGCGTCCCCGACGCCGGCGAGGTCCGCGTGCTGGGTCTCGACCCGGTCGCCGACAACGATCACCTGCGCACCCGCATCGGGGTCATGCTCCAGGGCGGCGGCGCCTACCCCGGCGCCCGCGCCGGCGAGATGCTGCGGCTGTGCGCCGCCTACTCGGCCAACCCGATCGACCCCGACTGGCTGCTGCGCACCCTCGGGCTCGTCGACGCCGCGCGTACCTCCTACCGTCGCCTTTCCGGCGGACAGCAGCAGCGACTGGCCCTGGCGTGTGCCATCGTCGGACGCCCGGAACTGGTGTTCCTCGACGAACCGACCGCGGGCCTGGACGCGGCGGCGCGGATCCTGGTGTGGGAGTTGATCGATCGGCTGCGGGCCGACGGGGTGTCGGTGCTGCTGACCACCCACCTGATGGACGAGGCCGAACAGCTCGCCGACGACCTGATCATCATCGACAAGGGGCGCGTCGTCGCACACGGGACGCCCGCCGAGGTCACCAGTCGCGGTGCCGAGAATGAGCTGCGGTTCCGCGCGCCCCGCGGGCTCGATCTGACCCTGCTGGTGTCCATCCTCGCCGAGGGGTACCGGGTGTCCGAGGTCAATCCCGGCACCTACCTCGTGGCGGGCGAGGTGACCCCTCAGGTGCTCGCCGCCGTGACCGGGTGGTGCGCGAAGATCAACGTGCTCGCCACCGACCTCCGCGTGGAGACACGCAGCCTCGAGGACGTATTCCTCGACCTGACCGGACGGGAGTTGCGCGGATGACCACCCCCGCCGCCGCACAGGCCTCGCACTTCACCCCGGGCCAGTTCACCCCCGATCCGCGCCCGGCTCCGGTGCTGCGGATGTTGCTCGCGCAGTCCCGGATCGAGCTGATCCTGCTGCTGCGCAACGGCGAGCAGCTGCTGCTCACGCTCTTCATCCCGGTCACCCTGTTGATCGGGCTCTGTCTGCTGCCGATCGGCACCTTCGAGGAGAACCGCGCCGATCGGTTCGTCCCTGCGATCATGACCGTCGCGGTGATGTCGACCGCGTTCACCGGGCAGGCGATCGCGGTCGGCTTCGACCGCCGCTACGGCGCGCTCAAGCGACTCGGCGCGACCCCGCTGCCGCGCTGGGGTGTGATCGCGGGCAAATCGATCGCCGTCGCGATAGTCGTGGTCCTGCAGGCCGTCATCATCGGCCTGATCGGTGTCGCGTTCGGGTGGAACTGGTCGGTGTCGGGGCTGCTCCTCGGCGCCGTGGCCATCGCCATCGGCACCATGGCGTTCTCCGCGCTGGGATTGCTGCTGGGCGGTACGTTGCGCGCCGAGATCGTGCTCGCACTGGCCAACGTGATCTGGTTCGTGCTCATCGGCGTCGGCAGCCTCGTCGTGATCGGTGACGGCGTCCCCGACGCCGTCCGCTGGATCGCTCGATGCACGCCGTCCGGAGCGCTCAGCGAGGTCCTGCACCGCGCGGGTGAGCAGTCCGTCGACTACGTCGGTTTCGGTGTGCTGATCGTCTGGGGCGTCGTCGCCGGGGCCGCGGCGGTGCGGTACTTCCGCTTCATCTGAGGCCGCGTGGCCAGGATCACGTGAGCACACCGACGGGTTGGCGATCCGCTCTCACCGGGGTCTATAGCATCGGAGTCGTGTTGTATCGCGGTTTCGTCCGGCTGGTGAATCACCTCCCCCTCCCCTCCCGACGCGTGCAGGTCGGCATCGCCATCGCGGTGATGCTCTCGCAGGCGGGCATTGCCGTCACCGGGTCGATCGTGCGGGTCACGTCGTCGGGTCTCGGCTGCCCCACCTGGCCGCAGTGCTTCCCGGGGAGTTTCACCCCCGAGCCGCACGCGTCGGTGGCCGCCATCCACACCGCCGTTGAGTTCGGCAACCGGTTGCTGACGTTCGCGGTGGTGCTCACCGCGGCCCTGATCGTTCTCGCGGTCACCCGCGCCGGGCGTCGTCGCGAGGTGCGGTTCTACGCCTGGCTGATGCCGCTGTCGACGGTCCTGCAGGCCGTGCTCGGCGGGCTGACGGTGTTGACCGGTCTGCTGTGGTGGACGGTGGCGATCCACCTGCTGGTGTCGATGGGCATGGTCTGGTTGTCGGTGCTGCTGCTGGAGAAGGTCCGTGAACCCGACGACGGCGAGGCGCTCAGGCAAGTGCCCGATCCGCTGCGCTGGCTGACCGCGCTCAGTGCCGCGGTGATGAGTGCTCTCCTGGTGGCCGGGACGATGGTCACCGGAGCCGGGCCCCACGCCGGCGACAAGAGCGTCGAGAAGCCGGTCCCCCGGCTGGCGATCGAGATCACCACGCTGGTCCACGCGCACGCCGAGTTGATGATCGCGTACCTGGCCCTGGTGGTCGCACTGGGATTCGGGCTCGCGGCGGTCGGTGCACCGGCACGCCTGCGACGCCGTCTCTACGTCCTGGTCGCACTCGTGCTGGCCCAGGGACTCATCGGGCTCACGCAGTACCTCACCGGGGTCCCCGAGGTGTTGGTGGTCATGCACGTGGCCGGCGCCGGGGCGTGTGTCGCGGCGACCGCGGCCCTGTGGGTCGCGATGCGACCCCGTCAGGCGATGTCGGTGACGGCGGCCGACGAGGTGGCCTCGCCGACCGAGGCGCCGGGTCTGCGCGCCTGAGAGATCAGGTGCGCGCGACCCACCCGGCCATCTTGGCCCAGTGGCCGGGTCGCGGCGTCGCGGCGGCACTCAGTTCGCGGTCCCACTCGGCGAGTTCGAGACCGTCCACGGCGCCCACGAGAGCCTTCGCGGTCTCCACGTCGGCGACGACCTGATCACCCAGCACGCCGTTCTCTGAGCCGACCATCAGCACCCGCACACCGGACGTGCCCACCGGCTCGATGACGGCGCTGGCGGAGCCGCCGTTGCTGCGGACGAAACGGGTGACCGCGGCGAGCGTGCCGCGCGGGATGCGGATCGACCGAGCGTTCTCGTCCTGCTCGACGGCGCCCTGGTCTTCGGAGGTATCGGCCATGAACGCAAGCATATCGGTGGGCCTGCGATGTGCGATCGGACGGCTCGCGGTACAACGGTGGGCATGAAGGCCATCCACGTCACCGCTCACGGCGGACCCGAAGTACTCCGCAGCGTCGAGATCGACGATCCGACCCCGGGGCCCGGTCAGCTGGCCGTGCGGGTGGGCGCGGTCGGGATCAACTTCATCGACACCTACCTGCGCTCGGGGCTCTACCCGTCGCAGACCCCCTACGTCCCGGGGTCCGAGGGCGCGGGCACCGTCATCGCGGTCGGCGACGGCGTCGACGCCGAGCTCGTCGGATCGCGGGTCGCATGGTCGGACGCGCCCGGCAGCTACGCCGAGATCGCGCTGGTCACCGCCGCCCGCGCGGTGCCGGTTCCGGACGGGGTCGACGACCCGGTCGCCGCCAGTGCCCTGCTGCAGGGACTGACCGCGCACTATCTGCTCGACGGCAGCGCCCACCCCCAGGGACCCGGCGACGACACTCCCGGCGACACGATCCTGGTGCACGCGGGGGCCGGCGGTGTCGGGCTGGTGCTGACCCAGATGGCGGCCGCACGGGGCATCCGGGTGATCACGACGGTGTCCACCGACGCCAAGGAGGCGCTCTCCCGTGCCGCGGGGGCATCGGAGGTGCTGCGCTACGGCGGCCACGTCGCCGAGAAGGTGCGCGAACTCACCGACGGCGTGGGTGTCGCGGTGGTCTATGACGGTGTCGGGGCCGACACGTTCGAACAGAGTCTGCGGAGCACGCGCGTGCGCGGCACGGTCGTGCTCTTCGGTGCCGCCAGCGGTCCGGTACCGCCGTTCGACCTGCAGCGGCTCAACGGACTCGGATCGCTGAGCGTGACCCGTCCGACGCTGGCCGATTTCGTCTCCGATCCTGCCGAGTTCGCCTGGCGTAGCTCCGAGGTCATGTCAGCGGTGGCGCAGGGGCGGGTCGAGGTCCGGGTGGGCAACAGCTACGCGTTGGCCGACGCCGAGCAGGCGCACCGCGACCTCGAGGCGCGTGCGACCACGGGTTCGATCGTGCTGGTCCCGTAGGGCTCAGAAGAGGCTGGCGACCGTCGGCAAGTGGACGACGGAGTCGACGGCGAGGCCGCAGAACACGATGGCCAGGTACTCGTTGGACTGCAGGAACACCTTGAGGGGGGCGATCTCGCCGCCGTTGCGGGTCGTGGTGAGCAGCTTGTGCACGGCCCGCAGGAACCACGCGCCGGCGCCGACGGCGACCACGGCGTAGATCCAGCCGGTGGCGGCGATCAACGCGAGCGTCGCGAGAACGGTGGCCCAGGTATAGAAAACCATCTGTCGTGCGACCTGTACCTCGGTGGCGATCACCGGCAGCATCGGGACGCCGGCGGCCCGGTAGTCCTCCTTGTAGCGCATCGCCAGCGCCCAGGTGTGCGGCGGCGTCCAGAAGAAGATGATCAGGAACAGCACCACCGGCTGCCAGCTGATCGACCCCGTGACCGCGGCCCAGCCGACGAGGGTCGGCATGCATCCCGCGGCGCCGCCCCACACGACGTTCTGCCAGGTCCGACGCTTGAGGACCATCGTGTAGACGAGTACGTAGAACGCGATCGTGGCCATCACGAGCAGGGCACTGAGCAGGTTGGCGAAGCTCCACAGGACCGCGAACGAGGCGGCGCCGAGGACGAGACCGAAGATCAGGGCATTGAGACGCGACACCGCATGACGGGCCAGAGGGCGCCGTTCGGTGCGCTTCATCTTCTGGTCGATGTCGTGGTCGATGACCATGTTCAGCGTGTTGGCGCTCGCCGCACCCAGCCATCCGCCGACCAGGGTGATCGCGATCAGGCCGATGTCGACCGACCCGCGGTCGGCCAGCAGCATCACGGGCACGGTGGCCACGAGCAGCAGCTCGATGACACGCGGCTTGGTCAGCGCGATGTAGGCGAGGACGGTGGTCCGCAGACGGCTCGCGCCGGAGGTTCCCGGGGTCTCGTCGGGGGACCGCACGGGACGGGTCGTGGCGGCTCCGTGTCCCCCACCGCTGTGCCCGATCTCCACGTGCTCTCCTGATTCCGCTGCACTCATCGTGTCGTGTCGTCGCGTGTCGTGTCCCGAGGCGCTGAACGGGATACGGGTTGCGGTGGCCGCGAGGTGACACCTCGTCGAGACCGTCGTCGAGAACGCCGACATCTACTACAGGGCATGGTAGACGGCGGGGCCCACCGATCGACAATTGGACGTCTCGCGCGCCCCGGAGGAACTGCGCCTATCGGATCATTTACCGATGCGCCCCGGCGCCGTGCGGGCCGACTAGGGTTGGGGCCAGGAGTCGGATGATGCGAGCTGCCGGCGATCGGGTCGAACCGTCACGATCGACACCGGGCGCGCACCGTCGGGACACCGACCGACTCTTCCCCGCTCGATGCGACCGACACAGGAGAATTCCCCATCGTGGCAGTTACAGATGAGATCCAGTCCCTCACCAAGGCGTCCTACCCCGACGACTGGAGCGATCTCGACACCAGAGCCGTCGACACGGTGCGCGTCCTCGCCGCCGATGCCGTCGAGAAGTGCGGATCCGGCCACCCCGGCACCGCCATGAGCCTGGCCCCGCTCGCCTACACCCTCTTCCAGCGTGTGATGCGTCACGACCCCGAGGACACGGCGTGGCTCGGCCGCGACCGCTTCGTCCTCTCGTGTGGCCACTCGAGCCTCACCCTCTACATCCAGCTGTACCTCGGAGGCTTCGGCCTAGAGATCGCCGACCTCGAGGCGCTGCGCACCTTCAAGTCCAAGACCCCGGGGCATCCGGAGTTCCGCCACACCCGTGGCGTCGAGATCACCACCGGCCCGCTCGGCCAGGGCCTGGCGTCGGCGGTCGGCATGGCGATGGCCGCGCGCCGCGAACGGGGACTCTTCGATCCCGAGCCCGCGATCGGCGAGAGCATCTTCGACCACCACATCTACTGCGTCGCCTCCGACGGCGACATCGAGGAGGGCGTCACCTCGGAGGCCTCCTCGCTCGCAGGCACCCAACAGCTGGGCAACCTGATCCTGTTCTACGACGAGAACAAGATCTCCATCGAGCACAACACCGACATCGCCCTGTCGGAGGACACCGCCAAGCGGTACGAGGCCTACGGCTGGCACGTGCAGGTCGTCGAGAGCGGCGAGAACGTCGCGGGTATCGAGAAGGCGGTCACCGAGGCGAAAGCCGTGACCGACAAGCCGTCGATCATCCTGTTGCGCACGATCATCGGGTTCCCCGCACCGACCAAGATGAACACCGGCGGCGTACACGGTTCGGCCCTGGGCAGCGACGAGGTCGCCGCGACCAAGAAGATCCTCGGGTTCGATCCCGAGAAGACGTTCGACGTCGCCGACGACGTGATCGCCCACACCCGCGAGCTCGTCGCGCGTGGTCGCGACGACCACGCGCAGTGGAGCAAGGACTTCGACGCCTGGGCGACCGCCAACCCCGAGCGCAAGAAGCTGCTGGATCGGCTCACCGCCGACGAGCTCCCCGACGGCTGGGCCGACGTCCTGCCGACGTGGGAGGTCGGCGACAAGGGTCCGGCCACGCGCGCCGCCTCCGGCAAGGTGCTCACCGCACTCGCCCCGGTGCTGCCCGAGCTGTGGGGTGGGTCGGCCGACCTCGCCGGATCGAACAACACCACCATGGACGGCGAGAAGTCCTTCGGCCCGAAGTCGATCTCCACCGACGACTGGGATGCCGAACCCTACGGTCGCACACTGCATTTCGGCATCCGCGAGCACGCGATGGGGTCGATCCTCAACGGCATCGTGCTGCACGGTCCGACCCGCGTCTACGGCGGTACGTTCATGCAGTTCGCCGACTACATGCGGCCCGCGGTCCGGATCGCGTCGCTGATGGACATCGACCCGATCTATGTGTGGACCCACGACTCGATCGGCCTCGGCGAGGACGGTCCGACGCATCAGCCGGTCGAGCACCTCGCGGCACTGCGTGCGATCCCCAACCTGTCGGTGGTGCGCCCCGGTGACGCCAACGAGACCGCCTTTGCCTGGAAGTCGGTGATCGCGCGCTCGTCGAGCAGCGGTCCGGTCGGCCTCGCCCTCACCCGACAGGGTGTCCCGATCCTCGAGGGCACCAGCGCCGAGGGCGTCGCGAAGGGCGGGTACATCCTGGCCGACGCGGCGAACAGGGCGCCGGAGGTGGTCATCATCGCCACCGGGTCCGAGGTGCAGTACGCCGTCGAGGGTCGAAAGAAGCTCGAGGAGCAGGGGATCGCCGCGCGCGTCGTGTCCATGCCCTGTGTGGAGTGGTTCGAAGACCAGGACCAGAACTACCGCGACCAGGTGATCCCGCCGACCGTGAAGGCCCGCGTGTCCATCGAGGCCGGCATCGCGATGCCCTGGTACAAGATCGTCGGCGACGCCGGCGAGATCATCTCGCTGGAGCACTTCGGCGAGTCCGCAGACGCCGAGACCCTGTTCCGCGAGTACGGCTTCACCGCCGACGCCGTCGTCGCGGCTGCTCAGCGCTCCATCACGAACGCGAAGGGATGACCAGCATGACCCAGAACAAGAATCTCCAGAACCTGTCCGAGGCCGGCGTATCGGTCTGGCTCGACGACCTGTCGCGCGAGCGCATCTCTTCGGGCAACCTCGCCGAGCTGATCGAGACGAAGTCGGTCGTCGGTGTCACCACGAACCCGTCGATCTTCCAGGCCGCACTGTCTGCCGGGGACAGCTACGACCCGCAGGTCCGCGAACTCGCCGCCCAGGGCGCCGACGTCGACGCCACCATCCGCACGGTGACCACCGACGACGTCCGCAACGCGTGCGACATCTTCACCCCGGTGTGGGAGGCCAGCAACGGCGTCGACGGGCGGGTGTCGATCGAGGTCGATCCCCGACTGGCCCACGACGCGGACAAGACCGCGGCGCAGGCGATCGAGCTGTGGAAGATCGTCGACCGTCCGAACCTGCTCATCAAGATCCCGGCGACCGAGGACGGTCTGCCCGCGATCGCCAAGACCCTGGCCGAGGGCATCAGCGTCAACGTGACCCTGATCTTCTCGGTCGAGCGCTACCGACTGGTGATGGGCGCCTACCTCGACGGCATCGAGGCGGCCAAGGCCGCCGGCCACGACATCTCGAAGATCCACTCGGTGGCGTCGTTCTTCGTCTCCCGCGTCGACACCGAGATCGACAAGCGGCTCGACGCCATCGGCACCCCGGACGCCACCGCCCTCAAGGGCAAGGCCGCGCTGGCCAACGCGCGTCTGGCGTACGTCGCCTACCAGCAGGTCTTCGAGGTCGAGTCGCGCTTCCAGGGCCTGGTGTCCGACGGCGCACTTCCGCAGCGTCCGCTGTGGGCTTCGACCGGCGTCAAGAACCCCGATTACTCGGACACGCTCTACGTCTCGGACCTGGTGGCGCCGAACACGGTGAACACCATGCCGGAGAAGACGATGGACGCCTTCGCCGATCACGGCACCGCCGACACCGCGTCGCTGGTGGGTCGCGGACCCGAGTCCGAAGAGGTCTTCACGGCGTTGTCCGACATCGGCATCGACCTCGACGAGGTGTTCCTCACCCTCGAGAACGAGGGTGTCGACAAGTTCGAGGCGTCGTGGGGCGAGTTGCTCGACGCGACGCAGAAGCAGCTCGACGCAGCGTCCAAGGGCTGAGGCGCGTGACGGCCGCCGCCGACACGACGTGGATCAACCCGCTCCGGGACAGCCGTGACAAGCGGCTGCCCCGGATCGCGGGTCCCTGCAGCCTGGTGATTTTCGGCGTCACCGGTGACCTCGCCAAGCGCAAGCTGATGCCTGCGGTGTACGACCTCGCCAACCGTGGTCTGCTCCCGCCGAGCTTCGCCCTGGTGGGGTTCGCCCGCCGCGACTGGGACGACCAGGACTTCGGTCAGGTCGTCCACGACGCGGTGCGCGAGCACTCCCGCACCCCGTTCCGCGAGGACGTGTGGGAACGGCTGGCCGAGGGGTTCCGCTTCGTGCAGGGCGCCTTCGACGACGACGCCGCGTTCGATCAGCTGCGCACCACGCTGGCCGAGCTCGACGCCGAGCGCGGCACCGACGGCAACCACGCGTTCTACCTGTCGATCCCGCCGGGAGCGTTCCCGACCGTCTGCGAGCAGTTGCAGCGGTCCGGTCTCGCTGTCCCGGGCGGGGACGGCGATGGGCTGCCCGCGGAGCGGTGGCGCCGGGTGGTCATCGAGAAGCCCTTCGGACACGACCTCGCGAGTGCCAAGGAGCTCAACGCGGTCGTCAACGGGGTCTTCCCCGAGGACTCGGTGTTCCGCATCGACCACTATCTGGGCAAGGAGACCGTCCAGAACATCCTCGCCCTGCGGTTCGCGAACCAGCTGTTCGATCCGCTGTGGAGTTCGCACTACGTCGACCACGTGCAGATCACCATGGCCGAGGACATCGGTCTCGGCGGTCGGGCGGGGTACTACGACGGGATCGGGGCGGCACGCGACGTCATCCAGAACCACCTGCTGCAGCTGCTCGCACTGGTGGCGATGGAGGAACCCGTCTCCTTCGAGCCCCGGGAACTGCAGGCGGAGAAGATCAAGGTCCTCTCGGCGACGCGCAACATCCTGCCGCTGGACCTCAACACCGCCCGCGGCCAGTACGGCCCGGGGTGGCAGGGCAGTCACCCGGTTCCCGGTCTGGTCGACGAGGAAGGCTTCTCCGCGGACTCGACGACCGAGACGTTCGCCGCGATCGCGGTGGAGGTCGACAGCCGCCGGTGGGCCGGTGTGCCGTTTTATCTCCGCACCGGCAAGCGCCTGGGTCGGCGCGTCACCGAGATCGCCCTGGTGTTCAAGAAGGCACCGCATCTGCCGTTCGACAAGACGATGACCGAGGAACTGGGCGAGAACGCGCTGGTGATCCGGGTCCAGCCGGACGAGGGCATCACGCTCCGGTTCGGTTCCAAGGTGCCCGGCTCGAGCATGCAGGTCCGCGACGTCAACATGGACTTCAGCTACGGCCAGGCCTTCACCGAGTCGTCCCCGGAGGCCTACGAACGGCTCATCCTCGACGTGCTGCTCGGCGAACCGTCACTGTTCCCGGTCAACGCAGAGGTCGAATTGTCTTGGCGCATACTCGATCCCGTACTGCAGGCGTGGGCCGCCGAGGGCAGGCCCGACACCTACGAGTCCGGGATGTGGGGACCGCGGTCGGCCGAGGACATGATGACCCGCGTCGGGCGGGTGTGGCGCCGTCCGTGACCGGATGCCGACCGTGACCCCTGCTCCCCCAGCGAAGGAACGTCTCCGATGATCTTGGATCTGCCCGCCACCACGACCGAGAAGGTCAGCAAGAAACTCGTCAAGATGCGCGAGTCGGGCGGCGCGGTGACCCTCGGTCGGGTGCTGACCCTGGTGGTCTGCGCCGACGAGGGCGAACCCACCGAGGGTGCGATCGAGGCGGCCAACGAGGCCAGCCGCGAACACCCGTGTCGCGTCATCGTGGTGTCGCTGGGCAACAGCGCGGCGGCGTCCCGACTCGACGCCCAGATACGGGTGGGCGGTGACGCCGGCGCATCCGAGGTCGTGGTGCTGCGGCTCTACGGCGAACTCGCCGGTCATGCCGAGAGCGTCGTGGTCCCGTTCCTGCTCCCCGACACCCCGGTGGTGACCTGGTGGCCCGGCGAGGCTCCGGAGAACCCGGCGCAGGATCCCGTCGGGCGCCTGGGAACCCGACGCATCACCGACTCGACGAGGGCTGCCGATCCCGACGAGGCGCTCGCGCACCGTCTGGCCACCTATGCGCCCGGCGATTCCGACCTCGCGTGGGCCCAGATCACCTACTGGCGTGCGATCCTGACCGCGGCCCTGGACCGTCCCCCGTTCGAACCCGTCGACCGGGTCGTCGTGACCGGGCCGGGGCGGTCGCCGTCGATCGATCTGCTGGCCGGCTGGCTGCAGGCACAGCTGGGCGTCCCCACCGAACGACACTCGGGCAGTTTCGAGGTCCGGCTCGAGCGCACGACCGGTCCGCTGGTGCTCGCTGTCGACCAGAACAACAACGCCGTGCTCAGCAACCCCGGCAAGCCCGACGGCAAGGTCGCGATGAGCGCTCGTGGCGTCCGCGACTGCATCGCCGAGGAGTTGCGCCGCCTCGACCCCGACGAGATCTACCACCTCGCCCTGCAGGGGGCGTCACGCATCACCCGACCCACCGCGGAGGCACAGTCGTGAGCACACCGGAACCGGAGATCGTCGTCGCCGACGACACCACCGCACTGATCGCGCAGGCAGGACAACGTCTCGTCTACGTCATCGTGTCAGCGCAGCGTGACCGCGGCGCGGCCTCGATCGTCCTGACCGGTGGCAGCAACGGCATCGCGATCCTCGAATGGCTGCGCGCCCACTCCGAGGACGTCGACTGGCGTGCGGTCGACGTCTACTTCGGAGACGACCGTTTCGTCCCGCGCGACGACGACGAGCGCAATCACGGCCAGGCCGCTCGGGCACTGCTCGACCACGTCGACCTCGACCCCGCACGGGTGTTCGTCATGGAGCCGTCCGACGGGCGTTTCGGCGACGACATCGACGCCGCCGCCGCCGACTACGCCCGGATCCTGCGTGAACACGCCGACGGCGCGGACAGTCCCGTCTTCGACGTGCACCTGCTCGGGATGGGCGGTGAGGGCCACATCAACTCGCTCTTCCCGCACACTGACGCCCGAGCCGAACAAACCGCGGCTGTCGTTGCCGTCACGGACTCCCCCAAGCCCCCGCCCCGTCGCATCACCCTGACGCTGCCCGCGGTCAACCGCTCCGCGCAGGTGTGGTTCCTGGTGGCCGGCGAGGACAAGGCCGACGCCGTGGCCGCCGGGGTCACCGGCGGCGACCCCGTCGAATGGCCGTGCGCGGGCGCGCACGGGTCGGCGGCGACGGTGTGGTTCGTCGACCGTGGAGCAGCCGCCGCGTTGTGACGTCCGAGCGTGTCACGTGATGTGACATCGCCATGAATTCCGCGATGGATCTGTGAACTCTCACAGACCTCGGTAGTGTGGACGGTGGGTCAACAGTCCGACGTCGGGTGGTCGGACCGGGTCATCGCATCACCGTCGAGACGCCGCACGGGCGCGCTCGTCGGCCATCACCGGCACTCGTCACGAGGATTGCGGATCCATCTTGTCCACCCACGCAGCGCACCCCGCCCCCGCACCCCCTGCGTGCGGCGTCACGCCATGACCATCAGCGAAGCGAGCCCGACGCCGCCGGAGGAGTTCGAGACCCGACGGCGCACCGGGCGGTTGTCCGTCGACGCCTGGGTGCGCGCTGCACTGGACCTCCTCGTCCGCGACGGCGTCGCGGCGGTCCGCATCTCGCGACTGTGCGAGGAACTGCACGTCACCAAGGGCAGCTTCTACTGGCACTTCACCGACATCAACGGGCTGCTGGAGGCGGTGGCCGACCACTGGTGTGACACCCAGAACGACTCGATGCGCGCGCTGGTCGAACTCGGCTCGATGGCGCCGCGCGAACGTCTCGACACGATGACCGCCGCGCTCGTCGGCGACCACTCCCCGGCGGTGGAGAACGCGATCCGCGAATGGGCCCGCACCAATGTGATCGTCGCCGACACCGTCCGACGCCTCGACCGGTTGGTGTTCTCCGTCGTCCAGGAAGCCCTGTTGGAGTTGGGTTTCGACCCGGCCGAGGCGCGCCTTCGCGCCGGCGCCCTCGTCTACGCGGGCATCGGGTTCATGCATGCGCGCGACAGTCTCGACACGCCCACCCCGCAGGAGATCCGGTCGATGTTCCGGATCATCACCGTGCGCCCCGACATCTGATCGCCGGCCTCCGACCGCCCGCGCCTACCCGCTGTTGCGCAGCGCGGTGGCCAGTCCGTTCATGGTCAGCTGGATGCCGCGCCGCACCTGCGGCGAGTCGTCGCCGGAACGGAAGCGCTTGAGCAGTTCGAGTTGCAGCAGGTTGAGCGGCTCGAGGTAGGGGAACCGGTTGAACACCGACCTCGCCAGCGACGCGTTGTCGGCGAGCAGATCGGTGCTCTCGGTGATGTCGAAGTACATCTGCACCGTGCGACGGTGCTCGTCGGTGATCATCCCGAACACACGCTCGCGCAACGACTCGTCGGTGACCAGGCGCGAGTACCGCTCAGCCAGTCCGAGATCCGACTTGGCCATCACCTGGGCCATGTTCGACATCACGGTCCGGAAGAACGGCCAGCTGCGGTAGTAGCCGCGCAACGTCTCCAGCCGCTCGGGATCACCGTCGATCCACTTCTCGAACGCCGACCCGGTGCCGTACCAACCCGGCAACATCACCCGCGACTGCGTCCACGAGAGCACCCACGGGATGGCACGGAGGTCGGAGATCTTCTCGGTCTGCTTGCGCGACGCCGGTCGGCTGCCGATGTTGAGGGCGCCGATCTCCGACAGCGGTGTCGACGAGGTGAAGTACTCCACGAATCCCGGGGTGTCGTGGACCAGCGCGCTGTAGGCGCCGCGGGCCAGGGCGGCGAGCTCGTCGAGCACGACGTACGCGGCCTCGGCCTCGTCGCCGAGGCCCTCGGTGTCGAGCAGGGTCGACTCGATGGTGGCGGCCAGCAGCGTCTCCAGGTTGCGCCGGGCGAGCACCGGTTCGGCGTACTTCGCCGCGATGACCTCACCCTGTTCGGTGATGCGCAGCGATCCCTGCACGGCGCCCGGGGGCTGGGCCAGGATCGCGTCGTAGGAGGGGCCGCCTCCGCGACCGACGGTTCCGCCACGACCGTGGAACAACCGCAGACGGATCCCGGCTTTCTCCGACGCCTCGACCAGGTCGAGTTCGGCGCGGTAGAGAGCCCAGTTCGCCGCGAGGTAGCCGCCGTCCTTGTTGGAGTCGGAGTAGCCGAGCATGACCTCCTGGATGTCGCCCTGCGCCGACACCAGCGCTCGGTACAGCGGGACATCGAGCGCGGCCAGCAGCGTCGCGGCACCCTGCTGCAGGTCTTCGATGGTCTCGAACAGCGGTACGACGCGCACCGTGCAGCGCGGGTCCTCTTGCGCCGAACCGGGATCGAAGAGTTCGGCCTCCTTGAGCATGATCAACGCCTCGAGCATGTCGCTGACCGAGGTGCACATGCTGATGATGTAGTTCGGGACCGATTCCGGACCGTAGTCGGCGACGGCGCGGGCGCCGGCGGTCACGATCGCGAGCTCTTTCGCGGCCAGCTCCCCGAGCTGTGCGCCCGGACGCACCAGCGGTCGGCGGTCGGCGAGCTCGCGGGTCAGCAACGCCACCCGGTCGGCCTCGTCGAGCGAGCAGTAGTCGTCGTGCACCCCCGACCACGCGAGCAGCTCGGCGACGACCTCCTCGTGCACGTCGGAGTTCTGCCGCATGTCGAGGCCGGACAGATGGAACCCGAAGGCCCGGACCGCCTCGCGCAGCGTGAGCAGGCGGTCGTCGGCCAGTGGACCGTCGTGGTTCGCGCGTAGCGACGCATCGACGACATCGAGGTCGGCGAGCAGTTCCGCGGCGGTCGCGTACGGCTGTGCCTCGGTGTCGACGAACGCGTCGACCAACGCCTGCGTCTGGGGTCCGAAGCGGTCGTGGGCGGTCGACATCAGTCGCGAACGGATGTGCCGCAACGCGAGCCGGTACGGTTCGTCGTTCGCGGTGTCCTCGGGATCGTCGACCCCACCGAGTGCGACGAGCTCGTCGCTGACGGTGACCAACCGCGAGGACATGCTCAGCTCCTGGGCCAGCACGGTGAGCTGTTCGAGATGGTGGGTCACCGCGGTCTGCGCGGCCCGCCCGGTGGCCATGGCGACGATCTCGTCGGTGACGAACGGATTGCCGTCGCGGTCGCCACCGATCCACGACCCCATCCGCAGGATCGGCTCGTCGGTCAACCCTGCGTCGGGGTACTGCTCGCGCAGCTGGTCCCGCAGGGCAGCGTTGATGGTGGGGATGACCGAGAAGAACGCGGCGTCGTAGTAGCGCAGCCCCACCTCGATCTCGTCCTCGATGCGCAGACGCTCGAGGCGGATCAACGCGGTCTGCCACAGCGTCAGCACCTGCCTGCGCAGGGCGGCGGTGACGTCGGCGTCCTCGTCGGGGGTCAGCTCGGTCCGCCCGCGGAAGCGCATGAGGTCGGTGATGCGGCGTTGCGCCTCGAAGACGGTGCGGCGGCGCGTCTCGGTGGGATGGGCGGTGATCACCGGGACGACCACGGCGTCTTCGAGTGCCCGACCCACCTCGTCGTCGGACAGACCGGCCGCGGCGAGTTTGGCGTAGGTCGCGGTCAGGCTGGAGTCCACGGGCGGGTCGCCCGCCCGGACATGAATTGCGCGTCGGCGTTCGCGGTGGATGTCCTCGGCCAGGTTGGCCAGCAGCGCGAAGTGGCTGAAGGCCCGGATGACGGGGGTTGCCTGCGCCACGCCCAGGCCGGCGAGGGTCTCGGCGAGCTCGCCGCGGTCGATCTCGGAGCGACGTACCCGGAAGGACTCGACCCGCGCCCGTTCGACCAGGTCGAAGATCTCCTCGCCCGCGTGTTCGCGGACGATGTCGCCGAGCAGGCCGCCGAGGAGACGGATGTCCTCACGGAGGGGTTCGGTCGCCTGCCTGCCGGTGGCGGTCGAGGTGACCCGGACGTCCGAGGGAGCGACGAAGCTCTCGTCCGCACCGTGGCCGGAGGTGGAGTGATCGGACGCGGGACTGCTTGCTGCCGTGGACTGTTCCGTCATCGGTCCAGTATCCCGCCCAATGCGACCGGCGGCATCTCGGGCGTCAGGACAGCTTGATGTCCAGACCGATACCGAGGATGAAGATGAACCAGATGACGCCGACGAAGATGGTCAGTCGGTCGAGGTTGCGCTCGACGACGCTGGACCCGGACAGGCTCGACTGGACGCCACCACCGAACAGCGAGGACAGGCCACCGCCCTTACCGCGATGCAGCAGCACGAGGATCACCATCAGAACGCTGGTGATGACCAATCCGATGTCCAAGACGAACTTCACTGACGGTGATCCTTTTCGTTGTCGCGACGCAAACTCCCGGCGAGTCTACGTGGTCCACCCCTCGGTCAGGGCAGCGGTCCACCAGCGGCGATCGCGGACAGGGTCGCGAACTCGTCGGACTTGAGCGACGCGCCGCCCACCAGGGCGCCGTCGACGTCGGTCTGACCGACGATCTCGCCGACGTTCTTCGAGCTCACCGAGCCGCCGTAGAGGACCCGCACGGACGCGGCGACCGAGGCGTCGGCCAGTTCGGCCAGCGTCGCACGGATCGCTGCGCAGACCTCCTGGGCGTCGGCCGCACTCGCGACCCGACCGGTGCCGATCGCCCAGACGGGCTCGTAGGCGATGACGATCTTCGCGATCTCGTCGGACGACAGTCCGGCGAGCGAGCCCTTGAGCTGCGCGACGTTGTAGGCGACGTGATCCCCCGCCTCACGGACCTCGAGTCCCTCGCCGATGCAGACGATGGGCGTCAGCCCGTGCCGCAGTGCCGCTGTCGTCTTGCCGAGCACGACCTCGTCGGTCTCGGCGTGCAGGGTCCGGCGCTCGGAGTGCCCGACCACGACGAAGGTGCAGCCCAGCTTGGCGAGGAACGCCCCGCTGATCTCACCGGTGTAGGCACCTGAATCGTGCTCGGAGAGGTCCTGCGCGCCATAGGTCACCAAGAGCTTGTCGCCGTCGATGACGGTCTGGACGCTGCGGATGTCGGTGAACGGCGGGATCACCGTCACGTCGACCTTGTCGAAGTACTTCGCGGGGAGCGCGAAAGCGATCTTCTGGACGAGTGCGATGGCCTCGAGATGATTGAGGTTGCACTTCCAGTTGCCCGCGATCAGCGGCTTGCGGTTTGCCACGGTTCTCAGTCCTCCAGGACCTTCAGCCCCGGGAGCTCTTTGCCCTCGAGGTATTCCAGCGAGGCGCCACCACCGGTGGAGATGTGCGAGAACGCGTCGTCGGACAGACCGAGGTGGCGCACCGCCGCGGCGGAGTCACCGCCACCGACGACACTGAACGCACCCGATGCGGTGGCACCGGCGATGGCCTCGGCCACCCCCTTGGTGCCCGCCGCGAAGGCGTCGAACTCGAACACACCGGCCGGGCCGTTCCAGAAGATGGTCTGCGCCTCGGCCAGCACGGCGGCGAATCGCTTCACCGATTCCGGGCCGATGTCGAGTCCCATCCACCCGTCCGGGAT
This sequence comes from Williamsia phyllosphaerae, assembly GCF_014635305.1. NCBI lineage: Bacteria > Bacillati > Actinomycetota > Actinomycetes > Mycobacteriales > Nocardiaceae > Williamsia > Williamsia phyllosphaerae. The sequence goes on along the minus strand of NZ_BMCS01000003.1, from coordinate 473,974 downwards.
GTCGCGCACCGAGACGGTCTGGGTGGCGGCGTCGGCGGAGAACGAGTCGGCGACGACCACGTCGACCGGCAGATGGATGACGTCGCCGAACCGATCGAGCAGGTCCTTGCAGACCGCGACCTGATCGTCCTGCAAGAGCGACGTGCCGACGGACAACCCCTGGGCGACGAGGAAGGTGAACGCCATGCCGCCGCCGATGACGAGCGTGTCGACCTTCGGGGCGAGGGCCTCGATGACGCCGAGCTTGTCGGACACCTTCGACCCGCCGAGCACGACCGCATACGGCCGTGCGACGTCGGCGGTCAGCTTCTGCAGGACCTTCACCTCGGACTCGACGAGCCCACCGGCGTAGTGCGGCAACAACTTCGCCACGTCGTAGACCGACGCCTGCTCTCGGTGGACCACGCCGAAACCGTCGGATACGAACGCACCGTCGTCACCGACGAGCTCGACGAGGGCCTTGGCCAGCGCCTCGCGCTCAGACGAGTCCTTCGAGGTCTCCCGCGGGTCGAACCGGATGTTCTCCAGGAGCAGGACGTCACCGTCGGTCAGTCCCTCGGCGCGTGCGAGCGCGTCGGTGCCGACGACGTCGGACGCGAGCTGGACGTTGCGTCCGAGCTCCTCGCCGAGGCGGGCCGCGACCGGAGCCAGGGAGAACTTCGGGTCCGGCTCACCCTTGGGGCGTCCGAGATGCGCGGTGACGATCACCGAGGCGCCCGCGTCGGCCAGGGCCGCGATGGTGGGCGCCGAGGCGATGATCCGCCCGGCGTCGGTGATGGTCTCGCCGTCCAGGGGGACGTTGAGGTCCGAACGCACCAGGACGATGCGACCGGACACTCCCGTGTCGAGCAGGTCTTTCAGCGATGCAAGTGCCATGAGAGGAGATCGACCGCCCTTTACAGCGACTTGCCGACGAGACCGATGAGGTCCACGAGGCGGTTCGAGTAGCCCCACTCGTTGTCGTACCAGGAGACGATCTTGGCCTGGTCGTCGATCACCTTGGTCAGGCCGGCGTCGAACAGCGAGCTGTGCGGGTCGGTGACGATGTCGGACGAGACGATCGGCGCGTCGTAGTACTTGAGGATGCCCTTGAGCGGTCCCTCGGCGGCGGCCTTCATGGCGGCGTTGATCTCCTCGACCGTGGCGGCCTTGCGCAGGTGCGCGGTGAGGTCGGTGACCGAGCCGGTCGGGATCGGCACGCGCAGGGCGTAACCGTCCAGCTTGCCCTTCAGTTCGGGCATCACCAGGCCGATGGCCTTGGCGGCACCGGTCGAGGTCGGGACCACGTTGATCGCGGCGGCGCGGGCGCGGCGCAGATCGGAGTGCGGCCCGTCCTGCAGGTTCTGGTCCTGGGTGTAGGCGTGGACCGTCGTCATCAGGCCCTTGACGATGCCGAACTCGTCGTTGAGGACCTTGGCGATCGGGCCGAGGCAGTTCGTGGTGCACGACGCGTTGGAGATGATGTTCTGGCTGCCGTCGTACTTGTCGTGGTTCACGCCCATCACGATGGTGATGTCCTCGTCGGAGGCGGGGGCGGAGATGATGACCTTCTTGGCGCCGGCGTCGAGGTGGCCCTGCGCCTTGTCCCGCTTGGTGAAGATGCCCGTCGACTCGACGACGACGTCGACACCCAGGTCGCCCCACGGGAGTGCGGCGGGGCCCTGCTTGATCGACAGGCTCTTGAGCTTGTGGTCACCGATGACGATGGTGTCGTCACCCTCGAGCGACACATCCGCATCCAGACGACCCAGGATCGAGTCGAACTTCAGCAGGTGCGCGAGGGCCGCGTTGTCGGTCAGGTCGTTGACGGCGACGATCTCGATGTCGGTGGTGCCCAGCGCTTTCTGCGCCTCGACGGCACGGAAGAAGTTGCGGCCGATCCGGCCGAATCCGTTGACGCCTACCCGAACGGTCACAATGAGCTCCTCAGCTGTGGGGTGTGGATCGATCTGTCGCGGTACGGCCAGCCTAATCTGCCGGGCTCCCGCAGGTGAAGGCGACGCCTTCGCCGCAGTACGTGCAGCGTGTGCTCAGGCCTCGTCGAGCAGTTCGGAGGTGACCGCCGACTCGGTGTCCGGGATGCCGTCGGTGCGGGCCTTCTTGTCCGCCATCGACAGCAATCGGCGGATCCGGCCGGCGACCGCGTCCTTGGTCATCGGCGGATCGGCGAGCTGTCCCAGCTCCTCCAACGACGCCTGACGGTGGGTCACCCGCAGCCGCCCGGCCGCGACCAGGTGGTCGGGGACGGTGTCGCCGAGGATGTCGAGGGCGCGCTCCACCCGGGCGGCCGCGGCCACCGCGGCCCGCGCCGAGCGGCGCAGGTTCGCGTCGTCGAAGTTGGCGAGCCGGTTCGCCGTGGCCCGCACCTCGCGGCGCATCCGGCGTTCCTCCCACGTGAGGCGGGTGTCCTGTGCGCCCATGCGGGTCAGCAGGGCGCCGATGGCCTCACCATCGCGGATGACGACGCGGTCGGCCCCACGGACCTCCCTGGCCTTGGCCGAGACCCCCAGTCGCCGCGCGGCACCGACCAACGCCAGCGCGGCCTCGGGGCCAGGGCAACTGACCTCCAGGGCCGACGAGCGACCCGGTTCGGTGAGTGACCCGTGCGCGAGAAAGGCTCCACGCCAGGCGGCTTCGGCGTCGGCGACACCGCCGCCGACGACCTGCGCGGGCAGGCCGCGCACCGGACGACCCCGCATGTCCAGCAGACCGGTCTGGCGGGCCAGGGCCTCACCGTCCTTGGTGACGCGGACGATGTAGCGGGCGCTCTTGCGGATCCCTCCGCTGCGCAGGACATGGACCTCGGAGTTGTAGCCGTAGAGGTCGAAGATCTCCTTGCGGAGTCGGCGGGCGACGTTGCCGAGGTCGACCTCGGCCTCGACGACGACGCGTCCGGCGACGATGTGCAGGCCGCCCGCGAAGCGCAGTAACGCCGACACCTCGGCCTTGCGGCAACTCGTCTGAGTCACCACGAGCCGACTCAGCTCGTCCTTGACGGCTGCTGTCATCGCCACCGGTTGCTGTCCTCCTGCCGGGGGTCGCCCCCCAGACGCGTAGTTTCCTCGGCGCTCCGCCGACTCGTCGCTGCTCCCCCGTGATCGCGGGTGTCGACGACATCGCCCGTCGTGCTCGCGGCGGCGGGGCTACCCGAGCCGGTCTGCCGACGGCGGTCTGTCGACTGCCCCGACAGCGTAGCCATCGCCCTGTTCCTCGCACAGCGTAAGCACCATGGAGGCCAATTTCTCCGGATCGTGTACATGGGTGCCCGGCTGCGCGAGGTCACCCACGTGCAATCGGGCGCCGAAGAGCCCCGCGGCACGCTCGACGTGGTCGCGTTCCCGCCCCGCCGGGGCCGAACCGGCGTCGACGATGACGTCGTCGATGCGGAAGTCGTCTGCGTGGGCGTGCAGCACGTGCAGGTGCCGTTCGACCGAGAAACCGCTTGTCTCACCGGGTTCCGGCGCCAGGTTGACGAACAGCATCCGCCGGGCGGCGGTCGACTTGAGGGCGGCGAGCTGTTCGGGCACGAGCACGTGCGGGATGACGCTGGAGAACCACGATCCGGGTCCGAGCACCACGAGATCCGCGGCGGCGATCGCGTCGAGCGCCTCGGGGCAGGCGGGTGGATCGGGCGGGAGGAGGCGGACCCGGCGGACGGTACCCGGGGTCGTGGCGACGGCCACCTGCCCGGCGATGCTCCGGCTGATCCGCGGGTCGGCCTCGAGCCCGGAGACCTCGGCCTCGATGTTCAGCGGTACCGCCGACATGGGCAGCACCCGACCGGGAACGCCGAACAGCTCCATCACGGCGTCGAGCGCTGCGACCGGGTCACCGAGTTCCTCGGTGAGGCCCGCGAGCAGCAGGTTGCCCACCGGGTGTCCGGCCAGCGCGCCGCGTCCACCGAAACGGTGCTGCAGCAGCGTCACCCAACGGTCCCGGCCACCGGCCGGCTCGTGCTCGCCACCTGCTGACATCAGCGCGGCGATCGCCATCCGCAGATCGCCGGGCGGGATGACCCCGAGTTCCGAGCGCAGTCGGCCCGACGACCCGCCGTCGTCGGCGACCGTGACCACCGCGGTCACCTCGTCGCTGAGTCGACGCATGGCCGTCAGGGTCGCGTGTAGACCGTGTCCGCCGCCGAGTGCGACGATCTTGCCGACCCCGCGGCTCATTCGCGCCCCAGGTCGCGGTGGACCACCCGGACGGCGAACGCACGGCCCTCTGCGGTGTCGGGGACATCGGTCCCCGCGTCGGCGTCCGGGCCGTCCGCGGCGTCCGCGGTGGCGACCGAGAGCCGCGCCCGAAGCTGTTCGGCCATCGCCACGCTGCGGTGCTTGCCGCCGGTGCAGCCGACGGCGACGGTCATGTAGCGCTTGCCCTCTCGCTCGTACCCCCGTGCCGTGAGACGGATCACGCGTTCGAACGCGTCGAGGTAGTCCGATGCACCGGGCTGACCGAGGACGTAGTCCGAGACCGGCGACTCCAGGCCGTTGTGATCGCGCAGCTCAGGCACCCAGTACGGGTTGGGCAGGAAACGGACATCGGCGACGAGATCGGCGTCGATCGGCAGGCCGTACTTGAAACCGAACGACTGGAACGCGATCCGCACCTCGGTGGTCGACGGCTGGGCGAAGGCGTTGTCGACAATCCGTCGCAACGCGGTGACCGACAGGTCGGAGGTGTCGACGACCAGATCGGCCGTCTCCGACACCTTCGCGAGCACGGCGCGCTCTCGGGCGATCGCCTCGATCAGGGTCCCGTTGTCCTGCAGGGGATGTGAGCGTCGTACCTGCTCGAAACGACGCACCAGCGCGGCGTCGCCGGCGTCGAGGAACAGCAACCGCGGGTGCTGCCCGAGGGCCTCGAGCTCCTCTCGGACCTCGGACACCTCGGCACTGAACGACTCGGCGCCCGCCCGCATGACCATCGCCAGCCGGGTGATCGACGGGTCATCGCTCTGCGCCACTCCGACCATGCTGGTGATCAGCGACGCCGGGACGTTGTCGGCGACGTACCAGCCGAGGTCCTCGAGCAGCTTCGCCACCGTGCCGCGACCGGCTCCGGACATCCCGGTGACGAGCAGGACGTCGATCTGTCGTCCGGTCGTCGCACCGGGCACCATGTCGGTGTCGGTCGCGGGATCCCGGTCAGCCATCGCTGTTCCCATCTGTTCGCGGATCGTGTGTCCGTTCGGTCGATCCTGCCCCGTGCGGCTCCGGCGCATCGGACGAGGCCTCGACGACCGGACCGGCCAGGGCCATCTGCACGGCCTTCGCGGTGGACTGTCCGATCCCCGGCACGGTCGCGATCTCCTCGATCGACGCGTCCCGCAGCCGGGCGACCGAACCGAAGTGCGACACCAGTGCCGCCCGGCGGGTCTGGCCGAGCCCGGGTACGCCGTCGAGAACCGACGCCGTCATCCGCTTGCTGCGCTTGCTGCGGTGGAAGGTGATCGCGAACCGGTGTGCCTCGTCGCGGACCCGCTGCAGGAGGAACAACGCCTCGCTGGTGCGCGGGAAGATGACCGGGTCGTCGTCGTCGGGGACCCAGACCTCCTCGAGGCGTTTGGCCAACCCGATCACCGCGACATCGGTGACGCCGAGCTCGGACAACACCTGTGCCGCGGCCCGGACCTGCGGGCCGCCACCGTCGACGACGAACAGGTTCGGGGGGTACGCGAAGCGGCGGGGTCGGCCGGTCGCGGGATCGATCGACGCCTCGGGTGCGAGGTCGCCGCCGTTGTCGTCGGACGCGCCGGGCGCGGGTACCGGACCACTCTGGAGCACCACGCCGGGGTCCGGCTCCGCGTCGGAGCGATAGCGCAGGAACCGGCGCCGGGTCACCTCGGCGATCGATGCGACGTCGTCCGAACGTCCGTCACCCGCAGCCTCTTTGATCGCGTAGTGCCGGTAGTCGGACTTACGGGGCAGACCGTCCTCGAAGACGACCAGCGACGCGACGACGTCGGTGCCCTGCACGTGCGAGATGTCGATGCACTCGATTCGCAGCGGCGCGATGTCGAGTCCGAGGGTCTCCTGGATCTCGGTGAGGGCCGCCGATCGGGTCGTGAGGTCGCCTGCCCGCCGCAGTTTGTGCTGGGTCAGCGCCTCGCCCGCGTTGCGCTCGACGGTCTCGAACAACGCCTTCTTGTCGCCGCGCTGCGGCACGCGCAGATCGACGTTCGATCCGCGCAGCCCCGACAGCCACCGCGTGAACTCGGGCGCGTCCGGCGGCAGCACCGGAACCAGGACCTCGCGGGGTACCGGCTCGGCGCCCTCGTGGTCGGAGTCGACGCTGATCGTCGCGTCCTGGTCGACCTGGGCGCCGTAGAACTGGGTGAGGAATTGTCCCACCTGCTCGGCGAGGTCGGGGGTGTCGTCGTCGGAATCGGTGGTCGCGTTGAGCACGTCGGTACGTTCGACCACCCACCCGCGCTCACCGCGGACGCGACCGCCGCGGACGTGGAAGATCTGGACCGACACCTCGAGCTGATCGGCCACCATGGCGACCACGTCGGCGTCGGTGCCGTCGCCGAGGACGACCGCCTGCTTCTCCAGTGCGCGACGAAGCGCGCCGACGTCATCGCGCAGACGTGCGGCGCGCTCGAAGTCGAGATCGGCTGCCGCAGCGGCCATCTGATTGTCGAGGTGCTTGATCATCCGGTCGGTTCGGCCGGCGAGGAAGTCGCAGAAGTCCTGGACGATCTCGCGGTGTTCGACCGCGTCGACCCGTCCCACACACGGTGCGGCGCACTTGTCGATGTAGCCCAGCAGACACGGCCGGTCGATCTGCCGGTGGCGTTTGAAGACACCGGCCGAGCACGTCCGGGCCGGGAACACGCGGGTCAACAGATCCAGGGTCTCGCGGATGGCCCAGGCGTGCGAGTACGGGCCGAAATAGCGCACCCCCTTGCGCCGCGGTCCGCGGTAGACGAACAGCCGCGGGTACTCCTCGTTCAGCGTGACCGCGAGCATCGGGTAGGTCTTGTCGTCGCGGTAGCGGACGTTGAACCGCGGGTCGAACTCCTTGATCCAGTTGTATTCGAGCTGCAGCGCCTCGACCTCGGTACCGACCACAGTCCACTCGACGGATGCGGCGGTGGTGACCATCCGCCGGGTCCGCGGGTGCAGCGTGGACAGATCGGCGAAGTACGAGGTGAGTCGCGATCGGAGGTTCTTCGCCTTGCCGACGTAGATGACGCGGCCATAGGTGTCCCGGAACTTGTAGACGCCGGGATGGACCGGAATGCTCCCCGGCGCCGGGCGGTACGTGGTCGGATCGGGCACGCGTCCAGGTTAGTACGGCCCACAGACGGGCCCGACTTGTTAGCGTCGGCGGATGCAGCTGCACCCCCGCCCCGTCCGCAGCGTGGCCGTCCTCGCCGTCGCCGCCATCGCCCTGACCTCGGCCGCATGCGGCGACGACGGTTCCACCGCCGCCGGGCCCGATTCGGGGACGTGTACGAATGTGGCCAACGGGACACCGGTCGCGGCGGCGTCGGCGACCTCGGGGTCCCCGGCGAGCCGCGACATCGCCACCAATCCCGAAGTCGCCACCGGCTATCGGACGCTGATGACACCGGTACGTACCGGGTCGTACTCAGTGGTGACCGCGAACCCCCTCGCGACGAAGGCCGCCTGCGATGTCGTCCGCGACGGTGGCAGCGCCGCGGACGGGCTCGTCGCCGCGCAGGCCGTGCTCGGCCTGGTGGAGCCGCAGGCCACCGGGATCGGCGGAGGCGCGTTCCTCGTCTACTACGACGCGGCGTCGAGATCGGTGCAGGCCTACGACGGTCGCGAGACCGCACCGGCCGCGGCGACCGGCGACTATCTCCGCTACGTCAGCGACACCGATCGCACCGAACCCGTCCCCTCGGCGCGCGCGAGCGGGCGGTCCATCGGCACGCCGGGCGTGCTGCGGATGCTGGAGATGGCGCAGTCGGATCACGGCGTGAAGAAGTGGGGTGATCTGTTCTCCCCCGCGGTGCGGTTGGCCGACGACGGGTTCGCCATCAGCCCGCGCATGGCGGCCGCGATCGCCGACAGCAGTACCGATCTCCAGGCCGATCCGGAGGCGAAGGCCTACTTCCTCAACCCGGACGGGACCCCGAAGGCCGAGGGCACGACGCTGAACAACCCGGCGTACGCCAAATCGCTCGGCGCGATCGCGAGCGAGGGACCCGACGCGTTCTACACCGGTGCGATCGCCCGCGACATCGTCGCGAAGGTCGGTTCGACCGCCGGCGGGATGACGCCCGGACTGACCACCCTCGACGACCTGGCCGGCTACCGCGCCCGCAAACGGGAGTCGCTGTGCACCACCTACCGCAGTCACGTCCTGTGCGGCATGCCGCCACCGTCGTCCGGCGGCATCACCGTCGCCTCGGCCATGGGCATCCTGTCGAACTTCGACCTGGCCTCGATGGGTCCGCGTGAGAAGGACCGCAACGGCGGCGTGCCGAGCGCACAGGCGGTGCACCTGATCTCCGAGGCCGAGCGGCTCGCCTACGCCGATCGCGACAAGTACGTCGCCGACACCGATTTCGTTCCCCTGCCGGGCGGTTCACCCGCGGCGCTCACCGACCCCGCCTATCTGAAGAAGCGTGCCTCACTCATCGATCCGAACCGCTCGATGGGCGAGGCGCAGGCAGGCGACTTCGGGCCGGTGCCGGCGGGCGTGGTGCCGACCCCGGAGCACGGGACCAGCCAGATCGTGATCATCGACAAGAAGGGGGACGCGGCGTCGATGACGACGACGGTCGAGTCCGCGTTCGGGTCGTTCCACATGGTCGACGGGTTCATCCTGAACAACCAGCTCACCGACTTCTCCGCCACCCCGGTCGACGAATCCGGTGCGCCGGTGGCCAACCGGGTGGCGCCGGGCAAGCGACCGCGGAGCTCGATGTCGCCGACCCTGGTCTTCGACACCGCCGACGGCGGCCGCGGGGATCTGACGGCCGCGGTGGGCTCGCCCGGTGGGTCGGTGATCATCCAGTTCGTCATCAAGACCCTGGTCGGGATCCTCGACTGGGGCCTCGATCCGCAACAGGCGGTGTCAGGCGTCGACTTCGGCGCGGCCAACACCCCGACCACGAACGTCGGCGGAGAGCACCCCGACATCGACCCGACCGACAACGGTGACCGCGATCCGTTGGTCGCCGCGCTACGGAAGATGGGGCATCAGGTGTCGGTCGCCGACCAGTCGTCCGGACTGGCCGCGGTCGTCCGGGACGGCGACGGGTGGATCGGTGGAGCCGACCCCCGCCGCGAAGGCGAGGTCATGGGCGACACCCGCTGAGACACACCCGGCGTGGCTCCACGGAGCCCTCTAGGCGCGATATCTCTCGAGGAGTTCACGAACGGTGTCCATGGCCTCGACGGCGCGCAGGCCGTCGTTGGCCTGGATGGCCATCACCGGGACGTTTTCGTAGGCAGGCAGTTCGAGTCGGGCCCAGTGCCCCGAATCGGGATACCAGATGCCCTCGACGTCGGCCCAGTCGAAAACACGCTCCCCCAGGATGTTCCGCACCGCCACGCCCGAGCGGCCGACCCGGATCCGGGGCAACGTCAGGGTCATGATGGCGCCGCCGAGCACGACCCCGATCATCGCCAGACCGATCTGATCGGTAATTCGGAAGCGGACGCCGGTGTCGGACACACGCAACAGGATCCCCACGGCCACATGCGCGATGACGAACAACGCCGCCACGAACGTCGCGTAGCGCGCGGTGCGCCGACTCCGATAGACGAAGTCCCATTCGGTCGAGGTCGAGGCATCCATCGGGCGGGTCACCGGGGTGCGAGCTTCGCCAGCTCACCGAGGGTGATGGCCGAGGCCAGCGCCGCAGTGGCCGCCTGCGCGCCCTTGTCCTCGAATGAGTCCGGCAGACCGGCCCGGTCGAGCGCCTGCTGTTCGTTGAGCGTGGTGAGCACGCCGTTGCCCACCGGGGTGCTCTCGTCGAGCGAGACCCGGGTCAGTCCCGCGGTCACCGCGTCACAGACGTACTCGAAATGCGGAGTCTCACCACGGATGACGACACCGAGGGCCACCACCGCGTCGTGCGTCCGGGCCAGGGCCTGGACCACGACCGGGAGCTCGATCGCCCCGGCCACCCGCACCACCGTCGGCGACGCGATCTGGGCCGTCTCGGCGACGCGCAGGGCACCGTCGAGCAACGCGGTGCAGATGGTGGCGTGCCACTGCGACGCCACGATCGCCAGCGTCAGATCCGACGCGGCGGCGAGCTCGACGGTCGGTTCGCCCGCCCCGCTCACGCCGACGTCCCGCCGGCGTTGGCGGCCGAACCCGATCCGAGATCGTCGAGGCCGACGAGGTCATGGCCCATCCGGTCACGCTTCGTGCGCAGGTATCGCAGGTTCTCGGCGTTGGGACGGACCGGCATCGGGACCCGCTCGGTGATGTGGAGTCCGTATCCGTCGAGCCCGACCCGCTTGGCCGGGTTGTTGGTGAGCAGGCGCATGGAGCTGACGCCGAGATCGACGAGGATCTGCGCGCCGAGTCCGTAGTCGCGGGCGTCGGCGGGCAGACCGAGCTCGAGGTTCGCGTCGACCGTGTCCGACCCGCTGTCCTGGAGCTGGTAGGCCTGCAGCTTGTGCAGCAGGCCGATCCCACGGCCCTCGTGTCCACGCATGTAGAGCACGATGCCGCGACCCTCGGCGGCCACCATCTCCATCGCCGCATCGAGCTGCGGCCCACAATCGCACCGCAGCGAGCCGAAGACGTCACCGGTCAGACACTCCGAGTGCACGCGCACCAGGACGTCGTTGCCCTCGCCGTCGGGTCCGGGGATGTCGCCGAGGACGAGCGCGATGTGCTCGACCTCGTCGTAGATGCTGGTGTAGCCGACGGCGCGGAAGGTGCCGTGCCCGGTCGGGATACGCGCGTCGGCCACCCGCACGACGTGCTTCTCGTGTCGCCGCCGCCACGAGATGAGGTCGGCGATCGAGATCAGCGCGAGGTCGTGTTCGTCGGCGAAGACCCGCAGTTCGTCGGTCTGGGCCATCGCGCCGACGTCCTTCTGGCTGACGATCTCGCAGATGACGCCCGCGGGCGCCAGGTCGGCCATCCGGGCGAGGTCGACCGCGGCCTCGGTGTGGCCGGGACGCCGCAGCACCCCGCCCTCCTTGGCGCGCAACGGGACGACGTGGCCGGGTCGGGTGAAGTCGCCCGCGGTGCTCTCCGACGAGGCGAGCAGACGCATGGTCGCGGCCCGGTCCGAGGCGCTGATGCCGGTGCCGATGCCTTCGCGGGCGTCGACGGTGACGGTGTAGGCGGTCCCGTGCTTGTCCTGGTTGACCGAGTACATCGGCGGCAGGCCGAGGCGGTCGCAGTCGGCACCGTCGAGCGGCACACACAGATAACCCGAGGTGTACCGGACCATGAACGCGACCAGTTCGGGGGTCGCCTTCTCGGCGGCGAAGATCAGATCGCCCTCGTTCTCGCGGTCCTCGTCGTCGACCACGACGACGGCCTTGCCCGCTGCGATGTCGGCGACTGCGCGCTCGACGGTGTCGAAGATCGTCACGATGCAACCTCGTCGTTCTGGTGGGGGTCGGTGGAGTGGTTCTGGGTCGCCGTGAGCCGCTCGACGTATTTGGCGATCACGTCGACCTCGAGGTTCACCACGGTGTCGACGGTCACGGTGCCGAGCGTGGTCATCGACAGGGTGGTCGGGATCAGCGAGATCTCGAACCACGACAACTCCGCTCCGGGCTCGGATATGCCCGAGACGGTCAGGGAGACACCGTCGACGGTGATCGATCCCTTCTCCACGATGTAGCGAGAGGTGGCGGCGTCGATGCCGATGCGGATGACCGTCCAGTTCTCCGACGGGTCGACCGACACCACATGACCGACGCCGTCGACGTGGCCCTGCACGATGTGACCGCCGAATCGCCCGCCCGCGGCCATGGCCCGCTCCAGGTTGACTGGCGCACCGGCATCCAGCGACGCGAGGCTGCTGCGGCGCAGGGTCTCGGCCATCACGTCGACGGTGAAGTCGTCGGGGGTGGGCTGGTCGACCACGGTCAGGCACACGCCGTTGACGGAGATCGAGTCCCCGTGTCCGGCGTCGCTGGTGACCAGGGGGCCGCGCACGGTGAATCGCGCCGCATCCACGAGGTCTTCGCGCGCGACGACGGTCCCGCGCTCTTCGACAATTCCGGTGAACACCAATGCTCCTCGAGTCGTCACGACTCAGGGCGATACGAACGCGGAATCCACCGCGGTGCGTTCTCTCTCATCCGGACTATGACCGTCGGCTCCGGAGTCACACCGGATCTGCTGACCCCGTCCCTCCGACCGGTCGGTCGGTGGTCCGGGCGCTCGCGGGCTTCGCCGATTTCTCGTCGTCACCGCCGGTGGGGAATCACACCCCGCCCTGAGAACTTCTGATATCGACGCTAGCACAGCGCGCACTGCGCACCGCGCGCCCTCGACCGGCGAAAACGCCGGTCAGGGGGTTGAGGTCAGGGTGAGCAGAACGTCATCACCCAGGATCTCCACGCCGGAACGGACGAAACGGTGCGCGTCGGTCAACGTCTGCACCGATCGGTCGTCGACCGCGGCGGCCCCGGCCCCCAGGATGGTCGGCGCGAGATAGACCTGGACGCGGTCGACGAGACCCGCGGCGAAGAACGCGCCCAGGATGGTCGGCCCTCCCTCGACCTGCACGTGCAGTGCGTCGTCGAGGGCCCGAAGGACCGCTGCGGGATCATGACCGGGGACGATGACGGTCGGAGCGTCGGGGCCCAAAATGCGCGCGCCGGGCGGGATGGGCCGGTCGCCCAGGACCACCCGGACCGGCTGGTGATCGCGCAGAGTTCCGTCGGGTAATCGCGCGGTCAGCGTCGGGTCGTCGCGCAGGACCGTGCCGGTGCCCACCACGATCGCGTCGAGTTCGCCGCGATCGACATGGACTCGCTTGCGTGCCTCGGAGCCGGTGATCCACTGACTGGTCCCGTCCGGTGCCGCGATGCGCCCGTCCAGGGTCGCCGCGATCTTGGCCGTCACGTGCGGTCGGCCCATCCGCTGCCGGAACAGCCACTCCCGCAACGGGCCACGCGAGACGTCATCGTCCAGCAACCCCGCCTCGACCTGCACCCCGGCGCCGCGCAGTGTCGTCGCTCCCCCGCCCGCACCGGGATTCGGGTCGTCCACCGCGTAGACGACGCGCGTCACGCCCGCGGCGAGCAGCGCCCGCGTACACGGACCGGTGCGTCCGGTGTGATCGCACGGCTCGAGGGTCACCACCGCCGTGGCGCCCCGGGCGCGGTCGCCCGCGTCGCGCAGGGCCATGACCTCGGCGTGCGGTCCGCCGACGGGTTGGGTGTGTCCACGTCCGACCAGTTGGCCCGCGTCGTCGACGATGACCGCTCCGACCGGCGGATTGGGTGAGCTGTGTCCCCGCGCCCGCAGTGATTCGGCGATGGCCTCGCGCATCGCCGCCTCGTGGCGTCGTGGCCCGCCGGTGGTCATCCTCAGCCGCGCGCCGCGAGCGCCTGCGCGCGCAGTTTCGACACCGCGAGAGCGGGATCGGCGGCGCCGTAGACCGCGGAACCGGCCACGAAGCAGTCGACCCCGGCCTCGGCGGCCTGTTCGATGGTGTCCGCGTTGATGCCGCCGTCGATCTCCACGAGCAGTCGCAGGGCACCGGAGTCGATCCGACGGCGGATGGTGCGGACCTTCTCGAGCACCTCGGGCATGAAGGACTGACCACCGAAGCCGGGCTCCACACTCATCACCAGCAGCGTGTCGAACTCGGCGAGGATCTCCAGGTACGGCTCGAGGTCGGTACCCGGCTTGAGACTCAGACCCGCCTTCGCCCCAGCGGCGCGGATGTCCTTGGCGACGGCGATCGGATCGTCGGTGGCCTCGGCGTGGAAGGTGACGTTGTGGGCGCCGGCCTCGGCGTACGGCGGCGCCCACCGAGCCGGGTCCTCGATCATGAGGTGGCAGTCGATCGGGATCTCGGTGGCCTTGAGCAGGCTCTGCACCACGGGCAGCCCCAGGGTGAGGTTCGGGACGAAGTGCGCGTCCATCACGTCGACGTGCAGCCAGTCGGAGTCGCCGACCGAGTTGGCCTCGGCGGCCAGGTTGGCGAAGTCGGCGGAGAGGATGGACGGCGCGATCATCGGCTGGGCCGGACGGTCGGAAGACATGGCGGGAAGTCTATGCATCGACCCCGCGCCGAAGCCCACCCCCGCGTGTCCGCGCCGTGTCCCCCCGCTGTGTCACGGTCGGGTCAGCGCCGCCAGGAACATCGCGTCGGTGCCGTGGACGTGCGGCCAGAGCTGCACGTAGGGACCGTCTCCGAGGTCGTCGACCGGCACCAGGGGCCGAGCATCGAGGGTGCGAGCCAGTCCGTCGGCGACCACCGACTCGACTACGCCGACGGTCTCGGCCGGGTGCGGTGAGCAGGTCGAGTAGACGACCACACCACCGGGCCGCACGAGTTCCAGTGCGGCGACGAGCAGTTGGCGTTGCAGCGCCACGAGTTCGGGAACGTCGGACGGCGTGCGTCGCCAGCGGGCCTCCGGGCGTCGACGCAGCGAGCCCAGTCCGGTGCACGGGGCGTCGACGAGGACACGGTCGTATCCGGTGCTCAGGCCGCTGTCGCGGCCGTCGGCGACGTGCACGGTGACCGGCAGACCCTTCACCGATGTCCGGACCAGTTCGGCACGGTGCTCGGAGGGTTCGACGGCGTCGAGGGCGGCGGCGTCGATCTCGGCGAGGGCGCCCATCATGGCGGCCTTGCCGCCGGGACCGGCACACAGGTCGAGCCAGCGCCCGGTGTCGTCCCCCTCCAGGGGCGCGACGGTGACCGCGCGGGCCACCAGTTGGCTGCCCTCGTCCTGGACGCCTGCCATCCCGTCGCGGACGGCGTCGAGCTTGCCGGGGTCGCCGCCGGGCAGGTAGACGCAGTACGGCGAGAACGCCCCGACCTCTCCCCCGGTCGCCAGCGCGAGTTCTTCGGCGCTGATCAGACCCGGACGTGCGGCGAGGTGCACGATCGGTCGTTCGTCGTCGGCCGCGAGCGCCGACTGCAGCTCACCGGCGCGGACCCCACCGTCCGGACCGGCCAGGGCGTCGGCGAACACCTGGGCGATCCAGCGCGGGTGGGCGTACCGGAAGGCCAGGTGACCGACCACGTCGTCGGCCATCGACGGTGCGAGTTCGTCGGTCCAGAGTTCCTCGTCGCGCTGGGAGATCTTGCGCAGCACCGCGTTGCAGAACCCGGCCGGGCCCTGACCCGCCTCGCTGCGGATCAGGTCGACCGAGGTCGACACCGCCGCGTGGGCGCCGATGCGGGTGCGCAGCAGCTGATACGCGCCGAGCCGGAGGACGTCGAGTACCGGCCCGTCGATCTCGTCGACCGCCCGACCTGCCGCCGACGCGATGATCGCGTCGAGCACCCCGGTCGCCCGGCACGTGCCGTAGGCGAGTTCGGTGGCCAGCGCGGCGTCGCGGCCGGTGATGCCCCGCTCGCGGAGAAGTTTGGGCAGCACGAGGTTCGCGTAGGAATCCCGCTCGCGCACCGCGCGCAGCACGTCGCGCGCAGCCTTGCGGACCGGGTCGACGGCCTTGTCCCGAATGTGTGCCGGGCGAGTCATCGGACCCCACCGCCGACCGGTCCGGACTGCAGAGCGAACGCACAGTCGTGGTAAATCATGAGAGCACCGCGCCGGTGTCGAGATGTGCGCCGCGGGCCCAGTCGGCTGCGGCCATCGGCTTCTTCCCGGGGGGTTGCACCGTGCTCAGCCGGACCGGCGCGGAACCGGTCCCCACCAGGACAGACTTCTTCGACACCGCGAGCTCGCCCGCGGGCAGCGGTTCATCGTCGGTCATGGTGACCGGGCCGATCTTCAAACGGACTTCTCCCAACTCGGTCCAGCTTCCGGGAGCCGGTGTGGCCGAACGAATCTGGCGGTCGACGATGTGTGCGGGACGATCCCAGCGGACGCGCGCGTCGGCGACATCGACCTTGGGGGCGAGGCTGACCCCGTCCGAGGGCTGCGGCACCCCGACGAGCTCACCGCGCTCGATCCCGTCGAGGGTCGAGACCAGCAGGTGCGATCCGTGTTCGGCCAGTCGATCGAGGAGATCACCACTGGTGTCGGTGGGTCGGATCCGTTCGGTGAGCGTGCCGAACACCGGGCCGGTGTCGAGGCCGGCCTCGATCTGAAAGGTGCTGGCGCCGGTGATCTCGTCGCCCGCGGCGATGGCCGCCTGGACCGGGGCGGCGCCGCGCCAGGCCGGCAGCAGCGAGAAGTGCAGGTTGATCCATCCGTGCTGCGGCAGGTCGAGCAGCGCCTTCGGTACCAACGCACCGTAGGCGACGACCGCGCAGCAGTCCGGCGCCCATGCGGTCAGCGTCGCGACCGCCTCCGGCTCGGACAGCCGACGTGGCGTGATCACCTCGACGCCCGCCCCGTCGGCCAACGTTCCCACCGGTGACCGCAGGACCTTGCGACCACGGCCGGACTCGGCGTCGGGGCGGGTGATGACACCGACGACCTCGTGATCGGGTGAGTCGATCAGACGCCGCAGCGATGCCACCGCAGGTTCCGGCGTCCCGGCGAACACGATCCTCACAGTGTCATCTCGCAGGGCCCGCTCTCGCTCCGAGCCTCGCTCCGCTCGATTCTCACTCGGCGACCCTGCTGGGCGTCATACCGGCCTCGTCGGGCTCGTGTACCCACGTCGTCGGGTACGCGCCGGGGTCGTCGCTGCTGGTGACACCCGCGGCGAACCACTCCGATTCCCGGACCGCGCGCATCGCGCCCTTGCGGATCGTGGGCTCGAGGCGCTGCAGGAAGAGCACACCGTCGAGATGGTCGGTCTCGTGCTGGATCGCGCGGGCGACGATGTCCTCGGCGGTGAAGTGCAGCGGGACGCCGTCGCGGTTGACGCCGCTGACCGTCACGACCGCCGCACGGGTGCAGGACGCCTGGATCCCCGGGATCGACAGGCAGCCCTCCGGACCGGTCTGGGTGTCGTCGCCCTCGACCGTGAAGACCGGGTTGACGATGTGTCCGCGCATCCCCCCGCAGTTGAAGACGAAGACCCGGGACTCGACACCGATCTGCGTCGCGGCGAGGCCCGCACCGTTGTGCCGGTCCATGGTCTCGAACATGTCGTCGATCAGGCGACCGAGCTCGGGACCGAAGTCGGTGACCTCAGCCGCGCGGGTGCGCAGCACCGGATCACCGAACAACCGGATGGGCACCACCGACACGTCTGCGTCCTCTCGTCCTGCCCGGCACCGTGGTGCACCGGGGCGCGTACGAGTCTATGGGCTCGTCCGGCCGCGGATCGACGCCGATCGTCCCGCTGCCGACGTCAGCCGATCGTCGGCGGGTCGACCTGCACCCGTAACGCCCCGGCATCGTGGTGGGTGGTGCGCGCGATCTGCGCGTCCCGCAGCGCACGGACCAGCTCCCGCCCCTCGGAACGGTTGACGCGTAACAGGATCCGCGCGATGTCACCACCGTCGCCTGCGCGGTCGCTGCCCGCCGGTGGCCGGGCGTCGGGCGGGAGGTCGACCGGTCCGAGCACCTCGCCGGTCGTGGGCAGGGCCACCGAGTCCGCGAACGCGGCGATCGACGTCGCCGTTCCGTCCACCGACGCCATCGTCACCGCGGGGGGCAGTCCGAGCTCGGCGCGCTGTGCGACCTCGTCCTTCGCGAAACCGACCGCGTCGAACCTGATGGCGGCCTGCACCACCGGGATCCCGGCGTCGGCCACGATGACTGCGGTCCCGCTGTCGGCCGCCGAACGGACCAGGGTGATCGCGGCGAACCAGCGGCGCAGGGTCTGCTCGCCGGCACGGAGATCGGGCCGGTCCATCTGCGCCCAGGTGTCGAGCAGCACCGCGGCGCCGTACCCGCCCTCGGCGACCGGTTCGGCCCCCGGGGTCGAGACGACCACGCGCGCACCGGCGGGGACGGTGTCGACCATGTGGTCGCCACCGGAGGTGATCACCGGCACACCCGAGAACGCCTTGCCCAGTTCCTCGGCGGTGCGTCGCGAACCGGAGGTGAGGGCGCGCAGGTGGGTGTCGCCGCACTCGGCACACCGGAAGGACGACTCGTGATGTCCGCACCATCGGCAGGTGATACGCACGGGTTCGCCGCGGGCGGTGGGACCGTCGGCGTACATCGGTCCGCGGCAGCGCCGACAGCGGACGCGGGTGCGGCAGCGTTCGCAGGCCAGCGACGGGTGATAGCCGCGTCGCGGCACACTGATCAGCACCGGCGTCTGCGCGGCCAGCGCGGCACGGGCGGCGTCGAAGGCGATCTCCGGGATGCGCACGATCCGGGCGTTGGGGTCGCGGGCGACGCGGCGGTCCTCGTCGCTGATCGCGAGTATCCGCGGCGCATGGGCGCGGACCGTCGCCCGGTCGGCGACGAGGTCGTGCATCCAGCCGGAGTCGACGAGGGTCTGTGTCTCGGCGGTACGGGTCAGACCGCCGATCACGAGTGCGCACCCGCTCTCCGCGGCGCGCAGGACGGCCACCTCCCGCGGGTGCGGGTAGGGCGCGCGGGGTTCGGTGAGGCTGTCGTCGCCGTCGTCCCAGACGACCATCAGCCCGAGGCGGTGGACGGGGGCGAAGGCGGTGCTGCGGGTGCCGACGACGACCATGGCCGTCCCGCGCAGCACCCGCAACCACCGGCGGTAGCGCGCGGCGGGCCCGAGACCGGCCGACAGTGCGACGACGGTGTCGCCGAGGACCTCGCGGCATGCCCGCTCGACGCGGTCGAGGTCGCGTTGGTCGGGGACCACGATCAGGACGCCGTGCCCGGAGCGCACCGCGTGGGTGGCCAGCTCGGCCAGTCGCAGCGACCAGTCCTCGCCCGGCAGGGCCTGCCAGGCGGCTCGGCCGGGCCCGCCGGCACCGACCACACCGGTGAAGGACTCGGCGTTGCGGTAGCGGGCCCACCCGGCGGGATCGGGCGCATCGGGGATCGTCTCGGGTGCCACCGTGGTGTCCGTGGTGGTGTCGGGAGCCTGTTCGGTCCGGCCGTGCCGCGGGGGGATGGCCAGACGCAGGACGTCGGTCATGGTGCCCGCGTACCGGTCGGCGACCGCGCGGCAGAGGGCCGCGACCTCGGGGGTCAGTACGGGTTCGGGCGAGACCACCCGATCGAGCCACCCCAACTTGCCCGGGTGCTCACTCGCCTCGAGGCGGTCGAGGACGAAACCGTCGACGAGGCGCCCGGAGAACCGGACTCGTACGCGGGCGCCGGGGACGGCGGCCTCGTCCTGATCGGCGTCGACCTGGTAGTCGAACGGCCGATCGAGGTGGGCGAGACCCAACATGGGCAACACGGACGCCACCGGCCGATGAGCAGCGGGCGTGCGTGTGGCAGCGCGTGCGCTCATCGATCGGTGGCGTCTGTGTGGATGGTGCTCAGACGGACCGTCGTGACGGTCCGGGTCGTCACAGGCCGGCGGCCGCCTTCAGCTTGTCGGCGCGGTCGGTGTTCTCCCACGGGAGGTCGACGTCGGTGCGGCCGAAGTGACCGTAGGCCGCGGTCGGCGCGTAGATCGGCCGCAGCAGGTCGAGGTCGCGGATGATCGCGCCGGGACGCAGGTCGAAGACCTCGGCGATCGCGGCCTGGATCTTGGACGGGTCGACGGTCTCGGTGCCGAACGTCTCGACGAACAGACCGACCGGGGCGGCCTTGCCGATGGCGTAGGCGACCTGGACCTCGATGCGCTGTGCGAGGCCGGCGGCGACGGCGTTCTTGGCCACCCACCGCATCGCGTACGCCGCGCTGCGGTCGACCTTCGACGGGTCCTTGCCGGAGAACGCGCCGCCACCGTGGCGGGCCATGCCGCCGTAGGTGTCGACGATGATCTTGCGGCCGGTGAGCCCGGCGTCGCCCATGGGTCCACCGAGCACGAACTTGCCGGTCGGGTTGACCAGCAGACGCACGTCGGAGGTGTCGAGCGTCGGCAGGTCCAGATCGGCCAGCACGGTGTCGACGACGTGGGTCTTGATGTCGGGGGTGAGCATCTTGATGAGGTCGATGTCGGCCGCGTGCTGGGTCGACAGGACGACGGTGTCGAGACGGACCGGCTGGTCGCCGTTGTACTCGATGGTGACCTGGGTCTTGCCGTCGGGACGCAGGTACGGCAGCGTGCCGTTCTTGCGGACCTCGGTGAGGCGACGCGACAGGCGGTGGGCCAGCGCGATCGGGACCGGCATGTACTCGGGGGTCTCGACGGTGGCGTAGCCGAACATCAGGCCCTGGTCGCCGGCGCCCTGCTTGTCGATCTCGTCGGTCTCGCCGTCGACCCGCGCCTCGTAGGCGTTGTCGACACCCTGCGCGATGTCGGGCGACTGCGCGCCGATCGCGACGTTGACGCCGCACGAGGCGCCGTCGAAGCCCTTGGAGGACGAGTCGTAGCCGATCTCGAGCACCTTGTCGCGCACGATCTTCGGGATGTCGGCGTAGGCCGAGGTGGTGACCTCACCGGCGACGTGGACCTGGCCGGTGGTGACCAGCGTCTCCACGGCGACGCGGGAGTGCTTGTCCTGCTCGAGCAGCGCGTCGAGGATCGAGTCACTGATGGCATCGCAGATCTTGTCCGGATGGCCCTCGGTGACCGATTCGCTGGTGAAGAGCCGGGAGGCTCCGGTGAGACGGTGGCCAGAACTGGTCATCATTTCCTCTCGAGATTGCACGGGAGTGGTCAGTGGTGGAGACGGCAGGTGTGTACCCGCAGGTGTTCGTGTGTCCCCCGAGTAACGATTTCTCAAGGTACACATACCGGCGGTCGATCGGTGACCTGGCCAGCCGGTGTGACTGCGTTCCTCAGCTACATCGATCCACGGGTAGTAGATCGGTGACGGCGTCCAGTATTCGGCTCGCCATGAGTGTTTTCGATCCGAGCGGCAACGCGGTCTCGGTTCCGGTCGCCGCGAGCAACCAGCCGGTGTTGTCGTCGGTGCCGAACGCCTTTCCGTCACCGACCGCGTTCACCACCAGCAGGTCACATCCCTTGCGCGCCAACTTCTCCCGGCCGTGGTCGAGCACTCCCCCGGTGGCGTCGCCGGTCTCGGCGGCGAACCCGACGATGACGGTCGACGCGGCGACCTCACCCGCGGTGCGAGCGGCGACGAGCGAGCGCAGGATGTCGGGATTGGTGGTGAGTTCGATCGGGGCCGGACCGGCCGAACCCTTCTTGATCTTGGAGTCCGCGACGCTGACCGGACGGAAGTCGGCGACCGCGGCCGCCATGATGACGACGTCGGCCTCGTCGGATCGCTTGGCGATCTCCTCGGACATCTGCGCCGCGGTCACCACCGGGATCAGCTCGACGCCGGACGGGACGGCCAGTTCAGCCGTGGCGCCCGCGATCAACGTCACCGTGGCGCCGCGGTGCGACGCCGCGCGGGCGAGCGCGAACCCCTGCTTGCCGGAGCTGCGGTTGCCGAGGTAGCGGACCGGGTCCAACGGTTCGCGGGTGCCGCCGGCGGTGATCAGGACCCGCGTGCCACGCAGGTCGTAGGTCAAGGCGTCCGGGTCACTGAGCAGCACCTCGCCCATCAGGGCGATCTCCGACGGGTCGGGCAGTCGCCCGGCGCCGGTGTCCTTGCCGGTGAGTCGTCCCGACGCCGGGGTCATCACGACGCCTCCCCGCGAACGGATCGTCTCGACGTTGTGCTGGGTGGCCGGGTGCTCCCACATCTCGGTGTGCATCGCCGGGGCGTAGAGCACCGGGCACCGGGCGGTGAGCAGGGTTGCGCTGAGGAGGTCGTCGGCACGGCCGGTGGCCGTGCGGGCCATCAGGTCCGCGGTCGCCGGCGCCACGATCACCAGGTCGGCCTGTTGGCCGATGCGGACGTGCGGGACGTGCTCGACGTCGTCGAACACCTCGGCGCTGACCGGGTTGCCGCTCAGCGCCTCGAGCGTGGCGGCCCCGATGAACTCGAGCGCGGAACGCGTCGGGATGACCCGGACGTCGTGCCCCGCCTCGGTGAAGTGGCGGATGACCGAACAGGTCTTGTAGGCGGCGATCCCGCCGCCTATCCCGACGACGACTCGCCGCGACGTGCCGCTACCGCTCACGCCGCCTCGTCCCGCTCACCGCGAATGGGACTACTCGCCTTCGGTGTGCTCGAGCAGATCGGCGTGGATCTCGCGCATGGCGATCGAGAGCGGCTTCTCCTGCATGCCCGGCTCGACCAGGGGACCCACGTATTCGAGGATGCCGTCGCCGAGCTGGTTGTAGTAGTCGTTGATCTGCCGGGCGCGCTTGGCCGCGTAGATCACCAGGGCGTACTTCGAGGAGGCACGCTCGAGCAACTCATCGATGGGCGGGTTGGTGATGCCCAACGGGGTGTCGTAGGCCGGGGCGTCGGCGATGTCGGTCGGTTCGACGCTGGTCTGACTGCTCACGCAAAGTCCTCACTTCGTACTGTCTGTGACATCTCGTCGGTCGAAACGCACTGTTCAGGCGGGTGTACACGACGGTCGCCGATCACGGCGTCCGGGAATCCTCACGCCCGACCAGCAAGCTTACCAAGTTTTGCGCCACCCGGTCGACATCGTCGTTGACGATGACGTGGTCGAACTCGTGGGCGATGGCCAGTTCGGCCCGTGCGGTCTCGAGTCGGCGTTCGATGACCTCGGCGGTCTCGGTGCCCCGTCCGGTCAGGCGTTCGACCAGGACCTCCCAGCTGGGCGGGGTCAGGAACACCGTGATGGCGTCGGCGAGTCGGGCCTGAACGGCGCGCGCACCCGCGATGTCGACCTCGACCAGGACGGATGAGCCGGCCTCGAGGGCGTCGAACACCGGTCGCGCGGGTGTCCCCGACCGCTGCAGGCCGCCGTGGATCTCGGCCCACTCCAGCAGGTCTCCGTCGGCGATCATCTCGGCGAAGCGATCGGCGCCGACGAAGTCGTAGTCGCGACCGTCGACCTCGCCGGCGCGCGGGGCGCGGGTGGTGGCCGAGACGCTGAACACGAGATCGGGCATCAGCTCGCGGAGACGTCGCACGACGCTGGACTTGCCGACGGCGGAGGGGCCGACCAAAACAACCAGTCGACCCCTCCGAACGTCTGAGCTCAGGGCGTTCAGCCCTGGTCGAACTTGGCGAGCAGCGCCTTGCGCTGACGGTCGCCCAGGCCGCGCAGGCGGCGGGTCGGTGCGATCTCGAGCTCGGTCATGATCTCCTGAGCCTTGACCTTGCCGACCTTGGGCAGGGCCTCGAGCAGGGCAGACACCTTCATCTTGCCCAGGATCTCGTCGGACTCTGCGTCCTTGAGCACCTGCTGCAGATCGGTGCCGCCACGCTTGAGCCGCTCCTTGAGCTCCGCGCGCACACGGCGAGCGGCAGCCGCCTTCTCCAGAGCAGCAGCGCGCTGTTCAGGGGTCAACTGGGGAAGGGCCACGGGTTCCTCCGTATTCGTAGAACATGAGTCTTGTCGGAGCTGCGTTTCCGCAGCGTCTGCGACCGTACCGACGTGAACAGGGATTTGCGAGTCCCACCCCGGCATTTGTGCAGTACGGACGGTGTTGTACGTGCACGGGCCGCGACGGGACGAATTTTTCGGGCCCCGCACCCGGATCTGCCGATATCACCACGAGAGACTTTGTGCGACAGGGGAACACCGCTTCGGCGGTCGGCACCGCGGTGGTGACCCGCGCAGGGTGCTGACGTGACGCATGTGACGGGTGTGCCGCGACCCACCCCAGGGATTCTCGTCGTGCCGTCGAGCGTGTCGTTTGACGTGCTGAGCTGCGTCGGAGGGCGAGAGCCCCCGGTTCACCCGCGCAGGTGGGACTCGATGTCGTCGCGCATGCGGGCCACCGCGTCGGACAGCGCGGTGCGGTCGGGGCCGTGGCGGAGGATCTCCCGCGACACGGCGGGCAGCACCCATTCGTGCACACCGGCGAAGATCGCGGCGACATCGGCGGCGGTGCCCCCCTGTGCCCCCACCCCCGGCGCGAGGATCGGGCCCCCGACGGCCCCGAGGTCGAGTCCGTGGGCACGGGTGGCCCCGACGACCAGACCCACCGCGGACGGGCCGGTGCGGTTGGTCTCGGCGGCGGCGTCGACGATCGCCTGCGCGACGCTGCTGCCGTCGGCGTGCGCGGTCTGGAGCGCGGCGCCCTCGGGGTTGGACGTCCGTGCGAGGACGAACACCCCACGTCCACTGTCCTGGGCGGCCCGTACGGCCGGGTCGAGCGATCCGAACCCGAGGTAGGGCGAGACCGTCACCGAGTCCGAGCACAGCGGTGAGCCGTCACGGAGCCACGCGCTCGCGTACGCGTCCATCGTGGATCCGATGTCACCGCGCTTGGCGTCGGCCACGACCAACGATCCGCCCGCGCCGATGCCCGCGATGGTCTGCTCGAGCACCGCGAACCCCGCCGAGCCGAACCGTTCGAACAACGCCACCTGCGGCTTGATCGACGCGGCGACCGGCGCGAGGGCCGCGACGGCGATCTCGGCGAACCGGCGCAGCCCGTCGACGTCGTCGGTCAGCCCCCAGGCGTCGAGAAGACCCGGATGCGGGTCGATCCCGACGCACAGTCGACCCCGGTCGGCGACCGCGGCCCGGTGGCGGGACGCGAAGTCGGTGGGCGCGTCGGCGCTCACGGGGTGCGCATGGCGCGGTGACGTTCCTGCAGCGACATGACGCCGATGTCGCCTTCGATGGCGGCCTCGATGCCCTGCACGGCCGCGCTGGCACCCTGCACGGTGGTGATGCACGGGATGTTCACCGACACCGCGGCGCTGCGGATCTCATAGCCGTCGATGCGGGGACCGGAGTTGCCGAACGGGGTGTTGATGACCATCGACACCTCCCCGGCGCGGATGGTCTCGACGATCGTGCGCGCCCCCTCGGGCAACCCGGTGTCCGAGTGCTTGTACACCTGCGTGCACGCGATTCCGTTGCGGCGCAACACATCGGCGGTGCCCTCGGTCGCGAGCACCTCGAACCCGAGTGCCGCGAGCCGCTTCACCGGGAAGATGAGCGCGCGCTTGTCCTTGTTGGCCACCGAGACGAAGATCGCGCCGGAGGTGGGCAGGGAGCCGTACGCCGCGGTCTGCGACTTGGCGAAGGACCGGCCGAAGTCGGCGTCGATCCCCATGACCTCGCCGGTGGACTTCATCTCCGGGCTCAGCAGCGAGTCGACCCCGCTGCCGTCGGCACGGCGGAACCGGTTGAACGGCAGCACCGCCTCCTTGACCGCGATGGGCGCACCCACCGGTAGATCGCCACCGTCGCCGGTGGCGGGCAACAGTCCCTGCTCGCGCAGTTCGGCGATCGTCTCCCCCAGCATCACCCGGGCACACGCCTTGGCCAGCGGCACCGCGGTCGCCTTCGACACGAACGGCACGGTGCGGCTCGCGCGCGGGTTGGCCTCGAGCACGTAGAGGATGTCGTCCTTGAGCGCGTACTGGACGTTGAGCAGTCCCTTGACGCCGATCCCCTTGGCCAGCGCCTCGGTGGAGCGGCGCACAGCGGCGACGTCGGCACGGCCCAGGGCCACCGGCGGCAGGGCGCACGCCGAGTCGCCGGAGTGGATACCGGCCTCCTCGATGTGTTCCATGACGCCGCCGATGTAGACCTCGGTGCCGTCGCACAGCGCGTCGACGTCGATCTCGACCGCGTCCTCGAGGAAACGGTCCACGAGCACCGGGTGCTCTGCGGTGAGTTCGGTCGCCCGCGAGATGTAGCCCTCCAGCGACGGCTCGTCGTAGACGATCTCCATGCCGCGTCCACCGAGGACGTAGGACGGTCGGACCAGCACCGGGTAGCCGATGTCGGCCGCGATCGCGCGGGCCTCGGGGAATGTCGTGGCCATGCCGTACTTCGCGGCGGGCAACCCGGCCGCGTCGAGCACCTTGCCGAACTCGCCGCGGTCCTCGGCGAGGTCGATGGCCGCCGGGCTCGTCCCGACGATCGGGATGCCGGCCTCCTCGAGGCGGCGCGCCAACCCGAGCGGGGTCTGGCCGCCCAGCTGGACGATGACGCCCACCACGGTTCCCGATGCGCTCTCGGCGTCGTAGACCTCGACGACGTCCTCGAAGGTCAGCGGCTCGAAGTACAGGCGGTCGGCGGTGTCGTAGTCGGTCGAGACGGTCTCGGGGTTGCAGTTGACCATCACGGTCTCGTACCCGGCCTCCGACAGCGTCGTCGCGGCGTGCACGCACGAGTAGTCGAACTCGATGCCCTGACCGATGCGGTTGGGGCCGGATCCGAGGATCAGGACCTTGCCCCGCTCGGTCTGCGGTGCGATCTCACTGGTCGCCGCGGGATCGATCTCATAGGTCGAGTAGTGGTACGGCGTCTTCGCCTCGAACTCGGCCGCGCAGGTGTCGACCGTCTTGTAGACCGGCCGGACACCGAGTGCGCGCCGGTGCGCGGCCACGGCCGCGTCGTCGGCGAAATCGCCGCGCAGCGCCGCGATCTGACGATCGGACAGTCCGGTGGACTTCGCCTCGCGCAGCAACTCGGCGTCGAGGGAGTCGGCCGCGCGGACGCGACGTCCGAGTTCGCCGACGGCCTCGATCTCGGCCAGGAACCACGGGTCGATCTTGGTCGCGTCGAAGAGCTGCTCGACGGTTGCGCCCAGATCGAACGCGGCCATGATCTTGTAGAGCCGGCCGTCGCGCGGGGTGGCGATGTCGGTGAGGATCTCCTCGAGGGAGTCGTCGGTGCCCGCGTCGGTCCAGAACCCGCCCGCCTTGGTCTCCATCGACCGCATGACCTTGCCGAGTGCCTCGGCGAAGCTGCGGCCCAACGACATCCCCTCGCCCACCGACTTCATGGTGGTGGTCAGCGTGTCGTCGGCGCCGGGGAACTTCTCGAACGCGAACCGCGGCGCCTTGACGACGACGTAGTCCAACGTGGGCTCGAAACACGCGGGGGTCTCGCCGGTGATGTCGTTGACGATCTCGTCGAGTCGGTAACCGACGGCGAGCTTCGCGGCGATCTTCGCGATCGGGAAGCCGGTCGCCTTCGACGCGAGCGCCGACGACCGGGAGACGCGCGGGTTCATCTCGATGACGACGAGTCGGCCGTCGGCGGGGTCCATGGCGAACTGGATGTTGCAGCCGCCGGTGTCGACCCCGACCTCCCGCAGGATGTCGATGGAGAGGTCACGCATGATCTGGTACTCGCGGTCGGTCAGCGTCATCGCGGGCGCGACGGTCACCGAGTCGCCGGTGTGCACGCCGACCGGGTCGACGTTCTCGATGGAGCAGACCACGACGACGTTGTCCTTGCCGTCGCGCATCAGCTCGAGCTCGTATTCCTTCCACCCGAGGATGGACTCCTCGATCAGCACGTTGGCCGTCGGAGACGCGGCGAGTCCGCCGCCCGCGATGCGCTCGAGGTCGGCCGCGTCATAGGCCATGCCCGACCCCAGACCGCCCATGGTGAATGACGGCCGGACCACGACGGGGTAGCCGAGTTCGGCGACGGTGTCGTGGCACTCGGCCATGGTGAAACAGACCCGCGAACGGGCGCTCTCGCCGCCGACCTTGGCGACGATGTCCTTGAACTTCTGCCGGTCCTCGCCGCGCTGGATGGCCTCGAAGTCGGCGCCGATGAGCTCGATGTCGTAGCGCTCGAGGATGCCCTGCTCATGCAGTGCGACAGCGCAGTTCAGCGCGGTCTGTCCGCCGAGGGTGGCCAGGACGGCGTCGATGGGATGGCCGGCGTCACGCTCGGTGGTGATCACCTTCTCGACGTACTCGGCGGTGATCGGCTCGATGTAGGTGGCGTCGGCGAACTCTGGGTCGGTCATGATCGTGGCCGGGTTCGAGTTCACCAGGCTGACGCGCAGCCCCTCGGCGCGCAGGACGCGGCACGCCTGGGTGCCGGAGTAGTCGAACTCGCAGGCCTGTCCGATGACGATCGGACCCGACCCGATCACCAGGACGTGGGAGATGTCGGTGCGGCGGGGCATCAGGCACGGGCTCCTTGCATCACGGTGGAGAAACGGTCGAAGAGGTAGGCGGCGTCATGCGGACCGGCCGCGGCCTCGGGGTGGTACTGCACCGAGAACGCCTGCCCGTCGAGGAGTTCCACGCCCTCCACGGTGCCGTCGTTGGCGCAGGTGTGGCTCACGCGGGCGCGCCCGAAGTCGGTGTCGAACTCCTCGCCCGCCTCGCCCTCGAGGGCGAAGCCGTGGTTCTGCGCGGTGATCGAGACCAGACCGGTGGTGTGGTCGATGACCGGGATGTTGATGCCGCGGTGACCGAATTTCATCTTGTACGTCCCTCGGCCGAGCGCTCGGCCGAGGATCTGGTTGCCGAAACAGATGCCCAGCAACGGGATCCGCTGCTCGAGGACACTGCGGGTCAGGGCGACGGCGCCGTCGGCGGTAGCCGGGTCCCCCGGTCCGTTGGACAGGAACACCCCGTCCGGCGCGAGGTCGATGACGGCCTGCGGGTCGACGGTCGAGGGGAACACGTGCACCCGGATGCCGCGCTGGGCGAACATCCGCGGGGTGTTGGTCTTGATGCCGAGGTCGATGGCGGCGACGGTGAACCGGTGCTCACCCTCGGGCTCGACGACGTAGTCGGCGTCGGTGCTGACCTCGCCGGCGAGATCGGCGCCGGCCATCGACGGCGCCGTGCGGACCCGCTCGAGCAGGACGTCGGTCTCGGCGAGGGCATCCCCGGAGAAGACACCGGCCCGCATCGAACCGTGGTCACGCAGCACCCGGGTCAGCGCGCGGGTGTCGATGCCGGAGATCCCGACGATCTCCTGCCGCACCAGCTCCTCGTCGAGGGTGCTGGTGGCGCGCCAGCTCGACACGCGACGGGTCGGGTTGCGCACGGCGTATCCGGCGACCCAGATCTTGCCGCCGCGGCTCTCGTCGTCGTCGGTGTTCCAGCCGGTGTTGCCGATCTGCGGTGCGGTCGCGACCACGATCTGGCGGTGGTAGCTGGGATCGGTCAGCGTCTCCTGGTACCCGGTCATCGCGGTGCAGAACACGGCCTCACCCAGGGTCTGACCGGTGGCACCGTAGGCCTGCCCGGTGAACACCTGCCCGTTCTCCAGGATCAGTAGGGCGGAGGTCATCAGTGGTCGTCCTTCGGTGTCTCGTCGGCGGTCGGGGCGGCCGCGTCGCCGGTTGTGGGGATGTCGGATTCGGTGGGCGTCGCGCCCGGGACCTCCGCCGCGCGGGGGTCGAGCGCCGTCCAGTCTGGGTAACGCAGTTTGTTGTCGCCCCGCAGACCCGAGTCGATCTCGGTGCCCGAGGGCAGTGTCCAGCGGATGACGAGCACGCCGTCGGCGGTCATCACCTTGCCTGCGAGCCCGCGTTCGGTGCGGATCGCGGTGATGGACTCGCGTGGGATCCAGATGGGGTTCGCTCCGGACCGGCTGATCAGGATGCCGAGTTCGAAGTTCGAGAACTCCGCCGACGCACGGTCGCCGTAGTCACCGACCGCGACACGGTCCTGCCAGCTCGGTGCGACCGTCGACCCGACGTAGACGCCGGTGTCGGGGCCGAGCAGGAGGGCACCCGGGTCGGTCGGGACGTCCGGGAAGGCGCCGATGACATCCTGCTGGCGTCGTCCGCGGTTACGCCAACCGAGCAGCATCAGACCGACGATGCCGCCCCACGCCACGATCACGATCGCGATGATCACGATGGAGTTCACAGGGCACGCACCTCTCCGTCGATCGCGGTGACCCGTCCGCGGAGAACGGTCGCGACCACCCGCGCGGGCAGGGTCATCGAGTCGAACGGCGTGTTCGCCGAGCGGCTCGCCAGTGCCGACGCGTCCACCGTCCAGGTGGCGTCCGGGTCGACGACGGTCAGGTTGGCGGGTTCGCCGATCGCGATCGGGCGGCCCTGGTCGGGCAGTCCGACGATCTCGGCGGGCCGTTCGCTCATGACGCGGGCGACGCCACGCCAGTCGAGGGCGCCGTCGGCGACCATGGTCGCCGCGATCACCGACAGCGCCGTCTGCAGACCGAGCATGCCCGGGCGCGCGGCGGCGAACTCGCAGCACTTCTCCTGTTCGGCGTGCGGCGCGTGGTCGGTGGCGACGCAGTCGATGACACCCTCGGCCAGCGCAGCCCGCAGGGCGACGCAGTCGGAGTCCTCGCGCAGCGGTGGGTTGACCTTGTTCACGGCGTCGTAGGTCTGCAGTCGCGAGTCGTCGAGCAGCAGGTGGTGAGGGGTGACCTCGGCGGTGATGGCGATGCCCTGCGCCTTGGCCCACCGCAGCAACTCCACCGTGCCTGCCGTGGAGGCGTGGCAGATGTGCACCCGACCACCGGCATCGCGGGCCAGGATCGCGTCCCGGGCGACGATGGACTCCTCGGCCGAGCGGGGCCAGCCGGCCAATCCGAGCCGTGCCGCGTTCGGCCCCTCGTGGGCGATCGCGCCCACGGTCAGGCGGGGTTCCTCGGCGTGCTGGGCGATCAGGACACCGAGCCCGCGTGCGTACTCCAGGGCACGACGCATCAGCAGCGGGTCGTGCACGCATTTGCCGTCGTCGCTGAACATCTTCACGTGTGCGTCGCCGTCGGCCATGGCCCCGAGCTCGGCGAGCTGGGTGCCCTGCAGTCCGACGGTCACCGCGCCCACCGGGTGCACATCGACCAGTCCGACGGCCTGACCGCGCCGCCAGACGTGGTCGGTGAGCACCGCGGTGTCGGCGACCGGATCGGTGTTGGCCATCGCGAACACGGCGGTGTACCCGCCGAGAGCTGCTGCGGCCGAACCCGTCTCGATGGTCTCGGTGTCCTCACGACCGGGTTCGCGCAGGTGGGTGTGCAGGTCGACGAAGCCGGGCAGCAGCACGCCGCCGCGACCGTCGACGGTCTGTGTGGTCTCGTCGGCAGCGGCGAGACCCGCGCCGATCTCGGCGATGTCGCCGCCCACGACGCGGACGTCGACCGGATCGCCCTCGCCGTAGAGCCGGACGTCGGTGATGAGCAGCGAGCTGCTCGCGGCACCCGTCGCGCGCGTCATATCCCGCCACCTCCTGAATCATCGGTCCCGACGAGGAGTCGGAACAGCACCGCCATCCGCATGTGCACGCCGTTGCTCACCTGTTGCAGCACCGTGGCGCGCGGTGAATCGGCCACCGAGTACCCGATCTCCATGCCGCGCAACATCGGTCCGGGATGCAGCACCACCGCGTGGTCGTCGAGCATCGCCATCCGTTTGTCGCTGAGTCCGTAGCGGATCGAGTACTCGCGGGCCGACGGGAAGAACCCACCGTTCATGCGTTCGGCCTGCACCCGCAGCACCATGACCGCGTCGAGTCCGGGCAGCACGGCGTCGAGATGATGCGACACCTCGACCGGCCACGTCTCGACCCCGACCGGCAGCAGGGTGGGCGGCGCGACGAGCACCACGTGCACGCCGAGCATCGCGAGCAGGTGCGCGTTGGACCGCGCGACCCGCGAGTGGAGGATGTCCCCGACGATGGCCACGCGCGCGCCGTCGAGCGATCCGAGTCGTTGGCGCAGCGTGAGCGCGTCGAGCAGGGCCTGGGTCGGGTGTTCGTGCGTCCCGTCACCCGCGTTGATGACGGCCGGACCGTCCCCGTCGGTGTCGGTCCATCGGGCGATCTGATGGGCCGCGCCCGAGGCGGGGTGTCGGATGATCAGTGCGTCGGCGCCCGCGGCGTGCAGGGTCTTGGCCGTGTCACGCAGCGACTCCCCCTTGCCCACCGACGACGTCGACGCGCTGACGTTGATCACGTCGGCGCTCATCCACTTGCCTGCGACCTCGAACGACACCCGGGTGCGGGTGGAGTTCTCGTAGAACATGGTCATCACGGTGCGTCCGCGCAGGGTGGGCAGCTTGCGGACCTCGCGGCCGACGAGGGCCTGTTCGAAACGCTCGGCCTCGTCGAGCAGACCGACGGCCTCGGACACGTCGAGGTCGGTGACCGACAGCAGGTGGCGCATCAGACGCCCTGCCGTTCGGCCAGGACGACCTGATCGATGCCGTCGTGTTCGTCGAGCTGCACCGACACGTCCTCCGAGCGGGAGGTCGGGATGTTCTTGCCGACGTAGTCGGCCCGGAACGGCAGTTCGCGGTGTCCGCGGTCGATGAGCACGGCCAGTTGCACCGCGGCGGGACGACCGAGGTCGCGGAGCGCGTCGAGGGCGGCGCGGATGGTGCGGCCGGAGTAGAGGACGTCGTCGACCAGGATGACCAGCGCGGAGTCGACGCCGCCCGGCGGGACCGACGTCCGCTCGAGTGGACGGTGCGGCTTGGCCCGCAGGTCGTCGCGGTAGAGGGTGATGTCGAGGAATCCGACCGGGATGTCGACTCCGGAGAACTCCTGGACACGGGCCGCGAGGCGCCGCGCGAGACTGGTTCCGCGGGTGGGGATCCCGATGAGGATGACCCGCGGGGCGTCGGGGGCGTCGACGGCGGTCTTCTCGATCACCTGATGCGCCATGCGAGCGATGGTTCGGGTCACGTCCCCGGCGTCGAGCAGAACTCGAGAGGTGCTGGGAGCGCCGTCAGTCGGTGTCACCAACCGACCTCCTTCTCCGCCTCACTGGACGGATCGTTAAAGGATGTCTGTCGCCGAGAACCCTAGCAGTCGGGCCGTGTGGAGCCCGGATCGTGCGAGGTGGATCACTCCCGGTCGGGATCGGCGGCGGGCGCGGTGGCCTGGGCCGCGGCGCGCACCTGCGGCGCGAGCTCGACGATGCGGCCGAGGACGCCGTTGACGAACGCGGGCGACTCGTCGGTGGACAGCTCCTTGGCCAGCTCCACGGCCTCGTCGACCACCACGACCGGCGGCACGTCGTGGGTGTTGAACAGTTCCCACGCGGCCAGTCGCAGGATCGCGCGGTCCACGGCGGGCAGCCGTGGCAGCGTCCACTCACGCAGGTGGGACTCGAGCACCGCGTCGATCTGCGCGCGGTCGGTGGCCAGGCCCTCGATGACGCGCGCGGTGTACGGGTGGATCATCCCGATGCTCTCGTCGTCGACGACGAGCTCGCGCCGCTGCGCGACGAGATCGAGCGCGGCGACGTTTTTCGCCTCCGCCTCGAACAGCAGGTCGACGGCGCGCTGGCGTGCCTTGTGCCGTGTTCCGGGCTGCTTCACCGGATCACGGGTCGGGCGCAGCGCACCGGTCGCACCCACCCCGGGGTTGCCGCACCGGTCACGAGTTCACGCGCCCCAGATAGTTGCCGTCGCGCGAGTCGACCTTGAGCTTGTCGCCGGTGTTGATGAACAGCGGCACCGCGATCTCCGCGCCGGTCTCCAGCGTCGCCGGCTTGGTGCCGCCGGTGGAGCGGTCACCCTGGACGCCGGGATCGGTGTGCGAGACGAGCAGCTCGACGGTGACCGGCAGCTCGACGTAGAGCGGGTTGCCCTCGTGCATGGCGACCTGCACCCGCATCTCCTCGAGCAGGAACCGGGACTCCTCACCCATGGTCTGCGGCGAGATCGAGACCTGCTCGTAGTTCTCGGCGTCCATGAAGACGAAGTCGCTGCCGTCGTTGTACAGGTAGGTCATGTCGCGACGGTCGACCGTCGCGGTCTCCACCTTCACGCCGGCGTTGAACGTCTTGTCGACGGTCTTGCCCGAGAGCACGTTCTTGATCTTGGTGCGCACGAAGGCCGGCCCCTTGCCGGGCTTGACGTGCTGGAACTCCTGGATCTGCCACAGCTGGTCGTCCATCCGGAGAACGAGGCCGTTCTTGAAATCTGCGGTGCTTGCCACGTGTGTCTCTTCCTCTCACCCGAACATCGGGCGCACGGTCCGCGCGCGAGCGCGTCTTGAAGTCGACCAGGCGCGCCGGGGCGCGCCTAGATGACAGAAAATGTCTTGTCGGTGGTGGTCAGGAGCTCGGGAGCGCCGGCACGGACCACCAGCGTGTCCTCGATACGGACGCCGCCTCTGCCGGGCAGATAGACACCGGGTTCGACGGTGACTGCCGCACCGCATGGCAGTGTACCCGTCCCCAACTTGCCGATTCCCGGCGCTTCGTGGATCTCCAGACCGACGCCGTGGCCGAGTCCGTGCACGTAGTTCTCCCCGTAGCCGGCGTCGTCGATCACCGATCGCGCCGCGGCGTCCACCTCCACCACCGGGGCGTCGGGGCTCAGCGCGGCCCGCCCGGCCGCCTGGGCGGCGGCGACGAGTTCGTAGATCTCGTGCTGCCAGTCCGCGGCCGACCCCAGCACGTAGGTGCGGGTCATGTCGGAGTGGTACCCCCCGACGACGGCACCGAAGTCGATCTTGACGAAGTCGCCGGTGGCGAGGATCGCATCGGTGGGGCGGTGATGCGGGACGGCCGAGTTCGCGCCGGCCGCGACGATCGTCTCGAACGAGATGTCGTCGGCGCCGCACGCGTACATCTCCCACTCGAGGCTGCGCGCCACCTGCCGCTCGGTCTGTCCGGGGGCGATGACACCCCGCTCGATGATCGTGGCGAGCGCGACGTCGGCGGCCTGGCAGGCCTGGCGCAGCAGTTCGACCTCGCCGTCGTCCTTCACCATCCGCAGGTTCTCCACCGCCCGCCCGAGCGCGACGAGCCGGACCGGCGGCTGCGCTCCCTCGGTGCGCTCGGTCAGGGCCCGCCACGCGGTGACCGTGAGCGCGTGTTCCTCGACGGCGACCGTGGGGCCCGACGGCGCGACGAGGTCGAGCAGGGTGCCCGGACAGTCGCGCCCGATCACGGCCTCGACATCGGGGACCTGCTCGCCGACCTGGGTCACGTAGCGACCGTCGGTGCAGATCCGGTCGCCCTCGGCCGACGCCGAGACGAGCAGCGCGGCGTTGGATCCGGTGAAACCGGTCAGATAGCGCACGTTGACGAGGTCGCCGATCACCGCGGCGTCGGCCCCGAGTGTCGCGATGTGCACGCGCAGAAGGTCGCGTCGTGCCTGGTGGGCGGCGTGTGGATCGGTCACCGAAGGCGTCAGTGCGGTCATCGGGACCACGCTACCGTCGCCAAGTGTGTGTTGGCGCACATGTCCGAGCGCCCGTTGGGTACGCTTCGCCCATGGTTTCGTGGTTGCTTCGCGGTCTGTCCATGTCGGCCGTGCACATCGTCGCCCGAGTTCTGCTCGGTATGGCGATCGTTCACTCCCCGTTGCACGGGACGTTGTGGAAGACGGCTGCGGTCGCCGCGGTCGTGTTGCTCGCCCTCATCTGGGGTGGCGTCGACGGCATCATCGACGGACGCGCGCACGACGATCCCGATGACTACGCCGACCTCACCGTCATGTGGCTCAAGGCCGGTGTCCTCGCCGGTGTGGTGTCCGGCATCGTGTCGTGGGCGCTGAGCAACTACGTGTTCGGCGGCATGGGGCAGAACAGCTTTTTCGTCGAGCTCTTCGCCGGCGGTTCGTTCACCGCGCTGCTGATCTTCGTGCCCGCCCTCGCAGGCGTGGGGGTCGGCCGTTTCCTGGCCCATCGCCAGTCCCGCAAGGACGCACGCAACGCGCAGGACGACACCCGCGAGCACCAGACCGCCTGATCGACTGCTCCGGACCCCCTGGGGTCAGAGCAGGATGGGGCCCGACGGCGACGCGGTTCGCGCGATGGCCCCGTACGCCGCGACCAGCAGGCTCGGGTCGGGTCCTTCGAGTCGTCCGGGCTTCGCCAGTCCGTCGAGGACGACGAATCGCAGTACCCCCGACCGGTTCTTCTTGTCCCCCGACATCGTCTTGAGCAGGTCGCCGAACGCGTCGTCGTCGTAGCCGGTGGGCAGGCCGACCGACTCCAGGATCTCCCGGTGCCGATCCGCGGTCGCGTCGTCGAGCCGTCCCGCCAGCCGTCCCAGTTCGGCGGCGTAGACCAATCCCACCGACACCGCCGCGCCGTGACGCCAGCGGTACTGTTCACGTCGCTCGATGGCGTGGGCCAGCGTGTGGCCGTAGTTCAGGATCTCCCGCAGTGACGACTCCCGCAGGTCCGCGGCTACGACGTCGGCCTTGACCTGCACCGAGCGGCGGATCAGTTCGGGGAGCACCGCGCCGAGGGGGTCGCGGGCGGCGGCCGGATCGGCCTCGATGAGCGTCAGGATCTCGGGGTCGGCGATGAAACCGGTCTTGATGACCTCGGCGAGTCCGGCGATGATCTCGTTGGGCGGGACCGTCTCCAGCGTCGCGGTGTCGATGAGCACCGCGCGGGGCTCGTGGAACGACCCGACGAGGTTCTTGCCCGCATCGGTGTTGATGCCCGTCTTGCCGCCGACGGCTGCGTCGACCATGCCGAGCAGGGTGGTCGGGATGTTGATCACCGGCACCCCGCGCATCCAGGTCGCCGCGACGAACCCGGCGAGGTCGGTGGCCGCTCCCCCGCCCAGGCCGATGACGATGTCGTTGCGTTTCATGCCGATCCGCCCGAACACCTCCCAGCAGAAGGCGGCGACCGAGAGGTCCTTGCCTGCCTCTGCGTCGGGGATCTCGATGCGGTGCGCGTCGAACCCGGCGGCGGCGAGGGCCTCGCGGACCGCCTCGGCCGTGGCCATCAGCGGCGGCTGATAGAGGATCGCGATCGAGTCGGCGCCCGCGGCTGCCTCGACGACGTCGGTGAGCAGTCCCCGCCCGATGACGACGTCGTAGGGACGCTCGGTGGCGACGTGGATGCGGATGGGCTCGGTCATTGCGGGAGTCCTTCGTCTCGGGGCGCCGACGCGGGGCGTACCCCGAGCACACGCGCGATCTCGTCGGCCAGTACCGCGGGGGCACGGCCGGTGGTGTCGGTGGTGATGTCGGCGACCTGGTGATAGGTCGTGGCGCGCTCGGTGAGCAGCGCGCGGTATCGGTCCTCGGGGGTGGCCTCGGCGGTTCCGGCGACCGGCCCCGGACGCAGCAGGGGGCGTTGCGAGGATCGGACGCGCGCGAAGCCCGCCTCGGGTGTGACCGCGAGATGGACCACGCGGTGCCCGGCGAGGCTCGCCCGTACCGCGGGGGTCATGACTGCTCCGCCGCCGAGCGCGATCACCCCGAGGTGGGTCGCGAGCACGTCGGCCACCACCTGCGCCTCCATCGTGCGGAAGAACTGCTCGCCCTCGTCGGCGAAGATCTCGGCGACACTGCGGCCGGCGCGGGCCTCGATCTCGTGGTCGGTGTCGCAGAACCCGACGCCCAACAGGTCGGCCAACGCGACACCGACGGTCGACTTGCCCGCGCCCATGAACCCGATGAGGACGGCCACCGGGGCGTGATCCGACACGGGCTCGACGGTCACGGTGTCGCGGTGTGGTCCGCGCCGGGGAGTCGCGCGGCGGCACGCTCGCGGTACCGGCGCACGTTGTCGGCGGTCTCGGTGACCGAGTCCCCGCCGAACTTGTCGAGTGCGGCCTGCGCGACGACGAGCGCGACCATGGCCTCGGCCACGACGCCTGCTGCGGGCACCGCGCAGACGTCGGAACGCTGGTGGATGGCACTGGCCTGTTCGCCGGTGGACATGTCCACGGTCGAGAGCGCCTTGGGCACCGTCGAGATCGGCTTCATGGCCACCCGCACGCGCAGGGCCTCACCATTGGTCATGCCGCCCTCGAGTCCGCCCGCGCGGTTGGTCGAACGCAGGACGCCGTCGGGTCCGGGGACCATCTCGTCGTGGGCCTGGCTCCCGCGCCGCCGTGCGGTGAGGAAGCCGTCGCCGATCTCCACGCCCTTCATCGCCTGGATGCCCATCAGGGCACCGGCCAGGCGTGCGTCGAGACGGGTCTCGCCGCTGACGTGGGACCCGAGGCCCACGGGCAGGCCGGTCACGACGACCTCGACGACTCCGCCGAGGGTGTCGCCCGCCTTCTTGGCCGCCTCGATCTCGGCGATCATCGACGCCTCGGCCTCGGCCGACGCCGCCCGTACGGGGCTGGCGTCGATGCGGTCGAGGTCGTCGGGGCCGGGAGTGGCGCCGTCGAAGGGTTCGGATGCGCCGATGGAGATCACGTGGGACACCACGTGCGCGTCGAGCACCTGGGCGAGGAAGTTGCGCGCCACGGTCGCGGCGGCGACGCGGGCCGCGGTCTCGCGGGCACTGGCGCGCTCGAGCACCGGACGTGCGTCGTCGAAGTCGTACTTGAGCATCCCGGAGTAGTCGGCGTGGCCGGGGCGGGGGCGGGTCAGCGGCGCGTTGCGCGCGACGTCGGCGAGTTCGGCGGGGTCCACCGGGTCGGCCGACATGACGGTCTCCCACTTGGGCCACTCGGTGTTCGCGATCTCGATCGCGACCGGTCCGCCCTGCGTGCGGCCGTGCCGGACGCCGCCGAGCACGGTGACCTTGTCGGCCTCGAATTTCATCCGCGCACCGCGCCCGTAGCCGAGGCGGCGACGTGCGAGTTGGGACGATATGTCGTCCGTCGTGACCTCGACCCCGGCGATCATCCCTTCGACGAGGGCGACCAGGGCGGGGCCGTGGGATTCTCCGGCAGTTATCCAGCGCAACACGAGTTCCTATTCTTCCACGTGGTGCACCGTGCCCCGAACGCGCGGCGCCTCAGACCCAGACACCACCGAGCGCGACGGCCGCACCCGCGAGCGCGGGACCGTGCGCCACACCCGCTCCCCGCGTCCGCCGACCCCGCACCGTGGCCACCGCGAGCGTCGTCAGCGCGGCCGCCACGACGACCAGGAGTGAGAGCACCGGATCCGCGACCACCCCGCCGAGACCGACGGCGAGCTTCAGATCACCTCCGCCACAGGCTCCGAGGCTCACGCCGACGAGATACGGCGCGGCCAGGACCACAATCGAGAACCCGACGTGCGGATCGGTGACGCCCATCGCCACTGCAGCCGCCCCGGCGGGCACCGTCAGCCGGTTCGGCAGGACATGGGCACGTAGATCGTGTACGCACAGGACGATCAACCAGGACACCACCGCGAACGAGACGATCATCACCGAACCATCGTGGTCGTCCGTCGGCGCCGCACGCGACTGCCCACGAACGACCTGTGCAGAAAAACGAGGACCGCAGCGATCTCGGCGGGTTGTCCCCATCCCGCGGCCGGCCCGGGTGACACCGGGTCGCCGACGGCGTAGGTGTGCGCCGCTCAGTCGGCGAGGGCGGCGGCCATCTGCGCGCGCGGCGCGGACAGTCCGGTGAACGACTCGACCTGGGTGACGGCCTGGTTGAGCAACATCACCAGACCACCGATCACGCGTCCGCCGGCGTCGGCGACCGCAGCGGCGGCCGGCGTGGGCCACGGGTGATAGATCGCGTCGAGGAGTCGGGGGGCGGCCGCGATCGACGCGGCGAGACGACCGGCCGCCTCGGCCGGGACCGTGCTGACGACGACCGAGGAGCGCGCGCAGACCGCGGTGAGGTCCGCCGACGACTCGAATGCGCGGGTGTCCAGGTCGATGCGCAGTTCGGCTGCGAGCCGGCGCAACCCGTCGGCTCGGGAGGCGTCTCGGACGACGACCGTGACCGCACCGGCCCCGGCGGACGCCAACGCGGCCAGGGCCGGTCGGGCGGTGCCACCGGCCCCGATCAGCACGACCGACTCCCCCGCCAGGTCGTCGGCGTCGAGTTCGGCCAGGGCGCCGGTCACGCCGTCGATGTCGGTGCAGTCGGCGTGCCAGCGACCGGAGTCGGTGCGCACCAACGTGTTCGCCGAGCCGACGAGACGGGCACGATCGGTGACCGTGGTGGCGTGCCGCAGCGCGGCCACCTTGGCGGGCATCGTGACCGAGAGTCCGATGTAGCTCTCGTCGAGACCGTCGACGAGCGCGGGCAGGGTCTCCGCGGTGCACTCGATCCGCTCGTAGGTCCAGTGCTCGAGACCGAGCGCGCGATAGGCGGCGAGGTGCAGATCCGGTGAGCGGGAGTGCCCGATCGGTGACCCGAGGACCGCGGCGCGGCGAATCTGCGCGGACCGAGGGTCCGCCGTCAACGACATCCGACCGCGAGGACCTTGTTGTCGCAGGCCTTCTGCCGGTTGCGCAGATGCTCCTCGTAGTTGTCGGTGAACAGCGTCGTGCCCTGGGAGTCGACGGCGACGAAGTAGATCCAGTTGCCCTCCGGCGGCGCCTCGGTGGCGATGAGCGGCTCCTTGCCCACCGATCCGATCGGCGTCACCGGCAGACCGCGGACCTGGTAGGTGTTCCACTTGGTCGGCGCGGTGTAGGCGTCCCCGGAGACGTCGATGTTGACCACGGCCGCGGTGTAGTTGGCGGTCGAGTCCATCTCGAGTCGTTGGTTCTTGCCCAACCGGTTCACGATGACCCGGGCCACCTTGCCGTAGTCGCCGGGATCGGCGACCTCCTTCTCGACCACCGACGCCGAGACCAGCGTCTGATACGGGGTGAGGCCGGTCTGGTTGGGCTCGGTCAGACCCCACTGCGAGAACATGTCGGCACTCCCGGAGATCAGGTAGCGCAGCATCTGTACCGGGGTGAGCGATGGGTCGATGGCCTCCCAGGCCACCGGCGCGATGAGTCCCTCGATGCGTCGATGGTCCCCGTCGAGCGCCGAGACGGCGTCGGTCGCCCAGGACGGGACACCCAGGTCGGCCGGCGAGGCAGTGGCCGCAGCCTGCGCGAGTTCCTCGGCGGTGACGCCGTCGCGCTGTCCGTTGATGGTCACGGTGGTCGCCTGCGCCAACATCTCGAAGATGCCGATGCTCGGGGACCCGTCGGCGGTCTGCTTGGTGTCGAGCTGACGGCCCGGGGGGATCACGAGCCGCCCCACCCGATTGCTGTCGCCGCCGAGCATCGACACCGCCGTCGAGGCCGGGATGCCGGTACGCAGTTTGTAGAAGCCGGCCGAGATCGGCGCGTTGCCCGCTGCGTCGGTGAACGCACGCACGCTCGCGACGACGCCCTTCTCCTGCAGGATCTGCCCGAACTGGGTCAGCGACGAGTCCTGCGGTATCTGGACGAGGACGTCACCGGTACCCGATGCGTTCGAGTAGTTGTCGTCGTTGACGAAGTAGCCGGTCATCCGCAGCCCGGTGTAACCGAGCGCACCCACGACCGCGACCATGAATACCAGGACGAAGGCGAGGGTGATACGCCGCCGTCGCTTGCGTCGGGTCATGTGGGCGCTCGACCGCGATCCGCGTGCGCGTCCGGGAGCGGTGCGCCGCGTGCGGCGCTCGTCGGGACCGGCATCCGGGTCGGTCGTGGGTTCCGGACGCGCGATGAACGTGGTCTGTTCCTCGGCGGGCGGCGAGAGCGGCGGGTCGACGTACGACGGCGCCGGGGGCGTCTCGTATCGACGGGGGTCGGGTGGCAGCCGACGCGGCGCGGGCGGCGGGTTCTCGCCCGGGTACGGGTCCCGTCGGGTGTCACCGGCCGACGGCGGGGCGGGCGGACCGGGTGGCACCTGTCCGGGTGCGGCGGGCGGGATGACGCGCGGGCGCGCGCGGCGATCGGGTTCCTGCCACGCGCTGTCGCCGCCGGGACGGGGGGCGTCGCGGGGAATCCGCGGGAGCACGCCGGAGTCGTCGGGTCGTCCGCGGCCGGCGCGGCGATGCCGTTGTGGTGCTCCGCCACCGTTCTCGAGGAGTCGACGCAGGCGGTCTGCCTCCTCCGGGGTCTGGTCCTCTCCCGGGGCTCGGCGACGATGCCGATTCGGTTGGTCACTCACCGGCGGACCCACTGACCGAGTGCTGCCGGGCGCGTCGGTCCAACCACGACTGCAGGATGGCGACGGCGGCCGCCTGATCGATGACCGACTTGTGGGTGCGCGTGGACCGTCCGCTCGCGCGCAACATCTGCGTGGCGGCGACGGTGGTCAGCCTCTCGTCGTGGAAGACCACGGGCACCGGGTCGATGCGCTTGGCGATCCGGGCACCGAAACCGGTGGCCGCGTCGGCGGCGGCACCGTGCTCGCCGCGCAGCGTGGTCGGCAGTCCGACGATCACCTCGATCGCCTCGTACTCGGCGACCAAGTCGGCGATGCGGGTGATGTCCCGGCCGTCAGAGGCACGCGCGACGGTCTCGACGGGGGTGGCCAGCATGCCGTCAGGATCACACGAGGCGACGCCGATCCGCACGCTCCCGACATCGACGGCGAGTCGACGGCCGCGCGGGACGAGCCCGCTCACCCGCCTGCCCCGGCTCGGGTGACGGCGGCGAGCTCGCGGATCCGGGCGAGTGCTGCCTCGATGCCGGCTGCGTCGCTGCCCGAGCCCTGGGCGAGATCGGGTTTGCCACCGCCGCGACCCCCGACCAGGGGTGCGATCTCCTTCACGACGGCCCCCGCCGCGACACCGGCGTGGCGGGCCGCGTCGGTCACGGCGACGACGAACGGCACCTTGTCGTCGGCGACCGAGAACAGTGCGACGAGCGCCGGTTCGGCCGCGACACGACCACGCAGATCGGTGGCCAGGGCACGCAGATCGCCCGCGGCCAGGCCGTCCGGGAGGCGGGCCGCGACCACGAGGACCGCGCCGATCCGCTGCGCGTCATCGATCAGCGACGCCGCCGATGCACGTGCCGACTCGGCCCGCATCCTCTCGATCTGCTTCTCGGCGTCACGCAGTCGTTCGACGATGTTGGCGACGCGGTCGGGCACCTGGTCGCTGGGCACCTTCAGCGACGACGACAACGCCCCGAGCAGCGCCCGCTCCTTGGCGAGGTACCGGTAGGAGTCGAGACCGACGTAGGCCTCGACACGGCGGATCCCCGACCCGACCGACGACTCACCGAGCAGGGTGACCGGCCCGACCTGCGCCGACGAACCGACATGCGTTCCGCCGCACAGTTCCATCGAGAACGGTCCGCCGATCTCCACTACGCGGACGATGTCGCCGTAGTTCTCTCCGAACAGCGCCATCGCACCCATCGCCCTGGCCTCGTCGAGACCGGTCTCGAAGGTGTGGACGGGGAAGTCGGACTCGACCGCGGTGTTGGCGATCTCCTCGATCTCGTCGCGCTGGGAGTCGGTGACCGGGCCCTGCGCGCGGAAGTCGAACCGGAGGTAGCCGGGGCGGTTGAGCGAACCGGCCTGTGTCGCATCGGATCCGAGGACCTGACGCAGTGCGGCACCGACGAGGTGGGTGCCGGAGTGTCCCTGGGTGGCGCCGCGTCGCCACTGCGAGTCGACCTGGGCGATCACGTCGTCGCCGACGGTGATCTCCCCGGACTCGATCGTGACGGCATGGCTCCACACGGATTTGGCGATCTTCTGCACATCGGTGACCCGCGCACGCATTCCCGAGCTCGTGGTGATGGCCCCGACGTCGGCGGTCTGTCCACCCGATTCGGCGTAGAGCGGGCTGCGGTCGAGGATGATCTCCACGTCGCGTCCGACACCGGCCACGGGCAGACTCACCCCGCCGTCGACGATCCCGAGAACACGTGCCTCGGACACCAGTTCGTCGAATCCGGTGAACTCGGTGGGGCCGCGGTCGAGGAACTCCCGGTACACGGAGAGGTCGGCGTGCGACTTCTTGTTGGCGTTCGCGTCGGCCTTGGCCCGCTGTCGCTGCTCGGCCATGAGGTCGGCGAAGCCCTGCTCGTCGACCGACAGTCCGGCCTCGGCGGCCATCTCGAGCGTCAGGTCGATCGGGAACCCGTAGGTGTCGTGCAGCGCGAAGGCGTCACGCCCGGAGATCTGGGTCCGCCCGGCACCCGCGGTCGACGCGGCCGCGTCGTCGAACAGTTTCGATCCGGCCGACAGGGTGGCGAGGAAGGCGTCCTCCTCGCGCACCGCGACCGCCCGGATGCGATCGGCGTCGTCGGTCAGCACCGGGTAGGACTGCGCCATCGTCGCGAGCACCGTGTCCACGAACTCGCCCATGGTGGCCTCGGTGGCACCGAGCAGGCGGGCCGACCGCACGATGCGGCGCAGCAGGCGGCGCAACACGTAACCCCGGCCGTCGTTGCCCGGCAGCACACCGTCGGAGATGAGCATGACCGCGGTCCGGGTGTGGTCGGCGATGACGCGGAACCGCACGTCGTCGGCGGCCGAGGAGTTGTAGGAGCGGCCGGTCAGGCGGGCGGCGACGTCGATGACCGGCTTGAGGAGATCGGTCTCGTAGACGTTGTCGACGTCCTGGAGGATGCAGGCGACGCGCTCGATGCCCATGCCGGTGTCGATGTTCTGACGCGGCAGCGGGCCGAGGATCTCGTAGTTGTCCTTGCCGATACCCGGTCCGCGCTGGTTCTGCATGAAGACGAGATTCCAGATCTCGATGTAGCGGTCCTCGTCGGCTTCGGGTCCGCCTTCGACGCCGTAGTCGGGTCCGCGGTCGTAGAAGATCTCCGAGCAGGGGCCGCAGGGCCCGGGGACACCCATCGACCAGTAGTTGTCGGCCATCCCGCGGCGCTGGATGCGCTCGGCGGGGACACCGATCTCGTCGCGCCAGATGGCCTCGGCCTCGTC
Source organism: Williamsia phyllosphaerae (assembly GCF_014635305.1). Taxonomy (NCBI): domain Bacteria; kingdom Bacillati; phylum Actinomycetota; class Actinomycetes; order Mycobacteriales; family Nocardiaceae; genus Williamsia; species Williamsia phyllosphaerae. The sequence continues at coordinate 429,689 of NZ_BMCS01000003.1, read as the reverse complement.
GTCGTCGAGGTACACCGTCGGCCACAGGCGGGTCGGTTCGATCCCGAACCCGCCGTCGTCGACCGAGTCGGTGAGCAGCGACCACGCGAAGCCGATGGCCTCGCGCTTGAAGTAGTCGCCGAAGGAGAAGTTGCCCGCCATCTGGAAGAAGGTGTTGTGACGAGTGGTGATGCCCACCTCCTCGATGTCGAGGGTGCGGACACATTTCTGGATGCTGGTGGCGCGCTCGGACGGCGGTGTCTGCTCACCGAGGAAGTACGGCTTGAACGGGACCATCCCCGCGTTCACGAACAGCAGGTTCGGATCGTCGAGGATCAGCGACGCGCTGGGGATCTCGGTGTGACCGGCACGGATGAAGTGATCGAGGAATCGCTTCCTGATCTCATGGGTCTGCACCTGATGTCCTCACGCCGATTCGCGGAAACTGTCATGGCCTGACAGCACCCTGGTCCACCTCGTCGCGACGCGCGCACCAGGGGGTGCGCCTGGCCGGGTCGGGGCGAGTCCACCCTACCGGGTGGGTGCGATGGCTCCGGGCAGGCGACGCCGTGGGCGATCAGCGTCGGGCGGTGGCCCTGCGGACGATGGAGCGCAGCCTCCCGAGACGGGCCGAGATCTCGCGCTCGTGGCCGTGGTCGGTCGGTTCGTAGTAGTCGGTGCCGACCAGTTCGTCGGGCGGGTACTGCTGGGTGACGACACCGTCGGGGTCGTCGTGCGGATACCGGTATCCCTGGGCGTTGCCGAGGGCGGCCGCGCCCGGGTAGTGCCCGTCACGCAGATGGGGCGGGACGGCTCCGGCCTTGCCCGCGGCCACGTCGGCCATGGCCGCACCGATCGCCGCGACGACCGCACCGGACTTGGGTGCGCTGGCGAGGTGGATGGTGGCCTGCGTGAGGGCCAGTCTGGCCTCGGGCATCCCGACGAGAGCCACCACCTGAGCCGCCGCGACCGCGACACCGATCGCCGTCGGGTCGGCCATGCCGACGTCCTCGCTGGCGTGGATCATCAGTCGACGCGCGATGAACCGGGGGTCCTCCCCCGCGGTGATCATCCGGGCGAGGTAGTGCACCGCGGCGTCCACGTCCGACCCGCGGATGGATTTGATGAACGCACTGATGACGTCGTAGTGCTGGTCCCCGTCGCGGTCGTAGCGGACCGCCGCGCGGTTGACCGCCGACTCGACGTCGGTCAACCCGATCGTCGGCACCGATGTCGTCGGGTCGCCGTCGCGACCCAGTGCGGCTCCGGCGGCCACCTCGAGCGCTGTCAGGCCGCGACGTGCGTCGCCGCCGGACAACGCGACGATGTGGTCGAGGGCCTCGTCGGCGATCTCGACCGACCCTGCGAGTCCACGGTCGTCGACCACCGCTCGGGTGAGCACCTCGCGGATGTCGTCGTCGGACAGCGGCTGCAACTGCAGCACCAGCGATCGCGACAGCAGCGGCGACACCACCGAGAAGGACGGGTTCTCGGTGGTCGCGGCGACCAGCAGCACGATGCGGTTCTCCACGGCGTCGAGCAACGCGTCCTGCTGCGTCTTGGAGAACCGGTGCACCTCGTCGATGAACAACACGGTCTGCCTGCCGTCGATGAGGGCGCGTCGGGCGACCTCGATGACCGACCGCACCTCCTTGACGCCGGACGACAACGCCGAGAGGGCCTCGAACCGACCCCCGGTGGCGGTCGAGATCAGTGACGCCATCGTCGTCTTGCCGGTGCCGGGTGGGCCGTAGAGCATCACCGACGCCGCTCCGGAGCCCTCGATGAGTCGGCGCAGCGGTGAACCGGCGGCCAGCAGGTGTTGCTGGCCGACGATCTCGTCGAGGCTGCGCGGTCGCATGCGGACCGCCAGCGGCCCGGAGGTGGCCGACCGTGTCTGCGTCTGGGTGAACGACCCCGACGTCGGGGGTGGGGCCGGCGGATCGAACAGCCCGTCCCCGCCGGGCGCGAAGGTCACCGCAGCCAGGCCGCGTCCAGCGCCGATGCGGCGGCGACGCCGAAGTCCGCGATGTCGGTCAGTCCGGCGCGGGTGGCCGCGGCGGCGAGGTCGGTCCACCGCCCGACAACGATCGTGGGATCGGTGGTGTGCAGCGCCAGGCCGTGTGACTGCGGGTCGACCTCGAGATCGACCGGCAACATCCACACGGTGCTCATCCACACCCACAGCGCACGGGCGGTCAGGACCTTGCGGTGGAGTTCACCGTCGTGCCCGAGGGCGGGCCAGATGGCCTGGATCTCCGAGCGCCACCCGTCGACCAGCGCGGTCTCGAGGTCGGTGCGGCGGTCGGTCCAGCGCGGGGCGAGGTCGGGGGTGAAGGTGACGATCGCGTAGGCGATGTCGAGGGAGGCGTCGCGGAAACCACCCCACTCGTAGTCCATGAACTGCACGCCATCGTCATTGATGAGGATGTTGGGCGGACCGACGTCGGACGGGCTGAAGGCGCGGTGATCACCCTCGGCGAACAACGCCTCGCCGCGACGCAGCAGAGCGAGGAACTCGTCGTGTACGGGCAGACCGAGGTACCGGGTCATCACCTCGGGGGCGAGGTCGACGGCCATGCGCGCCTGCGCGGGGAGCACCTCGACCGAGCCGCCCCCGGGACCGCGACGCAGCAGGGCGTCGAAATCGCCCTCCCCGCCGACGGTGGCTGCGTGCATCCGGCCCAGGGCCTGTCCCCACGCGCTGATCGCGTGGCTCGGGTCGGCCCACTCGGGACTGCCGAGCAGATCACTCATCGAGCGACCGTGACCGAGGTCGCTCAGGACGATGAGTCGGGCGGTGTTGTCGAAGGCGATGAGCTGCGGACCGGGCCGGGAGTGCATCGGCAGCGCGTTCGCGTACTTGTAGGACGCCAGCTCGCGGGCGAACGCGTCGGCCGGCTCGTCGGTGGGGACCACCTTGATGACCAGACTCCGGTCCAACGACAGCGGGTTCTGGGCAACCCGTGCCCGCACGACGTCGGTGCGGCCGCTGCCACCCAACTCCACCGGGTCGGCCAGGGTCACCCGGGCGCCCGCACGAGAGGACAGAACCTGCTCGGCGGCCCGGACCGCACCCGACATGCGGTTCTCGGCGATGACAGTCATTACGTGTAAACCTACCCAACGCCACCCACAGGTGGCACGTGTCACGCCCGGTCCGATCGCGATGCGAGTCGTGCGCGGGCGACGTCCCGGAGGACATTCATGCAGGTCGCGCGGCCGGCACGCTGTTACGCCGGTCGGGGCGATCCCTACGATGAACTGCGGCGACTCACGAGCCCGGTGCGGACTCGTTCGACGTGATCGGCACTTCTTGCGACACGGTCGGCAGTTCCTGCGGCGCCACGTCGACGGAGACGGTGATCTTGCTCGTGGTCGATTCGGTGTAGATGACTCCACGTAGCGGCGGTACATCATCATAGTCACGTCCCCAGGCCAGTGTGACGTGCCTCTCGTCCACCAGCTTGTCGTTGGTGGGGTCGAACGGCAGCCACCGATTGCCCGGGAGCCACACCGCGGCCCATGCGTGCGACGCATCGGCGCCGATCACGCGCTCGCGACCGGGCGGAGGCTCGGTCGCGAGGTACCCCGACACGTACCGCGCCGCGAGACCCTGGGACCGGAGGCACGCGATCGCGACACGCGCGAAATCCTGGCAGACGCCCTCGCGCCGCGACATGACCGTGTCGACCCTGGTGCTGATCGCGGTCGACCCGGATCGGTAGGTGAAATCGGTGTGGATGCGCGTCGTCAGCTCGACGATCACGTCGAGCAGCGCGACACCGGGTCGGAAAACGGTTGCGGCGTACTCACGGACCGCCTCGGTGATCTCCGGTGGGTAGAGATCGAGCACGTACTCGACCTCGCGGGCGTCGGCCGGTCGCGACGGGCGGGCAGCCTCCCACGGCGCGGTCGCCGCAGCGCAGGTGAGGAGACCGGGGTCGAGAGGATCGACGTCGACCAACGACGTCCCGGTCACCTCGAGACGGTGATGCGGCGTCCGGACATGGAAGTAGGTGTCGGTGTTGCCGAAGATGTCGGTGCCGGTGGACCGGTCGGCCGGTTCCGGGTCGACGACGATCGCGGCTTCGGAGACACGTTGCCCCGGTAGGTCTCTCGGCGTGAGGAAGCATCGACCGAACGACGCGCTCACGACGTCGTCGTAGTCGTAGGTGGTGCGATGGGTGACGCGGTAGCGACGCGTGGTGGCCACGTCGGTCGCGGTGCCGCCGGTCATCGGCTGCCACCGCCCCACAGCGGTTGTATGTCGCGCGGTGGCGCGAAACGGGTCCGCCCCAACACATCCGAGACCTCGCGCGCACCGGTCGCCAGGGTGGTCATCAACTCGGCGAGCTCGTCGCGGCGGTCGGTGTCGCCGACGGTGGTCAGGTCGGTCGGATCGACGCGGCGCAGCTCGGCGATCATCTCCTCGACGACGCGTTCGGCGGCGGCGGAACGGATCTCGTCGGGCATGGCCGACAGATCCGAGCGCAGACGCGCCAGCTGGTAGATCATCGACCGCGGGTTGGTCTCGTCGAACATGGCCAGCATGATCACCGGGCGCAGTCGATGTAGTCCGCGGTTGCGGCGGCGGTAGATGACCGCGGACTCGTTCGCCACCAGGTAGGCCTCGATGAGCCCCTGTTCGACGTCGAGTTCGTGGCGATCGACGAGGACCGAACGGGTCAGGTCGGCGAGCATGACCGCCCGCTCGATCCGACGGCCGACGTCCATGAACAGCCAGGCCGGGTCGTGCACCATCGATTCGGCCTGCAGGCCGGCCAGCGCGAGCAGTCCGCGCAGGATCGACTCGTGCGCCCGGGCGAGTTCGTCGACGTCGACGGTGTCGACGGCCGCGTTCGCCCCGGCCCGCGGACCGGTGTCCGGGGCGGACTCGGCGACGGTGTGGGCGAGGTCGGCGAAGGCGCGCTCGATGGTGCCCAACACCATCCAGGTGCTCGTCGACATCTGGTCGCGCACCGCGCGGGCCGAGGCGACCAGTCGATCGACCGAGTGGGCCACGGTCCCGGGCACCGACCGCGACATCGTCAGCCGACCGATGGCCGCGAGCGCCACCGCGGCGCCGTTGTCGGCGGTCGCGGCGTCGGGCAGTACGCCCACGTGGTCGGTCGTGGCCGTGGTCGCGGCGATGCCGGCGAGGAACAGCGGTAGCGAGCCGGTTCCCGACATCCACAGTCGGTCGCGGTCCTGGTAGCGCTCGCGGGCGACCTTCACCATCCGGACGGTCAGTTCGGCGCGCTCACCGTGGCGACCGAGCCAGAACAGGTCGGCCAACACGCGCGGCGACGCGGCCGACCGATCGGACGCGCTGAGCGTGGGTGAGACGAACGACGAGACCGACTCCGCCACGCGGGTGGTGTCGCCGACCGCCTCGGTGTTCGCCACCCAGACGTCCTTCGCGGCGATCGCACCCATCGCCGCCCCCTCGGCGCCGGTGGCGAGGACCTGCCCCATGCCGCCGGGCATCACGGCGTAGGCCGCTCCCTGGGCGACGGCGAACGTACGGATACCGACCGGCGCCGCACGCAACCGGGCCGCCGCACCCGCGTGGGCGGGCGTCATCGACGGGGCGAGGGAGAACTGTCCCGGACGCCGACCCACCCACTGCCACGGGTCGGTCTCGACACGTCGACGCAGCGTCTCGAGGTCAGCCCGCGAGAGCGTGGCCCCGATGAACTGTTCGCCGGTCCGGAAGTTGTCGAGAACCAGTCCGGCGAGGTCGGCGACGATCTTGGTGCGCTCGGAGTCCGCACCGCCCCAGTAGGTCTCGACCGTCGGTAGCGCCAACTCCTCGTCGATCAGTGCGGGCGCGAGCCGCGCCGCGACGGTGTGCAGCGCCGGGTTCTCGATGACACCGCTACCGAGGGTGTTGACGACGGTGACCGCGCCCCGCGCGACGGCCTCCACCAGACCGGCCACCCCGAGCCGGGAGTCCGAACGCAGGTCGAGCGGGTCGCAGAACGCCGCATCGACCCGCCGCAGGATGACGTCGACCCGTTTGAAACTACCCAGGGAGCGCATGTACACCGCGCCGTCGCGGACGAGCAGGTCGGCGGATTCGACGAGCGGGAAGCCGAGGACCGACGCGAGGTAGGCCTGGTCGAACGCGGTCTCCGACAGGTTGCCCGGACTCAGGACCACCACCGTCGGGTCGTCGGCGCCGGGGGGTGCGTAGTCGAACAGGGCCAGTCGCAGGGTGCCCGCGAACGTCGTCATCGGGCGCGGACCGACCGCACCGAAGAGCGCGGACGCCGCACGCGAGGTCAGGCGTCGGTCGGCGATGGCGTATCCGATGCCCGACGGCGCCTGGGTGGAGTCACCCCACAGGGCGAAGTGACCGTCGGCGGTGCGGCCGATGTCGGCGGCGTGACAGAAGAGGGCGTGCGGTCCGGCGATGCCCATCCCGCCCGCCTTGCGCACGTATCCGGGATGGCCGTAGACCATCTCGGGCGGGACCAGGCCCTCGGTGATCGTGCGGCGCTCCCCGTAGAGGTCGACGAGCAGGGCGTCGAGGAGCAGACACCGTTGTGCGATGCCGGCCTCCACCGCCGCCCAGGCGTCGCCGTCGACCACCAGCGGGACACTGTCGAGCTCCCACAGGCGCGTGGTGTCGGCGACCTCCGCGTCACCGCTCGCGACGCGGTCACCGGTCAGGTTGTAGGTGATGCCCTCGTCGGCGATCATCGTCCGCAGGCGCATGGCCGTGCGGGCCATCCCGACCGTCCCGGCGCGGGCGTACCCGGCCACCAGGTCGGCCCACTGGGGACGGATGGCACCGTCGGCGTCGATCATCTCGTCGTAGCGCGGCGAGGCCGCCTGCGGACCGTCGATGTCGAACAGCGCGAAGCGATCCGACCGATACCGGTCCACCACCGCGGACGGCGTCTCCGCAGGTGTGGGGGTGGGCGACGTCACCGAAGAACCGTACGTGCCCGCCGTAGGTCGAGGATCGTCGGCACCCCGAGGTCTGTCGCCAGCCGGGCCTGCATCTCCCGCAGTCCCGCGACGTCGACGACGCCGGGGGTGTGACCGATGGCCTCGAACCGGCCGTTGCGTCGCGATTCGGCCTCGACGGCGTTGACCGGGGGCCGCTCGTAGGCGCGGCCGCCGGGATGCACGACGTGGTAGGTCGCCCCGCCGACCGATCGGCCGTTGGCGGTGTCGACCATGTCGAACACCAGCGGGGAGTCGATACCGATCGACGGGTGCAGGGCGCTCGGGGGCTGCCAGGCCCGGAACCGGATGCCCGCGACCCGTTCCCCGGGGCGGCCGGTCGGCGTCAGGGGTAGCGGATACCCGTTGCAGGTCAACAGGTATCGATCGTCGTCGCTGCCCTGCACCCGTACCTGTACGCGCTCGATCGATGAGTCGACGTAGCGGGCGGTACCGCCGGCGGTGGACTCCTCCCCCAGCACGTTCCACGGCTCGATGGCGCCGCGCAGTTCGATCTCCTGGTCCCGGATGGCCACGGTGCCCAGACGCGGGAACCGGAACTCGGTGAACGGGTCGAGCCAGGCGGTGTCGAAGTCATATCCGGCCTCGCGCAGATCCTCGGCCACCTCGGCGATGTCGTTGATGACGTGGTGCGGCAGCAGGTGTTTGCCGTGGAGATCCGCGCCGTGACGCAGCAGCCGTCCGCGGAAGGGCTTGTCCCAGAACCACGACACCAGACTGCGCACGAGCAGCGACTGCACCATCGCCATCCGGTGGTGCGGCGGCATCTCGAACGCCCGGAGTTCGAGGATGCCGAGCCGCCCGCGGGCCGCCCCCGGGCTGTAGAGCTTGTCGATGCAGAACTCGGCGCGGTGGGTGTTCCCGGTGATGTCGGTGAGCAAGTGGCGCAGTGCACGGTCGATCATCCACGGGCCGGCCTCGGCCCCCTCGGCCGAGAGTCGGTCGATCTCGGCGAACGCGATCTCGAGTTCGTAGAGGGCGCTCTCGCGTCCTTCGTCGGCGCGGGGGGCCTGCGAGGTCGTCCCGATGAAGCGCCCGGAGAACAGGTACGACAGGGACGGGTGTCGCTGCCAGTAGCTCAGCATCGACACGAGCAGGTCGGGTCGGCGCAGCATTGGTGACTCCGACGGCGTGATGCCGCCGAGGGTGATGTGATTGCCGCCGCCGGTACCGCCGTGGCTGCCGTCGAGGTCGAACGACTCGGTGCCCAGACGTGCGACGCGGGCCTCGTGGTAGAGCGTCTCGAGCAGATCGGACTGCTCGGCGAACGAGGCCGTCGGCTGGATGTTGACCTCGATGACGCCGGGGTCGGGTGTCACCGTGAGCGACTGCAGGCGCGAATCCGCGGGCGGCCCATAGCCTTCGACGATGACCGCCGTGCCCACGGCGGCCGCGGCCGCCTCGGTGGTCTCGACGAGTTCGACGTAGTCCTCGAGTCGCTCGGTCGGCGGCAGGAACACGTGCAGGATGTCGGCGCGCACCTCGGCGACCACGGCGGTGCGTGGAACCGGGCCGTCGAACAGTTCGGTGGCCTCCCCCTCGGTGTCCGGCTCCCGGGTGTCGGTCGCGTCATCGGGGCCGGGGACGGCGGCCAGTGGGGCGCGCAACGGCCGGGTGGAGGCGGTGGGGTCGGTCTCGTGGACCACCGGAGCGGGCCCCCAGGACAGCGAGTCCAGTGGCAGCCGGAGCCCCGCTGGAGACGTGCCCGCGGTCAGGACGAGACGCCCACGGCGGGTGAACCATCCGACGCTGCGCCACGCGGTGTCGTCGTCGGTGCGGCTGACCGGCAGCACGTGCGCGGTCGCGTCGGTGACCGGTTCGTCGAGTCGCGCCAGCAACGCCTTGCGCGCCGCCACCGTGTCCTGTTCGGGTGTCAGGTCCGGGCCGCGACCGCGTCGGCCCGCGGTGGGATCGTCCTCGTCGTCGACGTCCGGGGTGGATTCGGCGGTCGGCTCCCCCGGCGGTGAGCGCAACAGTTCGGCCAACCGGAGCACCGGGTCCTCGTAGGCCGGGGTGACGGTCGTGGACGGCAGACCCAGTGCGCCGGCGAACGCGGTGAGGAACGCGGCGCTGCGGGCCGCGGAGTCGGCGGTCGCCACCGCCGACGGGGTGTCCATGGACGCAGCGGCGCTCGCGTCGTCGGCCCAGGGATCGGCCAACAGTTCCGGACGCTGCCACAGGGCTTCGCCGTCGACGCGCCACAACAGACCGATCTGCCAGCGCGGCAACGGTTCCCCGGGGTACCACTTGCCCTGGCTGCGCTGCACCAGACCCGACGGCGCGTAGATGGTGCGCAGACGTTCGGCGAGCGTCGAGGCCAGTCGGCGTTTGTGGCCGCCGTCGGCGGTGGTCGACCACTCCGGCGCGGTCTGGTTGTCGATCGAGACGAACGTGGGTTCACCACCCATGGTCAGTCGGACGTCACGCTCGGCCATCCGACGATCCACCAGGGCACCGAGATCGACGACCTCCGACCACTGGCTGTCGGTGTAGGGCAACGTCACTCGCGGGTCCTCGTGGAAACGGGTGACGGTGTTGGAGAAGTCCATGGTCGCGTGACACGGACCGGTCGCGCCGGTGATCGGCGCCGCGCCACCCGGCTGTGGAGTCGCGGCCAGCGGGATGTGTCCTTCCCCGGCGAACAGGCCCGAGGTGGGATCCATGCCGACCCAGCCGGCGCCGGGGAGGAACACCTCGGTCCAGGCGTGGAGGTCGGTGAAGTCCGCCGACGGTCCCGACGGACCGTCGAGCGAGGCGACGTCGGAGGTCAGTTGCACCAGGTACCCCGAGACGAACCGGGCGGCGAGCCCGAGCCTGCGCAGGATGGCGACGAGCAACCACGCCGAGTCACGACACGAGCCGATCGCACTCGACAGCGTGTACTCGGGCGACTGGACACCGGCCTCGAGACGGACGGTGTAGCCGACGTCGTCCCGGACCGCCTGGTTCAGTGCCACCAGGGTGTCGATGATGCGGGCGCCGTGGGCGGGACGATGGCGCTCGACCCAGTCGGCGACGAGCGAGCTGTCGTCCTCCTCGCCGGACGAGTGCCGGCCGCCGCCCTCACCCCCGATCGGTCGCAGGTAGGCCTCGAGGTCGGTGCGCATCTGCTCGGGGTAGGCGAAACCGTAGTTCTCGGCCCAGTCCTCGATGAAGAAGTCGAACGGGTTGATCGAGGTGAGGTCGGCGACGAGGCCGACGGTGATCGACAGCGACGTCGTCGGTTCCGGGAACACAAGGCGTGCCTGGTAGTTGCTGAACGCGTCCTGCTGCCAGTTGACGAAGTGGCCCGACGGCTCGACGGTGAGCGTGTACGCCTCGATCGGGGTCCGCGAGTGCGGGGCCGGCCGGAGCCGGACGACGTGTGGGTACACCTTGACCGGGCGGTCGAAGGAATAGCTGGTCCGGTGTTCCAGTGCCACCTTGATGGTCAACGCCACGTACCCCTGTTCATCGCCTGACACGCCACGATCGGACGCCCACCGATCCCATCACAGATGGGCGGGGGTCGCCGCGCGCCGACGGGCGAGCAGCCGGTGCACGGCGAGGACACCGACGCCGGACACCACGATGCCGACCATGTTCACCGCGAGCTGCGCCGTCGACTCCGCCGCCACCTGCCACTGGCCCAGGGTCGCGGCCACCACCGCGTATCCGGCCGCGGGCACGGTCGTCACCGAGATGAACACACCGACCAGCGCCGCCGACTTGGCCGACACCAGCGACAGCATGCCCGCGGCCCCGGCCAGGACCGCGACCACGAGGGAGAACGGGCCCACCTGATAGATGAAATCCACCTGGTCGGCCGCGGTGACGTCGGTGATGTCGACGGTCCCGGTGGCCTCTCCGAGGACGGCGGCGACACCGGTGACCACCATTGCCGTCGGGAACCCGATGATCAACGCGTACACCGACCTGCGCGCGAGGTCGAACCGACGCCGCACCAGTCCGACCGCGATCCCCGCGAGCGGCCCGAACTCGGGGCCGACCACCATCGCGCCGACCACGGTGACCGGGGAGTCGGTGATCACGCCGACCGCGGCGAGCAGACACGCCAGGACCAGGAATGTGACGAACGTGATGCTCAGCGTCGCGTCCTCACGTGTTCGACGTGTGAGTTCCTCCCAGACGATGGAGTCGTCGGGGTCGCCGGGCGCATCCTTCTCGGCTCGCACCGCGGCGTCGGAGATGACCGTGTCGAGCGGCTCCATGGTGATGGCACCGTCGTGGACGAGACCGAGGGCGAGGAGGCCGGCGAGAACGTCGTTGACCGCCTCACGGGTGATGTCGGCCTCCACGAGATCACCGGCGGGTTCGAGTGCGGCGCCGGGATGCACGATGAGGTGGGTGACACCGACCGCCTCACGGAGCAGGTCGACCACCGCGGTCCCCCGCTCGGTGGGTGCGACGATCCGGAGGTGCAACACCTGGGCGGTCAGGCCTCCGGAGTCGAGCCGGCGACGGCCTCCGGTGTCGGCGACCGGTCTGCGGGACCCGTTTTGGCCACTGCGTCGATACCGGACTCCTTGCGCTGCGCCGGGGTGATGGGAGCGGGCGCGTCGGTCAGCGGGTCGACGCCGCCGCCGGACTTGGGGAACGCGATGACCTCTCGGATCGAACCCTCACCCGCGAGCAGGGCGGTGATGCGGTCCCAGCCGAAGGCGATGCCGCCGTGCGGCGGTGCACCGAAGGCGAACGCGTCGAGCAGGAAGCCGAACTTCTCCTGCGCCTCGGCGTTGTCGATGCCCATGATCGCGAACACCCGCTCCTGCACGTCGCGACGGTGGATACGGATGCTGCCGCCGCCGATCTCGTTGCCGTTGCAGACGATGTCGTAGGCGAAGGCCAGCGCCGACCCGGGATCGGACTCCAGCGTGTCGAGGGACTCCGGCTTGGGTGCGGTGAATGCGTGGTGCACCGCGGTCCAGGCGCCCGACCCGACGGCGATGTCGCCACCCGCGGTCGCATCGGCCACCGGCTCGAACAGCGGGGCGTCGACGACCCAGGTGAAGGCCCAGGCGTTCTCGTCGATGAGGCCCAGTCGCGCGGCGATCTCGCCGCGTGCGGCGCCGAGCAGCGCGCGCTGTGCCTTGACCGGGCCCGCGGCGAAGAACACACAGTCACCGGGAGCGGCGCCGACGTGGGCGACGAGTCCGTCGCGTTCGGCGTCGGACAGGTTCTTGGCCACCGGGCCGCCGAGGGAACCGTCCTCCTGCACCAGGACGTAGGCGAGACCGCGGGCGCCGCGCTGCTTGGCCCATTCCTGCCAGGCGTCGAGCTGGCGTCGGGGCTGGCTCGCCCCGCCGGGCATGACGACGGCGCCGACGTAGTCGGCCTGGAACACGCGGAACGGGGTGTCGGCGAAGAACTCGGTGCACTCGACGAGTTCGAGGTCGAAGCGCAGGTCGGGTTTGTCGCTGCCGTAACGACGCATCGCCTCGGCGTAGGTGATCCGCGGTAGCGGCGTGGGCACCTGGTAGCCGACGAGGTCCCACAGGGCCACGAGGATCTGCTCGGCGAGGGCGATGATGTCGTCCTGGTCGACGAAGCTCATCTCCACGTCGAGCTGGGTGAACTCGGGCTGTCGATCGGCGCGGAAGTCCTCGTCGCGGTAGCAGCGGGCGATCTGGTAGTACCGCTCGAGCCCACCGACCATCAGCAGCTGCTTGAACAGCTGCGGACTCTGCGGCAGCGCGTAGAACGACCCGGGTCGGAGGCGGGCGGGGACGAGGAAGTCACGGGCACCCTCGGGGGTCGACCGGGTCAGCGTCGGGGTCTCGACCTCGACGAAGTCGTGGCCGGCGAGCACCGACCGTGCGGCCGCGTTCGCCTTCGAGCGCAGGCGCAGGGCCTTGCCCGGGCCCTCACGTCGCAGGTCGAGGTAGCGGTAGCGCAGGCGCGCCTCCTCGCCCGGCTTCTCGTCGAGCTGGAAGGGCAGGGGCGCGGACTCGTTGAGCACCACCAGGTCCCCGGCGTTCAGCTCGACCGAACCCGACTCCAGGTTCGGGTTCTCGCTGCCCTCGGGACGTGCCTCGATCGTGCCGGTCACCTGCACGCAGTACTCGGCGCGCAGTCGGTGGGCCGCCTGCGCGACCTGCTCGTCGCGGAAGACCACCTGCAGCAGACCCGAGCTGTCGCGCAGGTCGATGAAGATCACCCCGCCGTGATCACGGCGACGCGCCACCCAGCCGACGACGGTGACGGTGTCACCGGCGTTGTCGGCTCGCAGTGATCCGGCGAAATGGGTGCGCAGCACGAGAGTCCTTCCGATGGCGTCGCCGTGGCGATCGCCGATGTGAATGCTTGGGTCTTGGGTACGGGACGAGGGTCATCCTACGTAGCATGAGGAACCCATCACGAATGCGTTGTCGTCGAACAGGAGAGTCATGACGTTCCAGGGCAACGGGCCGTTGGACACCAGCGGTGTCTCCGGGGGCGGCGGAGGCGGCCGCGGGCGGATGGCGCTCGGCGGTGGCGCCGGTCTCGTGGTCGCGATCGTGGCGATCCTGTTCGGGGTCAACCCCGGCGACATCCTCGGCGGCGACGGCGGCACGTCGGGGTCGAACGCCGGTGCGCCCAACAGCGCGATCCAGTCGCAGATCGACAGCTGCACCATCGCGAAGGCCAACACCGACACCGTCTGTCGCATCGTCGCCACGACGAACAGCCTCGACAAGGTGTGGCCCACCCTGATGCCGGACTACACCAAACCGAAGACCGTCATCTTCGCCGACGCGATCGACACCGGCGGGTGCGGCTCGGCGACATCATCGGTCGGGCCGTTCTACTGCCCGGGCGACCAGACGGCCTACTTCGACCCGACCTTCTTCACGACGCTGGCCGATCAGCTCGGCGGCAGCGACGCACCGCTGGCGCAGGAGTACGTGGTGGCCCACGAGTTCGGCCACCACGTGCAGAACCTGATGGGCACGATGGACAAGGCGCAGAAGCTCGGATCGCGCGGCGCGACATCGGGATCGGTGCGCCTCGAGCTGCAGGCCGACTGCTACGCCGGCGTCTGGGCCGAGCACGCCGACAAGGGACCGGACGCGATGCTCGAACCGCTGACCCAACAGCAGATCGGCGACGTGATCACCACCGCGAAGGCCATCGGTGACGACACCCTGTCGGGCAAGAACGATTCCGAGGGGTGGACGCACGGGTCGGCGGCGCAGCGCACGAGGTGGTTCACCACCGGCTACCGGTCCGGCGACCCCGCGAGTTGCGACACCTTTTCCACCAATCGCCTTTGACCCTCCCGCTGTTGGACCATCGTCTCGCCGGGTTGGGCCGTCGTTGCTCCGGGTTGGGCCATTGTTTCGCTGTGTTGGACGCCGCAGCCCAGTACACGACAACAAGAGCCCAACACGCGGGAACGAGGGCCCAGCATGCGAACGCCAGGGCCCACCGCGCGACGGCGATCGGCGATGCATCCGGCATGACCATCTGATTGCATGGATCCATGACCGGTCCTGACCCCGCGCGTACCCCCACCGCCATCGACGCGATCGCCGACGACTTCCTCACCCGGGCGTGTGTCGCCGATCCGGTGTTCTCGACGCTGACCGGGGTGAGCGGCAACGACCACGCGCTGACCGACTACTCCCCCGGCGCCATCGACGACCGCGCCGCTCTGACCCGGGACACCCTGCGCGCGTTGGCCTCCGCCACCCCTACCGACGACGTCGACCGCGTCACCGTGGCGACGATGACCGACCAGCTCGGTCGCGGACTCGCCGTGGACGAGGCCGGTCTCCGGACCGGCGAGGTCAACGTGATCGAGTCCCCGCTGCAGGCGATCCGGGATGTGTTCGATCTCATGCCCACCGACACCGACGAGGATCGTTCGACGATGCTCGCCCGGGTCCGTGCCGTCCCCGAGAGCGTGGACTCGATCATCGAGGGCCTGCGGCACCGGATCACCGCCGGGCCGGCACCCGCGCGCCGCCAGGTCGAGCTGGTGGCCGCCCAGGCAGCGGACGCAGCGGACGCGCTGCTGAGCAACATCGACCGCGCCCTCGACACCGACTCGACGTATTCGAGTGACTTCGCCGCCGGCCACAGCCGTGCGGGCGCCGCATTCGACCGACTGCGCGCCGTGCTCACCGACGAGGTGCTGCCGTCGGCGACCGAGGCCGACGGGGTGGGACGCGACCGCTACCGACTGCACTCGGCGGAGTTCGTCGGTACCGACATCGACCCGGACGAGGCCTATTCGTGGGGCCTCGACCACCTCGAGTCGATCGTGGCTGAGCAGACGACCCTGGCCGAACAGATCGCGCCGGGAGCGGGCGTGGCCGGTGCGCTGGCCGCTCTCGACGCCGACCCCCGCTACCAGATGACCGACCGGGACGCCTTCGTCGCCTGGATGCAGGAGCTGTCCGACCGGGCGACGACCGGACTCGCAGGCACCCACTTCGACATCCCCGCCGCCCTGACCAGCATCGAGTGCCGGCTCGCACCCTCGGCGACCGGGACCATCTACTACACGATGCCCAGCGAGGACCTGAGCCGTCCCGGCCGCATGTGGTGGTCGGTGCCGCCGGAGCAGACGGTCTTCCACACCTGGCAGGAGACCACCACGGTCTTCCACGAGGGCGTGCCCGGACATCACCTGCAGCTCGGGCAGGCGATGACCAGTCCGGAACTGAACCGGTGGCGCAAACTCGCGTCGTTCACCTCCGGTCACGGCGAGGGCTGGGCGCTCTACGCCGAGCGGCTGATGTCCGAACTCGGTTGGCTCGACGACATCGGTGACCGGATGGGAATGCTGGACTCACAACGACTCCGGGCCGCGCGCGTCGTCGTCGACATCGGCGTGCACTGCGGTCTGCGCGCCCCCGACTCCGTCGGTGGCGGGACCTGGGATGCGGACAAGGCCTGGACGTTCCTGTGTGACGCGGTCGCGATGGACCGGTCGGTGCTGCGCTTCGAGCTCAACCGCTACCTCGGATGGCCCGGGCAGGCGCCGTCGTACGCGCTCGGACAACGGGTCTGGGAGCAGGCGCGCGCGGAGTTCCTGCGTACCCACCCGGGCAACGACCTCAAGGACTTCCACTCCCGGGCGCTGCGCCTGGGCGGCGTCAGCCTCGACGTGTTGCGCGGGGAGCTGATCTCGAGGACGTGAGCGCTACCCGTGCAGGGCGGCCGCGACGTCGGCGACGACCGCGTCGAGCGCGACCGTGCGTTGCGACCCGTCGGCCAGATCTTTGACCTCGATCTGACCGGCATCGAGCTCGCGGTCACCGAGGACCAGGGCGAACCGAGCCCCGGACCGGTCGGCGCCCTTCATGGCGCCCTTGAGTCCCCTACCGCCGTAGGCGAGGTCGGTGCTGACACCCTGCGCGCGCAGTTCGCCGGCGAGGACCACCAGACGGTCGAGGGCCGCGGCACCCATCGGCACCCCGTAGACCTGGCAGCGGGCCGCCCCGAGATCGGCGACCTCCTCGGCCTCGAGCGCGAGGACGGTGCGGTCGACGCCTAGTCCGAAACCGATGCCGGACAGTTCCTGTTTGCCGCCGAGCTGACTCATCAGCCCGTCGTAGCGACCACCGCCACCGATGCCGGACTGGGCACCGAGTCCGTCGTGGACGAACTCGAACGTGGTCTTGGTGTAATAGTCGAGCCCACGGACCAGGCGCGGGTTGACCTCGTAGGCGACGCCCAGTCGGTCGAGGTGTCCGCGGACGGACTCGAAGTTCTCGCGGACCGAGTCCGACAGGAAGTCGATCATCAGCGGCGCGTCGGCGGTGGCGGCCTTGATCTCCGGTCGTTTGTCGTCGAGGACGCGCAGCGGGTTGATCTCGGCGCGTCGCCGGGTCTCGTCGTCGAGGTCGAGACCGAACAGGAACGCCTGCAGAGCCTCCCGGTAGGCCGGGCGGCAGGTGTCGTCGCCCAGGGTGGTGATCTCCAGGCGGTAGCCGGTCAGTCCGCACCGACGGAATCCCTCGTCGGCGATGGCGATGACCTCCGCGTCGAGTGCGGGGTCGTCGACACCGATGGCCTCGACACCGACCTGCTGGAGCTGCCGGTAACGACCGGTCTGCGGCTTCTCGTACCGGAAGAACGGGCCCGCGTAGCTCAGCTTCACCGGCAGCGCGCCGCGATCGAGTCCGTGCTGCAAGACCGCGCGCATGACGCCTGCGGTCCCCTCGGGCCGCAGGGTGACCGAGCGGTCACCGCGGTCGGCGAAGGTGTACATCTCCTTCGAGACGACGTCGGTCGACTCCCCGACCCCACGCGCGAACAGCGCGGTGTCCTCGAAGATCGGCAGCTCGATGTGCGCGTAACCGGCCAGTCGCGCCGCACGTGTCAGTTCGTCTCGGACGGCGACGAATCGCGACGACGACGGCGGGATGTAGTCGGGAATCCCTCGGGGCGCCTGGAATTGCGCAGTCACAGTCCGTGACGTCCTTTCGTGGGTGAGGAGGCCGCGGCGTCGGAGACCCCGGGGAGTCCGACGAGGAACGGGTTCGTGGCCCGCTCCTGTCCGACCGTCGTCTGCGGACCGTGGCCGGGCAGCACCTGGGTGTCGTCGGTACGTCGCAGCAGCGTGGTGGCGATGCTGGTCAGGAGTTGTTCGTGGTCGCCACCGGGCAGGTCGGTCCGTCCGATCGAGCCGGCGAACAACACGTCGCCGGAGAAGCACACCGGCAGTGTCGCGTCCTCGGTGGCGACGTCGATGGTCAGCAGGACCGATCCGCGTGAGTGTCCGGGAGCCGCGGTCACGTCGAAGCCGATGCCGCCGAGTTCGACGTCCTCGCCGTCGACGAAGTCGACGACCTTCTCCGGTTCGCGGAACACCATGCCGCCGATGACCGATCCCAGGGCGGGCCCGATCCCGGAGGCGGGATCGGCGAGCATCGGGCGGTCCTCGGGATGGATGTAGACCGGGATCGAGTACTCGTCACACAGATCCGCGGCGTCCCAGGTGTGATCGAGATGACCGTGGGTCAGCAGAACCGCAACCGGCGTCAGCGAGTGCTCGGCGAGGATCGACCGCACCTGGGCGGCCGAATCCTGTCCGGGATCGATGATGACGGCTTCGGAGCCCGGCTGCTCGGCGACCACGTAGCAGTTGGTCGCGAACATGCCGGCGGCGAAACCGGTGATCAGCATCGAGCGCTCCTTCGGGTTGGTCGGGGTACATCATCGCAAACATTCGTGGCGGTGCCGTCCGGGGCGACCCGCCGGTGCCCACTGAGGATGTTCACAGGGTGTCCTGGCACACTTTCACCGGCAGTGGTGCCACCGGCGCCTCATCTACGAGTTCGACGATCGGAATGCGCGATGCGTTCCGCATCTGTCGATGGAGGGATCGCGGCTTGCCCAGCAACGAGCAACCCAGCAACGACCAGCCCACGAACGAGCAGCGGCGCCAGGACGCGAAACGCAAGCTCGAACAGCGTCTGGAGACGCAACAGGCCGCCGCGCGCAAGCGCAAGATCATCATCGTGTCGTCGTCGGTGATCGTGGTGTTGGTCGTCGCCGCGGCGGTGACCACCCTGGTGGTCAACAAGGTGCTCGACGACCGCGAGAAGGCCCGCTACACCGCCTGCGCGTACACGCCGACCCCCGCGGACGCGAACCCGTTCGCCCAGGCGCCGCAGGTCCCGCCGAACCTTCCCCCCGCCCAGCAGGTGCTGGCCAAGGAGTTCGTCGACAACTTCACCGCGGGCAAGTCCAAGCAGCGCACCGCGGAGATCCCCGCCGACCGTGAACTGAAGAAGGGCGAACTCACCGCCGAGTTCACCACCAGCCAGGGCCCGATCACCATGACCCTCGACCGGTCCTCGGCCCCCTGCAACGTGGCCGCGGTGGCCACGCTGATCAGGCAGAAGTACTACGACAACACCACGTGTCACCGCATGACCGAGGGCGGAACGGGCAAGATCGCGGTCCTGCAGTGCGGTGATCCCACCGGGACCGGTGCGGGCGCTCCGGGATGGAGCAGCCCCGACGAGTTCCCCACCGACCTCAAGGTGATCCCGCAGAGTCAGCAGCTCGCCGCGATGGGACTGCCCAACTCGGCGATCTATCCGCGGGGGACGGTCGCCATCGCCAACAGCTACCAGCCCGGACAGGGTGGGCAGGCCAGCGGCACGAACACCGGTTCGGCGCAGATGTTCCTGGTGATCAACGACAGTGAGCTCCCGCCGAACTACAGCGTCGTGGGCAAGGTCGACGAGAACAGCCTCAAAGTGCTCGACACCGTCTACAAGGGCGGTATCGACCCCGGCGTCCGTCCGAGCCAGGACCCGAACACCGGCGCCGTGACCTACGCACCCACCCCGGGTGACGGGGCGCCGAAACTGCCCGTCGAGATCAAGACGGCCACCGTCAGCTGACGCCGATCGGCCCGGCCGCACCGATCCGGTGCGGTCGGGCCGGTGGCCGGTCTCTCCCGAATTTCCCCGGGTCCGGTCAGGACGCCGACGTGACCCGATAGACGTCGTAGACGCCCTCGACGTTGCGCACCACGTTCAGTACGTGACCGAGATGCTTGGGGTCGCCCATCTCGAAGGTGAACTTGCTGATGGCCACCCGGTCCCGGCTCGTCGTCACCGACGCCGAGAGGATGTTCACCCGTTCGTCGGCCAGCACCCGCGTCACATCCGAGAGCAGCCGGGAACGGTCGAGGGCCTCGACCTGGATGGCCACGAGGAACACCGACGACGGCGACGGGGCCCACTTGACCTCGATGATGCGTTCGGACTGTTCCTGTAGCGCATCGGCATTGGTGCAGTCGGTGCGGTGCACGCTGATGCCGCCGCCGCGGGTGACGAACCCGAGGATCTCGTCCCCGGGCACCGGTGTGCAGCACTTCGCCAACTTGGCCAGCACCCCGTCGGCCCCCGGGATCACGACACCGGCGTCACCGGTCTGACGGGGACGGGTCGGCATCGTCGACGGCGTCGACCGTTCGGCCAGTTCCTCTTCGGCGTCCTCCAGTCCGCCCAGTGCGGCGACCAACCGGCCCACGACGTGGCGGGCGGAGACGTGTCCCTCACCGATCGCGGTGTAGAGCGCGGACACGTCGGCGTAACGCAGCTCGGTGGCGATGGAACCCATGGATTCGGCACTCATCAAGCGCTGCAACGGTAGTCCGCCTCGGCGGACCTCCTTGGTGATCGCGTCCTTGCCGTTCTCCAGCGCCTCCTCGCGACGCTCCTTGGCGAACCACTGACGGATCTTGGTCTTGGCCCGCGGTGACACCACGAACGTCGCCCAGTCGCGTGACGGCCCGGCGTTGGGGGCCTTGGAGGTGAACACCTCGACCACCTCGCCGTTCTCCAACGTGCGTTCGAGGGCGACCAGTCGACCGTTGACCCGGGCACCGATGCACCGGTGTCCGACCTCGGTGTGCACGGCGTAGGCGAAGTCCACGGGCGTGGAACCCGCAGGCAGCGTGATGACGTCGCCCTTGGGGGTGAACGCGAAGATCTCCTTGACCGCGAGGTCGTAGCGCAGCGACTCGAGGAACTCCCCCGGGTCGGCGGCCTCCCGCTGCCAGTCGAGCAGCTGTCGCATCCAGGCCATGTCGTCGATCTCGTTGGCGTCGTCGGTCTTGCCGCCGTTGCGACCCCGCGTCTCCTTGTATCGCCAGTGCGCGGCGATCCCGAACTCGGCGGTGCGGTGCATGTCACGGGTGCGGATCTGCACCTCGAGCGGCTTGCCCTCGGGTCCGATGACGGTGGTGTGGAGTGACTGGTAGACGCCGAAACGCGGCTGGGCGATGTAGTCCTTGAACCGGCCGGCCATGGGCTGCCACAGCGAGTGCACGACGCCGACCGCGGCGTAGCAGTCGCGGATCTGCTCACACAGGATCCGCATGCCGACCAGATCGTGGATGTCGTCGAACTCGCGGCCCTTGACGATCATCTTCTGATAGATCGACCAGTAGTGCTTGGGACGACCCTCGACGGTGGCGTCGATCCGGGACCCGTCGAGCGCCTTGGTGATCTCGGTGCGCACCTTGGCGAGATAGGTGTCGCGCGACGGCGCCCGATCGGCCACCAGGCGCACGATCTCCTCGTAGCGCTTGGGGTGCAGGATCGCGAACGACAGGTCCTCGAGCTCCCACTTGACCGTGGCCATACCCAACCGATGGGCCAGCGGCGCAATCACTTCCAGTGTCTCGCGGGCCTTGCGGGCCTGCTTCTCCGGCGGCAGGAAGCGCATCGTCCGCATGTTGTGCAGCCGGTCGGCGACCTTGATCACCAGCACACGGGGATCGCGGGCCATCGCGATGATCATCTTGCGGATGGTCTCGGCCTCGGCCGCGTTGCCCAACGCGACCTTGTCGAGCTTGGTGACACCGTCGACGAGATGGGCCACCTCGTCGCCGAAGTCGGCGGCCAGGGCGTCGAGGCTGTATCCGGTGTCCTCGACGGTGTCGTGCAGCAGGGCCGCGGTCAGCGTCGTGGTGTCCATGCCGAGATCGGCGAGGATCGACGCGACGGCCAGCGGGTGGGTGATGTAGGGGTCACCGGACTTGCGGAACTGACCCTCGTGGTACTGGTCGGCGACGTCGTAGGCGCGCTGGAGCACCACCACGTCGGCCTTGGGGTAGAGGTCGCGGTGCAGGGCGACGAGCGGCTCGAGAACCGGCCGGATCGGGTTGCGGGTGGCGGTCATCCGCCGGGCCAGGCGGGCCCGTACCCGGCGCGAGGTCGAGGACGACGACGCGACCGTCGATCGCAGGCCGGACGACTCGGCGGTCCCGTTCTCGCCGGACGCCTCGGTCGGCGACGACTCGTTCGATTCGCGGACCGTCGGGGGCTCGGTCATGCGCACCTCCTCGCCACGGGGTCGTGAACTGCTCGTCGGTCGGGCCGGACCGGACTGTCGGACTTCCTCGCGATCGTAGTCCTCACCCAGCCGCGAGACTGGTCAGGACGAGGTCGCGGTGCGCGGACTCGACCGCGTCGCGCCCCGGCAGTCCGTCGATCTCCATGACCACCACGGCGGTGGGCACCACCGCACCCGCCGCCTCCAGCAACCCGATGGCTGCGTTGAGTGTTCCGCCGGTGGCGAGCACGTCGTCGACGACCAGCACCCGCCGGCCGTGCAGATCGACTCCGTCCGCGGGCACCTCGAGGCTGGCGGTGCCGTATTCGAGGTCGTAGTCGGCGCTGCGCACCGGCGGCGGCAGTTTGCCGGCCTTGCGGATGGCCAGCACCCCGACGCCGAGTTGCAGGGCGATCGCGCCGCCGAGCAGGAACCCGCGCGCGTCGATGCCCGCGACGAGGTCGATGTCACCGCCGGCCTGGGCGAGCGCAGTCGTCACCGCGGACAGGCCCTCGGCGTCGGCGAGGACCGGGGTGAGGTCCTTGAACGCGATGCCCGGACTCGGGAAGTCCGGGACGAGGCGGGTGTGTCGGGCGATGGCCGCCCGGGCCCGGTCGGCGGCGTCGGTGATCTGGGTGTCGGTCATCAGGCCTCCGGTGATGCGGTGGGTGGGGGAATCGGTCGGGTGTCGGGGTACGGGCGCATCAGTTGCGGCTCCACCGGTCCATGTTCCAGCCGGTACCGCTGCGCGCGACGCCCGGCACCACGGCCGTCATCGCGGCGCTGCCACCCCGGGTGCGCGGGGTGGCGAACAGCGGGAGCGCGGGCAGCTTGGTCCACAGGGCGTTCTCGACCGACCGAACGAGGTTGAGCCGCAGCTCCTCGTCGTCGCTGACCGCGAGGCGGCTGATCGCCGCCGACACCTGTGGATCGACGAACCGGTCGATGTCGGCGGGGTCGCCGGCGACGAAGGCGTAGCTGTCGCGCGTCGGGTCCAGGGCACCCGACGCCGCGGTCGACGATCCGGTGGTCAGGATGAGCGCATCGGTGCCCCGGTCGAACGTGGGTCGGGCCTGCGGGACCGCCTGCACCCGCACTCCTGCCGCCGAACACGACTCGGCGATGGCGGCGATCATCGCGCCGCGGCGGGCGTCGGGTTCGACGAAGCCGATGCGCACCGTGATCTCCCGGCCGAGGGCACCGCGGGCCCGGGGGATGTCGACGCGGGCGAAGTCGGAACCGTACTGCGTGTTGAGTTCCGCGGCCGCGACATCGCCCGGTCCGATCAGATGCAGGTTCCACGGGTCCGCGCCGTACCCGAAGTCGGCGGCGAGCCGGTCGCGGGGCACGCAGGCCGCCACGGCCCGCCGGGTGGCCGGATCCGCGAACACCCCGGTGGTCGCGAACACGAGTTGGTCGACCGCGGGTCCCGGATCCTGTTGCGTGGGTGGGCGACCCACGGTCGGTTGCGCCGTCGGCCCGGACGCGCCCTCGGTGGTCTCGTAGGTACCGGTGGCCACGTCGACGACCTCGGCGTCGTCGTCGGTCAACACCGACGCTCCGGCCGAACCACGCGGCCAGACCGTGATGGAATCCTCCTGGGGCGCCTCGCCCCACCACCGCGGGTTCGCCTCGAGACGCACCGCTCCGTCGCTGTTCACCGACGTCAACCGATAGGGCCCCACCGAGGGGAACACTTTCTCGTCGACCGAGCCCGCCTTGAGGTCCCATCCGGTGTTCCAGAATCGGGCGATCGCACCGAGCGGGCCACTCGACCGGGCGCGGATGGGCGCGATGACCGAGCCGACCCCGGCCGCACGGGCGGCGACGTGCGCGGGCATCAACGTGCCCATGCCGAACAGGGCGGCCCAGTCGCGATAGGGGCGATCCGCGGCGAAGGTCACCGTCGCCGAGCGCTGCCCGTCGGCGCAGTCCACGGTGTCGATGTCGCGATAGCCGGCGGTCGTGGCCGGCGCGAACCCGGGGAACCGCCCGCTGTTCGCCGCCCACGTCAGCACGAGGTCGTCGCAGTCGAGCGCCGAGCCGTCGGAGAAGGTCGCGGCGGGGTTGAACTCGTAGCGCACCACGAGTCGGTCGGTGTCGCCCGGCACCACGGTGGCTGTGCCGACGTCGGTATCGGGTACGACGCGCCCGTCCGGGCCGAGATAGCTGAACCCGCCGAGGGTCCGGGTGAACGCCATCAGGGCGCCGCCGGACGAGCCCGCCACGGTCGCGGGGTTGTAGGTGCTCAGGGTGGCGTCGGTGACGTAGTCGATCCCGTCGGGTTCCTTCGCCCCCGAGCACGCGGTCAGGGTGGCGATCAGGCCCGCGATGACGAGGATCGCGACGACGACGGGACGTCGTGCGAGTCGGATCGGGGTCACCATGCCCACCGTGCGGCGCGGGTCAGTTGCTGCGGCGGCGTTTGCCGGACGGACGCACGTCGTCGGCGGTGGATCGCTTGGTGGTGTCCACCGCGGCCGAGCGACGCGTTCCCGAGCCCGCGCCGACGCCGGCCGGGACCGGTTCGACGTCAGACCCGGAGCGGCGGGCCAGCACCTTCGCCGTGTGCTTCTTGATGTCGGAGCGACGCTCCTTGAGCGTGACCAGCAGCGGCGTCGCGAAGAAGATCGACGAGTACGCACCGACCACGACACCGACGAGCTGGATCAGCCCGAGGTCCTTGAGTGTGCCCACACCGAGCAACCAGACCGCGATGATCATCAGGGCGATGATCGGCAACACCGAGATGATGGTCGTGTTGATCGACCGCATCAGCGTCTGGTTGATGGCGAGGTTGGCCTGCTCGCCGTAGGTTCTTCGGGTCGTGTGCAACACGGCACGGACGTTCTCCTCGACCTTGTCGAAGACGACGACGGTGTCGTAGAGCGAGAAGCCCAGGATCGTGAGCAGTCCGATGACCGTGGCCGGGGTGACCTCGAAACCGACCAGCGAGTACACACCCGCGGTACAGACGATGTCGAAGATCAGCGACGCCATCGCCGCGACCGACATCTCCTTGTCGAAGCGCACCGCGATGTAGATCAGGACGATCACCAGGAACACGGCCAACGCGAGGAGCGCCTTCTCGGTGATCTCGCCGCCCCACGTGGAGCTGACGTCGGAGGAATTGATGTCGTTGGGGGTGAGCTCCGGACCGAATCGCTGCGCCAGTGCCGCGGTGATCTTCTCCGTCTCGGCCTGGTTGAGTGTCTCGGTGCGGATCTGGACGGTCTTCGACGATCCCGACCCGGCGGTCTGCACCGTCTGCGGGTCGTCGCCCATGGCCTCGGAGAACGTGTCCTCCACCGCCGAGACCGAGGTCTGGCTGGTGGACTTGAACGAGATCTGGGTGCCGCCCTCGAAGTCGATGCCGAGGGTGAAGCCGCGGACGGCGATGCTGATAAGGCAGATCGCGATGATCACCGCGCTGACGAGGTACCACATCTTCCGTTTGCCGACGATCTCGAAGGCACCGGTCCCGGTGTAGAGGCGCGACAGCAGCGAGTGCTTCTGCGCGACGGCGCGGTTACGGTCCTCGGTGGTCTGATCGAAGACAGGGGTCTCGTCGCGGACGGTGCGCCCGGTGTCCTCGCGACCCGAGTCGTCGCGCCCTGAGGTCTCTCTGGCCATCAGACGGTCTCCTTCTGCAACGAGGCCGCGTCGGCGGCCGCCTGACGGCGTTCCTTGGCCACGTCGGTGACGGCACCGAGGCCGTTGACCGAGGGCTTGGACAGGAACGACGACCGGCTCGCGAGCGCCACCAGAGGATGGGTCACGAGGAACACCACGACGATGTCGAGGATGGTGGTCAGGCCGAGGGTGAACGCGAAGCCGCGGACCTCACCGATGGCCAGGAAGTAGATCGCAGCGGCAGCGATGAAACTGACCGCGTTGCCCGACCAGATCGTTCTCCGCGCCCGCACCCAGCCCCTGGGCACCGCGGACCGGAAACTTCGGCCCTCGCGCATCTCGTCCTTTATTCGTTCGAAGTAGACGACGAACGAGTCGGCGGTCATGCCGATACCGATGATCAGACCGGCGATGCCGGACAGGTCGAGGGTGAAGCCGATGTAGCGGCCGAGCAGCACCATGATCCCGTAGACCATCATCCCGGCCACGATCAGCGACAGCATCGTGAGGAAGCCGAGCATGCGGTAGTACAGCAGCGCGTAGGCGAGGACGGCGATGAGTCCGATCGCGCCGGCGATCAGTCCGGCTCGCAGCGAGGCCAGTCCCAGTGTGGCGGAGACGGTCTCGGCATCAGACGAGCTGAACGACAGTGGCAGCGACCCGTACTTGAGCACGTTCGCGAGGTCCTTGGCACCGGACTGGTTGAAGTTTCCGCTGATCTCGGTGCTCGGGGTGTTGATGGCGCCCTGGATCTGGGGGGCGCTGACGACACGGGAGTCGAGGGTGAACGCGGTCTGCTTGCCGATGTTGGCGCCGGTGTACTGCGGCCAGAAGTCCTTGGCCCGGTTGCGGAACTCGACGTTGACGATCCACGCACCACCCTGCGAGCTGGTGGTGGCGCTCGCGTCGGCGATGTCGCGGCCGTCGATGATCTGCGGGCCGAGCAGGTAGACCTGGGTACCGTCCTGGCTGCACGACACGAGGTACTGGGAGGGGTCGTCGTTGCCCTGCAGCGGGTCGGTGGCACCGGCGCTGCAGTCGGTCTTGGCCAGCTGCGGGGTCAGTTTCGCGACCGCCGCCTGATTCGTCGCGGCGTCACCGGCCGGGGCCTGACGCACAGCTTTCGCCGCGGCGATCGCCTGGGCCGCGGTCTGATCCGCGGGCGGGGTGGTCGGTTGCTGCGGCGTGGCCGGCTGCACGGTCTCGACCGGGCGGACGTAGAGACGCGCGGTCTGACCGAGCGAGCGGGCCTGCCGTCCGTCGGTACCCGGAACGGTGATCACGAGGTTGTTACCGTCGGTGATGACCTCGGACCCGCCGACGCCGAGCCCGTTGACACGCTGCTCGATGATCTGCTTGGCCTTGTCGAGCTGGTCCTTGGCCGGCGCGCTCCCGTCCGGGGTGCGCGCGGTGAGCGTCACCCGGGTGCCGCCCTGCAGGTCGATGCCGAGCTTCGGTTCCGGTTTGCCGCCGCCGGTGAAGAACACCAGCCCGAACACGATGGCCATCAACAGGAAGAAGATGGTCAACATCCGCACGGGCGGGATCTCGCGATTGGACGATGCCACGCTGCTTACGTCTCCTCGTATGAACTGAAGTGCCGACCCGGGCTGGATCCACTCACCGACGACGGATGAAGAGTCGTCGGCCCGCACGACAGGCTACGTGCCCGGTCTCGCGAACCGGGTACGTAGCCCTGTCGGACGTGGCGATGGCCGCGACACCGATGGTCGCGGCCACTGCGTCACTTGTCGCTGTCGGCCCTCTTGTCGAGGGTCACGGTGTCGTCGGCGTCGTGATCGGCCGGTGCGAAATCGTCGTGCGCCTCGAGCTCGTCGTCGGCGTCGAAGTGATCGGTGGATGCACCGGGGAACGACGCGGCGAGGTCGTCGGCGTGCACGACCTCACGGACGGCCAACCGGTTCCAGCGGGAGACCACGCCGGGGGCCAGTTCCAGGTCGACGACGCCGTCGGCGAGTCCGACCACGGTCGCGTAGGTGCCCGAGGTGGTCTGGACCCGCGCGCCCGGCTGCAGGGAATCCTGCATCTCCTGCGCGGCGGTGGCGGCCTTCTTCTGGCGCCGAACGGACAGGAACATGAAGCCGACCAGGAAGATCAGCAGGATCGGGAACAGGAATTCCATGGTGTCGTTCAGTCCTCGTCAGGGTTGTCTGGGAAATGCGGTCGTCTCGGGTGGTGCATCGAAAGAACGCGACATGGGTCACGCTGAGGTACCAGTGTGCCACCTTCTCGCGGCACGTCCAGAATCCGCCGGGTGACCTCGCACGATCGCGTCTAGAGGTCGGGGCCGAACAGGGTGTCGTCGTCGCGCACGCGGACCCCGAACGACGCGTTGAGGGCGCCTGCGGGCGGGGTCAGGTCGAGGTGGTGCCACGCCGCGGCGGTCGCGATCCGGCCGCGCGGCGTGCGCGCGATCATCCCGGCCCGGACCAGGAACGGTTCGCACACCTCCTCGACGGTGGCCGGTTCCTCACCGACCGCCACGGCGATCGTCGACACGCCGACCGGTCCCCCGCCGAAACCCCGGACCAGGGCGTTGAGCACCGCACGATCGAGGCGGTCGAAGCCGAGTTCGTCGACGTCGTAGACGCGCAACGCGGCCCGGGCGACGTCGAGGGTGACCACGCCGTCGCCGCGGACCTCGGCGTAGTCGCGGACGCGGCGCAGCAGTCGGTTGGCGATGCGGGGTGTCCCCCGCGACCGACCGGCGATCTCGGCGCCGGCATCGTGGTTCATCGAGATGCCCAGGATCCCGGCTGAACGGGTGATGACCTGCAGCAGTTCCGACGCCTCGTAGAACTCCATGTGGGCGGTGAACCCGAAACGGTCGCGGAGCGGACCGGTGAGCGAGCCCGAGCGCGTGGTCGCCCCGACCAGGGTGAACGGGGCCACGTCCAGTGGGATCGATGTCGCACCCGGCCCCTTGCCGACGACGACGTCGACGCGGTAGTCCTCCATGGCGAGGTACAGCATCTCCTCGGCCGGGCGGGCGATCCGGTGGATCTCGTCGATGAACAGCACATCGCCCTCGACGAGGTTGGAGAGCATCGCCGCGAGGTCGCCGGCCCGCTCGAGCGCAGGGCCCGACGTCACGCGGATCGCCGCCCCCATCTCACCGGCGATGATCATCGCCAGCGAGGTCTTGCCGAGTCCGGGCGGACCGGACAGCAGAATGTGGTCGGGCGTGCCGCCACGACCGCGGGCCCCGGCCAGGACGAGTTCGAGTTGCTCGCACACCCGGGGCTGGCCGATGAAGTCACCCAGGCTCCGCGGCCGCAGGTTGGTGTCGAAGTCACCGTCACCGGTCACCGAGAACGGACTCACGTCGCGGTCGTCGGGCTCGTCGAATGCATCGGTACCGGGGTACTGATCAGCGCCGTCGGTCATCGCGTGCCCTTCCCGAGCAGGGCGAGACTCGCCCGCAGCGCCCTCGCCGAATCCGCGTCCGGTTCGTCGGCGAGCACACTCGCCACCGCCCGTTCGGCCGCGGGCAGCCCGAACCCGAGTCCGGTGAGGGCCTCGACGACCTGGTCACCGACGCCCATCGGTGCGCCGGCGCCCTCGTGCGCACGCGGTCCCGCGTGCGGGCGGTCGACCTTGTCGCGCAACTCGACCGCGAGCCGCTCGGCGACACGTTTACCGATTCCCGGAACCGTGCACAGGGCCTTGATGTCGGAGTCGGCCAACGCCATCCGTAGCGAGTCGGGTTCGAGAACGGCCAGGGTCGCCATCGCCAGGCGCGGGCCCACGCCCGTCACCGTCTGCAGCAGCGCGAACAACTCCCGCGCGTCGGGCTCGGTGAACCCGTAGAGGGTCATCGAGTCCTCGCGGACGATCATCGTCGTGAGCAGCGTCGTCTCCGAGTCGCGGTTGACAGCGGCCAGCGTCGACGGCGTCGCCAGGACGCGGTAGCCCACGCCGGCACACTCGATGACCAGGTGGTCGAGCGCGATGTGCAACACCGGGCCTCGCAGCGACGCGATCATCGGCGCACCCGTGCCCGGACGGGCGTGCCCGCGGCCTTCGCCGCGGCGAGTCGCGACGCGGTGATCGCGGCGGCGCGCGCCTCGGCCTGCGCGAGGCGTTCGGCGGCGGGACCGCGCCAGCAGTGACAGATCGCCAAGGCCAGTGCATCGGCGGCGTCTGCGGGTTTGGGCTTCTCCTGCATCCCCAAGATGCGGGTGATCATGGTGGTGACCTGGGCCTTGTCTGCACGTCCACTGCCGGTCACGGCGGCCTTCACCTCACTGGGGGTGTGGAATCGGACGGGTACGCCCCGCTGTGCGGCCGCGAGCGCGATGACGCCCGCGGCCTGGGCGGTGCCCATCGCGGTGCTCACCTGGTTCTGCGCGAACACCCGCTCCACGGCGACGACGTCGGGGAGGTGGGTGTCGAGCCAGTGCACGGCCGCGGTGTGGATCGCGAGGAGCCGCTCGGCGAGGTCCATGTCTGCGGGCGTCCGCACCACGTCGACGTCGAGTGCGGTCACCGACCGTCCGGATCCGGACTCGACCAGTGCGATACCGCACCTGGTCAGACCGGGGTCGACACCCATGACGCGCACTCGTACCTCCGGGGAGAAGCGAACAGTTGTTCGAGAGTCTAGCGGGGTCCGTGACAGCGGCCCGGCAGCAACACGGGAGAATCGGCACCGATGCCTACGTACCGACCGACCACCCCTGCCGGACTCGTGGAGGCGTGTGTCGCGGTGTTCGCCGAGCGCCCCGGCCGGGTCGTCGGGGGGATAGAGGGTGCGGACGCGGCGCATCCCGACCGGCTCGCCGACGACGTGGCGGCGGCGTTGCGGGCCTCCGGACGACCGGCCGCGGTCGTACGCGTCGTCGACTACATCCGACCCGCCTCGGTGCGGATGGAGTTCGGCCGCACCGACACCGAGAGCTACCGGACGGCGTGGTTCGACTACGACGCCCTCGACCGGGAGGTGGTCACCGCGCTCCGGGACACCGGCGTGTGGCTCCCCCGACTCTGGGACGAGCGCACCGATCGCTCCCCGCGCGACCGACCGGTCTCGGCAGCACCCGATCAGGTCGTGATCGTGGCGGGCCCGATGCTGTCGGGGCGTGGGTTGGACCTCTCCCCGACCGTCACACTGACGATGAGCGAGGCCGCGTTACGACGGACCACCCCGACCGACGCCGCGTGGACCGTGGACGCCGTCGTCGACCATGCTCGAACTGCCGCCGAGTCCGATGTGACGGTGCGCTACGAGCACGCGGATCGGCCGGCGATCAGGACAGCCGGGTAGGCGCGCCCTCAGTCCTCGTCGAGCTCTGCAGTGACATCGAGTCGCGGGAATCGACACGTCACGTTCGCGCGAGCGGTTCGTCAGTCCTCGTCGAGTTCCGCGAGTACATCGTCGCTGATGTCGACATTGCTGTAGACGTTCTGCACGTCGTCGGAGTCCTCGAGTGCGTCGATCAGCTTGAACACCTTGCGGGCGCCGTCGGCGTCCACCGGCACCTCCACCGATGCGCGGAAGCTGGCCTCGGCCGAGTCGTAGTCGATGCCGGAGCTCTGCAGGGCGGAGCGGACCGCGACGAGATCGGTCGGCTCGCTGATGATCTCGAAGGAGTCGCCGAGGTCGGTGATCTCCTCGGCGCCGGCCTCGAGGACCGCGTCGAGCACGTCGTCCTCGGACTGATCCGACTTCTCCAACGTCACCACGCCCTTGCGGGTGAACAGGTAGGCGACCGATCCGGGATCGGCCATGTTGCCGCCGTTGCGGGTCATCGCGGTGCGGACCTCGCCGGCGGCGCGGTTGCGGTTGTCGGTGAGGCACTCGATGAGCAGCGCGACGCCGTTGGGCCCGTAGCCCTCGTAGGTGATGTTCTGCCAGTCGGCG
This sequence comes from Williamsia phyllosphaerae, assembly GCF_014635305.1. NCBI lineage: Bacteria > Bacillati > Actinomycetota > Actinomycetes > Mycobacteriales > Nocardiaceae > Williamsia > Williamsia phyllosphaerae. The sequence continues at coordinate 398,425 of NZ_BMCS01000003.1, read as the reverse complement.
CCGCCGGCCTCTTCGCCGCCGCCCCGTTTGCGGGCCCGCTCGATGTTCTCGTTGGGCACCGAGGACTTCTTGGCCTTCTGGATCGCGTCGAACAGGGTCGGGTTGCCGACGGGGTCGCCGCCGCCGGTCCGCGCCGCGACCTCGATGTTCTTCACCAGCTTCGCGAACATCTTGCTGCGCTTGGCGTCCACCACCGCCTTCTTGTGCTTGGTGGTGGCCCACTTGGAATGGCCGCTCATCGCAGGTGCCCCTTTCTCACCCGATCACGCCGCGGCGTGTCGGGGTTTCTTCGCGTCGTCTCGCATCGCCGCGACCACACCGCGCCCGTCGTCATCGGGGCGCGCAGGGGCGTCGGTGCCGAAGCGATCCTACCCGGACACCCCTGCGCCACCACGCATTCACTCCCGTCACGCCGACCGGGTGATCATCTCCACGAAGTGACGGTGGACGCGCCGGTCGCCGGTCACCTCGGGATGGAACGAGGTGGCCAGCACCTGTCCCTGGCGCACCGCGACCACGCGTCCGGCGGCCGGGCCGTTCGGTACCCGCGCCAGGATCTCGACCCCCTCGCCGGTCTCCTCCACCCACGGCGCGCGGATGAAGACCGCCCGCATCGGCCCGCCCGCGATCCCGGACAGCTCCAGATCGGTCTCGAACGACTGCACCTGACGCCCGAATGCGTTGCGCCGCACCGTGATGTCGAGGGCATCGAGGTGATGGGCATCGGGACGGGTGTCGAGGACGGTCGACGCGAGCAGGATCATCCCCGCACAGGATCCGTAGGCGGGCAGTCCCTGCGCCAACTGTGCGCGCAGGGGGTCGAGGAGTTCGAGCAGTTCGAGGAGTCGGCTCATCGTGGTGGACTCGCCGCCGGGGATGACGATGCCGTCGACCGCAGCGAGTTCGGCGGGGCGACGGACCAGGACCCCACGCGCACCCACCTCGTCGAGGGCAGCGATGTGTTCGCGCACGTCGCCCTGCAGGGCGAGCACGCCGACGGTCGGTGTCACCGTGCGTCGGTCATTTCGTGTCCTGATCGCGCTTGGCGTGCTGGTCGACGGGCATCTCGCGCCCGACGCGCGCGAGACCCTCCTGGGTCACCGCCGCCACCATGCGGCCGTCGGCGTCGAAGATGCGGCCCTGGGTCAGGGCGCGTCCGTCGGCCGCCGAGGGTGAGGTCTGGTCGTAGAGCAACCACTCGTCGGCGCGGAACGGCCGGAGGAACCACATCGCGTGATCGAGCGAGGCGCTCTGCGGGTTGGCGTCGGGGTGGGCGACCTTCGCCGAACCGAGCAACGTCATGTCGCTCATGTAGGCGAGGGTGCAGACGTGGAAGACCTGGTCGTCGGGCAGGCGGTGCCGGTAGCGGAACCACACACGCTGCTGCGCGGCGAACCGCTCGTAGCGGACCATCTGCTCGTGCGGCACGATCCGGATGTCGAAGTTCTCCCACTCCCGGAACACCGACTTCTGGGCCTCGGTCCGGGCGAGGAACGGATCGGCGATGCTCTCCGGGTCCGGAGCGGGCGGCATCTCGTCCTGGTGCACCAGCCCGTCCGACGGGATGCCGAACGACGCCGACATCGAGAAGATGGCCTCACCGCCCTGCATGCCGGTGACGCGTCGCGTGCAGAACGACCGTCCGTCGCGGACACGGTCGACCAGGAAGATCGTCGGCTGATCGGGGTTGCCCGGGCGGAGGAAGTATCCGTGCAACGAATGGACCCGGTAGGACGGGTCGACGGTGTGGGTCGCCGACACGAGCGCCTGTCCCGCGACCTGTCCGCCGAACGTGCGCTGCAGCTGACTCGCGTGTGCGCCGCCGCGATAGATGTCCGCATCGATCGTCTCGAGTTGCAGGATCTCCTCGATGGTCGCCATGGGTGTGACTCCTCCTCATGCACGCGCACGCGGATGGTCACGTGGCTTTTCAACGGCCCAGTGTGTCACCCGACGGATGCGGTGATGTCCGCCATACCCGATCTCAGTGCACGACGGCGACGACGACGGTCACGTTGTCCCGCGCGCCCAGCGACAACGCCGCCGAGACGAGCTCGGCCGCGATCGCGCCCGCGTCCGGCGTGGTGTCGGCGATGATCTGCGCGATCTCGGCGTCCGGGAGCTCGCCGGTGAGGCCGTCCGAGCACACCAGGACCACGTCGCCGGAGACGACCGGGAAGGTGAAGAAGTCGGCGTCGGCGTCCATCCCGGCGCCCAGCGCGCGGGTGATCACGTTGCGCCGCGGGTCGACACGGGCCGCCTCGGGGGTCAGGTGGCCGGCGTCGATCAGCTCCTGGACCTGCGAGTGGTCGGTGGTGACCTGTTCGATCTCCGACTCCGACCAGCGGTAGGTGCGCGAGTCGCCGATGTTGAGGACCAACCAGTGGGGTTGGTCGTCGAAGGTCACCAGCAGCGCGCCGCTCACCGTGGTGCCGGCACGACGGCCGTGGCTGGAATCGATGTCCTCGATGTCGCGGCGGGCGGTGACGAGGGCGTCGAGCACCGCCGCTCTTGTGCTCGACCGGTCGGTGGGATGCACCGCACCGAGGGCGTGCAGCGCTGCCTCGCTGGCGATCTCGCCCGCGTCGTGCCCGCCCATGCCGTCGGCGAGCAGATACGACAGGTTCGTCACCAGGGCGGCGTCCTCGTTGGCCTCACGTACCAGGCCCCGATCGCTGACCGCGGCCCAAGCGATCTGTCGGCCGACGAAATCGTGTGTCCCCGAGGTCGACGCGTTGCGCACCGTCGCCGACGGTTCGCCGGTCATCGCCGCTTCCCCGTCCGATCGGAGACGACCGTCGAGATCACACGCACGTTCACAGGCCCCCGCCCCATGTCGCCGTTACCAGCCGCGCTCGGACAGGCGGTGATCCACCGGGAGCTGTTCGACGTTGATGCCGACCATGGCCTCGCCGAGACCGCGCGACACCTTGGCCAGCACGTCGGGGTCGTCGTGGAAGGTGGTGGCCTGCACGATCGCGACGGCGCGCTCGGCCGGGTTGCCGGACTTGAAGATGCCCGAGCCGACGAACACGCCGTCCGCTCCGAGCTGCATCATCATCGCCGCGTCGGCCGGGGTGGCGATGCCGCCTGCGGTGAACAGGGTGACGGGCAGGCGGCCGAGTCGAGCCACCTCGACGACGAGGTCGTACGGCGCCTGCAGTTCCTTGGCCGCGACGTAGAGCTCGTCGGGCGAGAGCGACGTGAGTCGACGGATCTCCCCGCCGATGGTCCGCATGTGGGTGGTGGCGTTGGAGACGTCGCCGGTGCCGGCCTCACCCTTGGAGCGGATCATCGCCGCCCCCTCGGAGATACGCCGCAGCGCCTCGCCCAGGTTGGTGGCTCCGCACACGAACGGCACGGTGAACTTCCACTTGTCGATGTGGTGGCTGTAGTCGGCGGGGGTGAGGACTTCGGACTCGTCGATGTAGTCGACGCCCAGGCTCTGGATGATCTGCGCCTCGACGAAGTGGCCGATGCGAGCTTTCGCCATGACCGGGATCGAGACGGACGCGATGATCGAGTCGATCATGTCGGGATCGCTCATCCGCGACACGCCGCCCTCGGCGCGGATGTCGGCGGGGACCCGCTCGAGCGCCATCACCGCGACCGCACCCGCGTCCTCGGCGATCTTGGCCTGTTCGGCGGTGACCACGTCCATGATCACGCCACCCTTGAGCATCTCCGCCATGCCACGCTTGACCCGGGCTGTGCCCGGACCGGTCGGCTGGGAGGTCTCGTTCTCGAGGCTGTTGCTCATTGTCATGTTCTCCTGACGCACGCCCACAGGCGCGACGATCTACTTGCCGTGTTCTCCGATGTTCGACCGCTGCGTGGCCGGACAACACCGGGTGTCGCCTCGATTCTAGGCCCCCGGCAACGGCTGACCTGCGCAGGGCCGCGTCGTTCGATGAGGTCTCCCAACGCGGGTTCTCCCCGGGATGACTCAGATCACAACGCGTTCGACGATCTCCAGGTATCGCGGCATCTCCGCGGTCCCGCCGAGCTGCAGCCACCGCACCGGGCGACGGCCGCGCAGCGCGAGGGTGTCACGCACCGCGTCGTTGTAGAAGCGTCGCGAGATCATCACCCGGGCGTCGGCGTCGGCGAGCTCGGCGACCACCTGTGCGCGCAACGTGGAGGTGTCGACCTGCGCGAGATGTGACGACACCTGGTTCTCCGCGGACTCCCGGGCGGTCCGGTCGGCCCGTTCGGCACGGTCGGCCGCGCTGATCAGTTCTCGCCCGTCGGCGCCGAGTCCGGAACCGATCGTCCGGGCCACCACGGCGCGACGCGCCAGCGCGGCGTCGAGGGACTGCCAGGCCAGGTCGACGCGGACGTGCAGTCGGTCGAGTCGGTTCGCGGTCTTGTACATCCATCCGAGGACGATCACCGCCACCAGGACGACGATGCCGATGATGAGGATCGTCAAGGCCGAAACAGTCATCTTCTCTTCCCTTGGCCGGTCTCGTCGGTTCTTCGATCAGGTCGCGCAGAAGTCGGTGTACGAGGTCAGTCGCTCACGAACACCGGGTCCGCGCCCACGGTGACGGTCTCGTAGACCTGCAGGATCTGGTCGGCGATGCGCGACCAGTCGAAGCGCTGGGCGCGTTCGAACGCCCGGGCGGTGAGCTCGGAGCGGGCGGCGTCGTCGGAGAGGAGGTCGATGACGCCCGCCGCGAGAGCCTGCCCGTTGCCGGTGGTGACCAGACGTCCCGACCGGCCGTCGTCGAGGACACGACGAAATGCGTCGAGTTCGCTGGCGACGATGGCAGCCCCCGCGGCCATGGCCTCCACCAGCACGATCCCGAAGCTCTCGCCACCGAGGTTGGGCGCGCAGTACACGTCGGCCGACGCCAGCGCGCGCGCCTTCATCGCGTCGTCGACCTGACCGAGGATGACCAGGTGATCGGCGAGCGTGCCCGCGCGTCGTCGCAGCGCCCACTCGTTGCCGCCGCCGACGACGAGGACGGTGATGTCGGGGAACCGCGCGACGATCGCAGGTAGTGCGCGCATCAACACGTCGATGCCCTTGCGGGGCTCGTCGTATCGGCCGAGGAACAGCACCGTCCGCCCGTCGCGTGGGAACCCCTCGAGCGGGGTCGCCTCGGCGAAGGCGGACACGTGGATGCCGTTGGGGATCTCGACCGCGTCCGACCCCAGCGACTCCATCTGCCAGCGGCGGGCGAGCTCGGAGACGGCGATCTTGCCGACGATCCGTTCGTGGTACGGCCGCAGGATGCCCTGGAAGGTGCTCAGCCACCATGATTTCGTCGTCGACGTGTGGAAGGTGGCCACGATGGGCCCCTGGGCCACCATCAACGACAGCATCGAGATGCTCGGGGCGTTCGGTTCGTGTACGTGCAGGACATCGAACTCCCCGTCGCGCAACCACTCCCGGGTACGGGCGTAGGCCTTGGGTCCGAAGTTCACCCGGGAGATCGACCCGTTGTAGGGGACGGCCAACGCCGGGCCCACCGACACGACGTAGTCCGGCAGCGTCGTGTCGTCGCTCGCGGGCGCGAGGACGCTCACCGTGTGCCCGCGTTCGATGAACACCTGGGCGAGTTCGACGACGTGCGCCTGGACCCCGCCCGGGGTGTCGAACGAGTAGGGGCAGATCATCCCGATCCTCATCGGCCGGTACCCCCGAGACGGGCACGTCGTTCGTCGGACCAGTCCGCCTCCCACAACGGCTGGAGCATGTGCCAGTCCTGGGGGTGCGCGGCGATGTTGCGGGCGAAGGCGTCGGCGACGGCCTGGGTGGCCGGCCCGACACCGACCGAGACGTCGATCGGCGGGTCGCACAGGATCTGCGAGTTCGGGCCGTCGGTGAAGAAGTGGTGGACCGGCATCAGGGCGGCGCCGGTGTCGATGGCCAGTTTGGCCGCGCCTGCGGGCATGCGCGTCGGCTCGCCGAAGAACTCCACCGGGACACCGTGTTTGGCGAGGTCTCGTTCGCCGAGCAGGCAGACCACACCGCCGTCGCGGAGCCGTTGCGCCAGTTGCTCATACGGTGGGCGTTCGCCGCCGGAGAGCGGGAAGATCTCGAACCCCAGGCTCTCGCGGAAGGCGACGAACTTGCGGAACAGCGACTCGGGCTCGAGTCGCTCGGCCACCGTCGCGAACTGTCCGGTCTGTTGGACCAGCCACACTCCGGCCATGTCCCAGTTGCCGCTGTGCGGCAGCGCGAACACCACGCCTTTGCCCTTGGCGTAGGCGGTCTCGAAGTTCGCGAGGTCGGGCGGTGCCACGTACACCCGCGACGCCGCGGTCGCGAAGTCCATGGCGGGCAGTCGGAACGCCTCGCACCAGTAGCGGGCGTAGGACCGCATGGCGTCGCGCATCAGATCGGTCGGGACCTCGTCGGGCGCGACACCCAACACTCGGGAGAGGTTGCGTCGCAGTTGGTCCGGGCCGCCGCGTGACCCGACGCGCGCCCCGACGGTGTCGAACGCGCGACGTGCGGTCCGTTCCGGGAGGCGACGCACCATCGACCACCCTGCGCCGTAGCCCCAATCGGCCACCCGTCCGCCGAGACTCACCTGGGCGGCTCGGATTCGCTGGTCTGCTCGGTGGCGGTCTGATCCGGCTTCGTCTCGATCGGCAGCAGGTCGCGGGCTCCCGGGGAGTTGGAGATCGACAGCATGCGTTGGCCGACGGTGACGACGCTGCCCGCGGCGAGCGCCCACACCGCGACGTGGACCAGCCACGGCATGCCGAGTTCGCTGAGTCCGGCGCCGACCAGGATGATGATGAGCCGCTCGGGCCGCTCGATGAGTCCGCCGTTGCCGTCGAGCCCGCTCGCCTCGGCCCTGGCCTTGGCGTAGGAGATCACCTGCGAGGTCACCAGGCAGATCATCAGCCCGATGAACAGGATCTTGTGGTCGGAGTGCACGACCGCCCACCAGCCGAGTCCGGCGAAGATGGCCCCGTCGGCGATGCGGTCGCAGGTGGCGTCGAGCACGGCGCCGAAACGCGTTCCGCCACCCCGGGCGCGGGCCATGGCGCCGTCGATCATGTCGAACATGACGAACAGCCAGATGACCAGCGCACCGGCCAGCAGATAGCCCATCGGGAACAGGGTGACCGCGGCCGCGACCGACGCCACGGTGCCGATGATCGTCATGGCGTCCGGGGTCAGCCCGATCTTGAGGAGGCTCCGTGCGATGGGAACGGTGATCTTGGACATCCCTGCCCGACCGGTGATGCTCAGAAAACGTGCCATGTCAGTCCCCGAGTGCCGTCCACGCGTCGGCGAGCAGCGCCCGGGTGTCGCGCAGCAACTGCGGCATCACCTTGGTCTCGCTGATCACCGTGATGAAATTGGCGTCGCCGCCCCACCGCGGGACGACGTGTTGATGCAGGTGTTCGGCGAGCGACCCGCCCGCTGCGGTCCCCAGGTTCAGTCCTACGTTGAACGCGTGCGGCCGCGACACCGTCTTGATGGCCCGGATCAGCCTCTGGGTGAAGGCCATCAACTCGGCGCTCTCCGCCGGCGTCAGATCCTCCAGGTCGGCGACCTGCCGATACGGCACGATCATCGAGTGCCCCGGGTTGTAGGGGTACAGGTTGAGCACTGCGTACACCGACTCCCCGCGCGCCACGACGAGACCGTCCTCGTCGGACAGTCGGGGGATGTCGAGGAACGGATGGGTCGACGCCGCCGACCCGGAGTCGGACCCCTTGACCGCGGAGGTGATGTAGGACATCCGGTGCGGACTCCACAGCCGCGAGAGCCGGTCGGGTTCGCCGGCGCCGCTGTCGCGGATCTGCTCCTCGGTCACTGTGCTCCGGCGCCGCTCGTGGTCTCGGTGTCGGCCAGGTGGGAGAAGAACTCCGCGGTCGGCGACTCGTTGCGTCGCGCCGACACCCATTCGGTCACCGCGGCGACCGCCCGGTCGAAGGGCACACCGTTGACCTGGGTGCCGTCCCGGAAGCGGAAACTGACGGCGTCGGCCTGCAGATCGCGGTCGCCGGCGAGCATCATGAACGGGACCTTACCGGTCGTGTGGTTGCGGATCTTCTTCTGCATGCGGTCCTCGGAGTGGTCCACCTCGGCGCGGATACCGGCGGTGCGCAGCTTCTCGACGACGCCCTGCAGGTGCGCGGCGTAGTCCTCGGCGACCGGGATGCCGACGACCTGGACCGGGGACAGCCAGGCCGGGAACGCACCGGCGTAGTGCTCGGTGAGCACTCCGAAGAAGCGTTCGATCGACCCGAACAGCGCGCGGTGGATCATCACCGGTCGGTGCTTGGCACCGTCGTTGCCGGTGTACTCGAGCTCGAAGCGGTCGGGCAGGTTGAAGTCGAGCTGGATGGTCGACATCTGCCAGTAGCGACCCAGCGCGTCTTTGACCTGCACCGAGATCTTCGGCCCGTAGAACGCCGCGCCCCCGGGATCGGGTACGAGCGTCAGACCCGAGTCGGCCGCGACCGCCGCGAGCGTCGCGGTCGCCTCTTCCCAGACCTCGTCGGAACCGACCGACTTCTCCGGGTTGCGGGTGGACAACTCGAGGTAGAAGTCGTCGAGTCCGTAGTCCTTGAGCAGGTCGAGGACGAAGGTGAGCAGTGAGGTCAGCTCCCCCGCCATCTGGTCGCGGGTGCAGTAGATGTGCGCGTCGTCCTGGGTCATGCCTCGGACGCGGGTCAAGCCGTGGATGACGCCGGACTTCTCGTACCGGTAGACCGACCCGAACTCGAAGAGCCGCAACGGCAGTTCGCGGTAGGAGCGTCCGCGTGCCCGGAAGATCAGGTTGTGCATCGGGCAGTTCATCGGCTTGAGGAAGTAGTCCTGGCCGGGCTTGCGGATGGTCCCGTCGTCGTTCAACTCCTCGTCGACGTGCATCGCCGGGAACATGCCGTCCCGGTACCAGTCCAAGTGCCCGGAGACCTCGAACAGGTGTCCCTTGGTGATGTGCGGGGTGTTGACGAACTCGTAGCCGGCCGCGGAGTGGCGGGCCCGCGAGTAGTCCTCGAGCTCCTTGCGGATGATCCCGCCCTTGGGGTGGAACACCGGCAGTCCGGAGCCGAGCTCGTCGGGGAAGCTGAACAGGTCCAGTTCCACACCGAGGCGACGATGATCGCGGCGCTCGGCCTCGGCGAGCAACTCGAGGTAGGCGTCCTGCGCCTCGGTCGACTCCCACGCCGTGCCGTAGATGCGCTGCAGGCCTGCGTTCGACTGATCGCCGCGCCAGTAGGCGGCGGAGCTTCGGGTGATCTTGAACGCGGCGATGTACTTGGTGGTCGGGACGTGCGGTCCGCGACACAGGTCGCACCAGATCAGTTCGCCGGTACGGGGATTGAGGTTGTCGTATGCGGTGAGCTCACCGCCCCCGACCTCCATCACCTCGGGGTCGTCCGCCGACCCCTTGTCGTCGACGAGTTCGAGCTTGTACGGCTCGTCGGACAGTTCGGCCTTGGCCGCGTCGAGTGAGTCGTAGACCCGTCGGGAGAACCGCTGGCCCGACTTGATGATCTGCTTCATCTTCTTCTCGAGCGCGACGAGATCGTCCGGCGTGAACGGGTCCTTCACGTCGAAGTCGTAGTAGAAGCCGTCGGTGATGGGCGGCCCGATGCCGAGCTTGGCGTCGGGGAACAGTTCCTGGACGGCCTGGGCCAGCACGTGCGCCGCCGAGTGCCGGATGACGCTGCGACCCGCGTCGCTGGCCGCGATCACCGGTTCGACGTCGACGTCGGCGTCCGGGGTCCACGAGAGGTCGCGCAGCGCGCCGTCGGGATCACGGACGACCACGACCGCGCCCGGCCCCTTGTTCTCGGCGCCGGCCTCGCGTAGCGCGGTGCCCGCCGTGGTCCCGGCCGGCACACGAATCGTGGCTGGACTGGCGACTACGGAATTCTCGGGCACGGTGACAGCTCCTCAGATGTGGTGACCTCGGTGATCACAGACAAAATCGACCACCGCGGCGACCGGCCGCGGCAATCAACCCCATGATGGTATCGGCCCCGGCCACCGCTTTCCGCGCGCGCCGACCCCGGTCGGGTGTCGCGGATCAGAAGATGGGGCTCTGGAGCCAACTCCACTCGATGCCGACCCAACCCCCGGCGAGCTTCAGAGCGCCCAGGAGCCACAGGGTCGCGACGACGATCGCGAAGGTGAACACACCGAAGAGCAGCTGCACCGACCAGTGCTGCTTCTTGAGCCAGTCGGCGAACGCGTCGTACTTGGCGCGGGCGAAGATCAGCAGCCGGTGCGCCCAGGAGAACTCGGTCGCGAGAATGCCGAGGCCGGCGAAGACGATCAGCCAGCCGGGGCCCGGATAAGGGATCGCGATGATGCCGACGACGAGTACTGCGGTACCGATGACGCCGACGCCGATCCGGTAGACCAGGTTGAGCGTGGGCTTCTCGGCGATCTTGTCCCGTCGGCGCTGCAGCGCGTCGGGCAGCAGGCCACCGGGATCGTCGGACGGTGAGTCGGCATCGGGACGGGCGGTGGACTCCGATTGGTCAGTCATCGCAGGCGTGGTCCTCACTCGGTGCCGATCCGCACGTGCGGCGGATATGTCGAGTTCAACCCTACGGTCAGCGGTCACCGGCAGGAATCGTTCGGAAGATGGAACTCGCGGTGCGAGGCGGTGGTCCCGGCTGGGATCGAACCAGCGACCTTCCCGGTGTGAACGGGACGCTCTTCCACTGAGCCACGGGACCGTTGCGGCGAAATACCAACGCGCCGACGACCGCCGAACATTATCACGCGAGTGCACCCACGCCCCAAATCGCCTCCGGGGCGAGCGCGAGGGCGACGTCCTCGACCCGCGACGACGGATTCACCGGACTTTCACCTCAGCTTCGCTTGTGACCTGCGGATTTGTTGGGTAGCCATCGATTCGGATAATGTTCCACATCGCACCGCGAAGCCGTTTACGGCAGCGCGGAGCACGCGGACGTGGCGCAGCTGGTAGCGCACAACCTTGCCAAGGTTGGGGTCGCGGGTTCGAATCCCGTCGTCCGCTCGGAGAAGATGTCACCGTGGCGGTGTGGCCGAGTGGTGAGGCAACGGCCTGCAAAGCCGTGCACACGGGTTCGATTCCCGTCGCCGCCTCCACGAACTGTTTTCCAACTACATACCCGCGCGATTAGCTCAGTGGGAGAGCGCTTCCCTGACACGGAAGAGGTCACTGGTTCAATCCCAGTATCGCGCACCAGGTTTCAACAGGTCAGGCACCCGACTCGGGTGCCTTTCTTGTTTTCCCTGGTCGGTGGGCCGATCATCGTCGGTGTGGACAGATGGCCGCACGACCGCACACTGCACGCATGGTGGGTCTCACCGAATCTGCTCGCCGGTGAATACCCCGGCGACACGAGATCCGACGCCGCACGCGCCAAGATCGATCTGCTCTCCGATGCGGGGATCACCGCGATCGTCGACCTGACGACACCGGACGACCCCCTGCTCCCCTACGCCGAGCACCTGCCCGACAGCATCGCCCACACGTCGTTCCCCATCCCGGATCTTGGGGTGATCGACAATGCCGGTTACGACGCGATCCTGGCGCACATCGGCGACGAGATCGACCGCGGCGGACGGGTCTACGTGCACTGCTGGGGAGGCGTGGGGCGGACGAGCACCGTCGTCGCGTGTTGGCTCGGGACACAGGGGCTCGATCTGCAGAGCACCCTGGACCGCATCGACGAACTGCGGTCGGGTACGCGCAAAAGCCACCGACGGTGCCTGGAGACCGGCGTCCAGCGTCGGTTGGTCGAGACCCGGTTCGACACGTCGCGCTGATCCGCCAGGGCGCGGCACCCTGCTTAATGACAATGGTTATCATCTAGCGATGACCACAGCCCCTCTCCTTCCCGTCACGGTCCTGTCCGGCTTCCTCGGCGCCGGGAAGACGACACTGCTCAACCACGTCCTGGCGAACCGAGAGGGACGCCGCGTGGCCGTCATCGTCAACGACATGAGCGAGGTCAACATCGACGCCGCGCTCATCGACGGTCCGCGCGGAAAAAGCCACCTCGACCGCACCGAGGAGAAACTCGTCGAGCTGACCAACGGATGCATCTGCTGCACCCTGCGCTCAGATCTCGTCGAGTCGGTGGGAGCCCTTGCCGCGCAGGGGCGGTTCGACCAGCTGATCATCGAGTCCACCGGGATCTCCGAGCCGATGCCCGTCGCGGCCACCTTCGACTGGGAGTTCGAGAACGGCACCCGCCTCGGCGACATCGCCCGACTCGACACGATGGTGACCCTGGTCGATGCATCGACGATTCTGCGCGAGATCGCCGCCGGCGACACCCTGGAACGCCGATCCCTGCAGGCCGCCGACGGCGATGAACGGACGATCTCCGACCTGCTCGTCGATCAGGTCGAGTTCGCCGACGTCATCGTCGTGAACAAGATCGATCTGGTCGGCGATGCCGTCGTGGGCGCGGTCGAGGCGACCCTGCGGCGACTGAACCCGCGAGCGCAGCTCATCCGAGCCCGAAGCGGCGTGGTCGAGCTGGACCGGGTCCTCGAGACGGGGCTCTACGACCCCGACCTCGCCGCGGACCATCCGGACTGGGCAACCGAACTCGCGGGCGGCCACACACCCGAGACCGAGGAATACGGCATCTCGTCGATCACCTACCGGGCCGGCCGCCCGTTCCACCCCGCCCGTCTCGCGGCGGCGCTCGGCGAGCTGCGGGGCGTCCTGCGCAGCAAGGGCTTCTGCTGGGTGGCCTCGCGCGCCGACGTGGTCGCGATCTGGTCGCAGGCGGGACCGAACCTGGTCATCGAGCCCGCCGCCCTGTGGTCGGCCGTCCCCGACGAGTCCCCCGGCCAGGAGATCGTGTTCATCGGCGTCCATCTCGAACCGGGTGCGATCGCAGACCTGCTCGATCCCGCGCTGCTGACCGACGACGAGGTCGCCGCGGGTGAGGCCGCCTGGCGCGGCTACGACGATCCCCTGCCCGCCTGGGGCCCCATGCCGCATCATCACTGACGCGGCCCCACCTCGGTGTCAGGCGACCGACCGGCCGGCGGAGCGGCTGTCCCGTACCTCGACGAGGTCGACGGAATTCGCCCGGAAGATCGGCTCGATCCTCACCCCGGAGAGGTCGGCGGCCGTGGTGAGCAGACGGGCCCATCCGCGATCCCACGGAGTGATCGCGTCGGCCCCGGGTCGGGTGATCAGCATCGCGACACTCACCACATCGCGTCCGTCGATCACGTCGGACAGGCGATACATCAGCAGATCGGCCAGGTAGGGCTCGGGCGGTCCGTCGAGTGGCAACTGGTTCAGCGCGGGCAGGATGTGTCCGCTCGTGTCGACGAACGCGAACCACAGCAGCCTCTCGGAGAACCCCAGCGGCCCCATCAGGGCCCGCCACCGCTCGCGCAGTTCGTCGCCGGAGTGGAAGGCCTCCGAGGCCGTGGCGATGTTCGGGATGGGATCGGACGTGGGTGTGGGCTGTGATGTCATGCCGAGCACTGTGCTCCGATGGCGCCGATAGGCCAAAGATGTTGTCCACAGGCAGCTTTCCTGTGGACAGAGCGTTTGACATCCACCCCGGATGCGATGTGAGATCGACCGTTGGGCGATCGCCGGCACACATGTGCTGAAATCAGTGACCGTGCCCGCAGACCTGATCGTCACCATCGACACCGACGCCGACCTCGCCGACGACTTCGCCGCGGTCGCCGCGGTCACGTTCCCGCTGGCGTGTCCGCCCGGCACCACCGAGGCCGACACGGCCGAACACATCGCCCGACACCTGACCGCCGCACGGTTCCGTGAGTACCTCGCCTCGCCGGACCACGACGTCCTCGCCGCACGCATCGACGGGGTCCTGGTCGGATATGCGCTCGTCGTGCACGCAGAGCCCACCGACCCCGAGGTGTGCGCCCTGGTGACCGCGAGTCCGGTCTCGGAGGTGTCGAAGATGTATGTGCTGCCCCAGGCCCACGGCACCGGCGCGTCGCACGCGTTGATGGCCGAGTCCCTGAGATCGGCGCGCGAACACGGCAGTGTCGCAACGTGGTTGGGCGTCAGCAACGTGAACCTGCGCGCCCAGCGGTTCTACTCCAAGATGGGGTTCACCCAGGTGGGCCACAAATCGTTCTGGCTCAACGGCGACGAGCAGCGCGACTTCGTCATGCTTCGACCGATGGATTAATTGGCCTTCTCGGCGAACCGGGACAGCGCCAGCAACCGTGACGTGGCGCGCAGGTACTTCTTACGGTATCCGCCGGCCAGCATCTCCTCGGTGAAGATCTCGTCGAGCTTGCACCCGGAGACCATCAGCGGGATGCCCGCGTCGTAGAGCCGGTCGGCGAGGACGACCATCCGCAATGCGACGGTCTGATCCGACGCCGGGTGCACGTTGGACACACACACCAGCGTGACCCCGTCGACGAGTGCCTTGTACTTCGACGGATGCAGCTTGGCGAGATGGGCACACAGCTCGTCGAAATCGTCGAGCGTCGCACCCTCGGTCTTCTCGGCCAACGCGCGCAGCTCCTCCTCAGAGGCCGGGTCGGGTGCCGGCGGGAGGTCGCGGTGGCGGTAGTCGGGTCCGTCGACCCGGATCGTGTCGAACACACCGGAGAGCTTGCGGATCTCGCGGAGGAAGTCCTGCGCGGCGAAACGTCCCTCGCCGAGCTGCCCGGGCAGCGTGTTCGACGTGGCCGCGATCGACACGCCCTGCGCGGTGAGCTCGGTCAGCAGTCGCGACACCAGCATGGTGTCGCCGGGATCGTCGAGCTCGAACTCGTCGATACAGATCACGCTGTGCTTCGACAGCCGCTCGACGGACGCGGTGAACCCGAGTGCCCCGACGACATGTGTCACCTCGACGAACGTCGCGAACGCCTTCGGCTCGGGCATGAGGTGGTAGATCGAGGCCAGCAGGTGGGTCTTACCCACACCGAAGCCGCCGTCGAGGTAGATGCCGACGCCCTGGCTGGGGCTGCGCTTGCCGAGCATGCTGCGTTTGCCCTCACGCGCCTTGCGCGCCTTGGTCACGAACTCGCGCCCGGCGTCGACCGCGGCGGCCTGGCTCGGTTCGTTCGGGTCGGGGATGTAGCTCTCGAAGCTGACCTCGTCGAACATCGATGGCGGGACCATCTCGTCGACCAGCGCCTCGGGCGGCACCTGGGGAGTGCGATCGCTCAACCGTGCCGTCATGTCCCGACAGTAGCCAGGCCGTAAGAATGATCTCGTGTACCTCTTGGATAAAGCGACCCAGCTCACAGTCGACCGCTCGACGCTGACCGACCTCTATGCGTACCCGCCGGCCCCGGGCCTCGACGGGCGGTGCCACCTCGTCGCGAACATGGTGACCTCCCTCGACGGTGCCGCCATGGTCGGCGGGGTCTCGGGGGCGCTCGGCGGCGACGGTGACCACGAGATCTTCGAACTGCTGCGCGAACTGTGCGATGTGGTGTTGGTGGGGTCGGGCACCGTCATCGGCGAGGACTACGGACCGATCGGCGGTGATTCCGACACCGACACCGCACCCCGGCTGGCCATGGTGTCGGGGTCGTTGAGCATCGACCCGGCCCAGGGCAGCGTGGCCGCACCCACGACCGTGATCATGACCTGCGCGTCGGCCCCCGAGGAGAACCGTCGTCGCCTGCTCGACGCCGGTGCGACGCTCGTCGACTGCGGCGAGACCGAGGTCGAACTGCCCCTGGTCCTGTCCGCACTCGCCGACCGGGGCCGCACCCGGGTGCTGTGCGAAGGCGGGCCGGGCCTCCTGGCGAACCTGTACGCCGCCGACCTGGTCGACTCGCTCTGCGTCACCATCGGGCCGGCCGTCGTCGGCGGCTCTGCCGGCCGCATCACGCACGGTCCCGACGGTGCACCGGCCCGACAGATGCGCCGAGCCCACGTGCTCGCCGACGACGAGGGCTACCTGTTCACGAAATGGGTCCGCGCGTAGTGCACGTGCGCCCCCGCCGGCACCGGCGACCGAGCCACTAGGCTCGCGGCATGCGCTCTGTCTTGCCGGTTCGACTGCTGTGCGCACTGTCGGTGGTCGCGGCGCTGGCCACCGGATGTGCCGTCGGCCCGGACACCGGACCGGCGCTGGTCATCGACAACGGCAACGACGGCGACGGACCGGCCTCGAGTGCGGGCCCTCCCCCGCCGCCGCAACTGACCGCACCGAACGCAGACCTGGCCTGGAAACCGTGCGCGAGCCCGGTCACCGCGCGTTTCGGTCTGCCCGCGGTACCCGCGGGGGTACTGGTCGACTGCGCCGACTACCAGTCGAGCATCACCCCGGGCGTGGCCACCGTCGACGCGGTCGTCGTCTCCGCCGTCCGTGTGCGGCTCGCCGCGACCCCCGCCACGGCCGCGCCTCTGGTGCTGACCTCCGGCACCGATGTGCCGTCGGCGTTGACCGCGATGCTGCTCGCGTCCGCGCCCGGTCGCTCGCTGCTCGCCGACCACCCGATCGTCGCCGTCGATCGCCGCGGGATCGGGGAGAGCTCGCCGCTGGACTGTCTCACCGTTCGTGAGCGCAACGCGCTGCTCGACAACGGATTCGACAGCAGTGATGTCGCCGGCGGTACCGCGTCCCGCCAGCAGCGCCTGATCTCGACCGCAGCCGAGGCCGCCGACGGGTGCTCGGAGACGATCAGTCCGTACCAGGTGGCGTTCACCGCCGCGAACGCCGCGAGCGACATCGAACGGCTCCGCACCATCTGGAAGGTCGATCGGATCGGGTTGCTCGGCGTCGGATCCGGGGCCGATGTCGCGCTCGCCTACTCCGGCCTCTACCGCAATCGCGTGGGTCGCATCGTCCTCGACACCCCCACCCCCTACCTGGCCTCGGCCCGGGTACGCGGGCAGCAACTCGCCGCGGGTACCGACGCAGCACTGGCCCAGTTCGCCACCCTTTGTGCCGCCGCGCGCTGCGCGCTGGGATCGGACCCGCGCCGCGCCATCGACGGCCTGATCGACCAGGCCGCGCAGGGGCGCCTGGCGACGCTGTCGGACGCCGACGTGCTCAGTGCCCTCACCACCGAGCTGGCCCTGACCACCGCCGACCGCGCCGCGACCGTGACGCGCGTCGCGACCCTGCTGCAGTCGGCCATCACCGGTGACGTGGCCCCGCTGACCGCGGCGGTCGCACGCGCCCGGGCGATCCGCGGCAGCGACGGCCAGCTCCTGTCACGCTGCAACGACACCTCGCAACCGGTGGGTCAGAACGAGATCGGCGATCTGGTGACGTCGTGGACACAGCAGTACCCGCTGACCGGGGCGGACACCGCCCTGTCACTTCTTCGCTGCAACGGCTGGCCCGCCGGACCGGCCGCGCCGCGACCCGCCGGGTTCGATGTCGCCGTGCTCGTCCTCAACGGCGGCACCGACACGATCAACGGCGCCACCGGCGTCGGCGCGGTCGAGCCGCTCATCCTCGCGGCCAGGGGAACCTCGAGCACCGTCACCTGGGACGGCCTGGGGTATTCGGTCGCCGCACATTCCGACTGCGCGGCCGACATCGTCGGGCGCTACGCGAACACCGGAACCGTGCCGGACACCGGCGCCTGCCCCTCCTGATCCTCGGGGTGCCGCGGGCAGATCGGGCGCGGGCCGTAGTACGGTTCGCGGGTGCCGGTTGCCGACAGACGTCTGTTCCCGACCATGGACGTATCACGGATCGCGTCCGTGGTCCTGTGGCCGATCTCCGTACTCCTGATCCTCCAGCGGTCGATCATTCTCGGGGTCAACGGCGATCGGACCGATGACTTCACCCCGGTCTACAACGCCGCGCTGCGGTTCCTGCGCGATCAGCCGGTGTACGCCGAGAACTACAACACCGTCGATCCGCACTACCTGTATCCACCCTCGGGCACGCTGCTCATGGCGCCGTTCGCCTACATCGACCCCGAGCGAGCCCGATGGCTGTTCATCGGGGTCTCGGTCGTCGCCCTGATCGTCTCGGCGTGGTTGTTGGTGAAGCTCTTCGGTTTCGCGGTGTCGTCGGTGGCGTTCCCGGCCGTGCTGTTCTTCTTCTTCAGCACCGAGACGGTCGCGCACACGCTGATCTTCACCAACTTCAACTCGTTCGTGTTGGTCGGCGAGTTGGCGTTCATGTTGCTGGCCCTGCGCCGACGCGACCTGTGGGCCGGTGTCCCACTGGGCATCACGTTCGCGGTCAAACCCGTACTCGCGGTGCTGCTCCTGCTGCCGCTGCTGAACCGTCAGTGGAAGGTCTTCGTCGGCGCCGTCGGGGTCCCCCTGGTGCTGACCGCGCTGGCGTGGCCGTTGAGCGTCGACCCGATGTCGTTCGTCAAGCGGACCGTGCCCTACCTGACCGAGGCGCGCGACTACTACAACAGCTCGATCGCGGGCAACGGTGCCTACTTCGGGGTGCAGTCGTGGCTGATCTACGTCCTGCGCATCGCGTTCGTGCTGATGGCCGTCTTCAGCCTCTGGTTCCTCCACAAGCACTACCGCAAAGTCGATGAGCTGCTCTGGATGGCGACGTCGTCGGGCGTCCTGCTCGGGACGTCGTTCCTGGTCCTCGGACTCGGCCAGGGCTACTACTCGATGTTGCTGTTCCCGCTCCTGATGACGGTGGTGCGTCCCGGATCGGTGATGCGCAACTGGCCCGCGTGGCTCGGCGTGTACGGCTGCATGACTTTCGACGCCTTCTACTCCACGCGCTGGGCGGCGTTCGGGCGTGCTCTCGAATACAACAAGGTGACCTGGGGCTGGTCGCTGTTGATGATCGTCGTGTTCTGCGTGCTGCTCTTCCGGTATCTGGACCTGCGGCGCGAGCGCGCTACCGTAGAGGTATGAGCACAGAGTCCGAAGCGGGCAAGACCGGGACCGAACTGACCGACGAGCAGTGGCGCGAGAAGCTGACCCCCGAGGAGTACCGCGTCCTGCGGCAGGCGGGCACCGAGGCGCCCTTCGTCGGCGAGTACACCGACACCACGACCACCGGCGTCTACCGCTGCCGTGCGTGTGACGCCGAGCTGTTCCGCAGCGACCAGAAGTTCGAATCGCACTGCGGATGGCCGTCGTTCTTCAGCCCGCTCGCCGGTGAGGCGATCATCGAGAAGGTCGACCGCTCGATGGGCATGAAGCGCACCGAGGTGCTGTGCGCGAACTGCGGCAGCCACCTCGGACACGTCTTCGAGGGCGAGGGCTACGACACCCCCACCGACCTGCGGTACTGCATCAACTCCGTCTCCATGCGGCTCGAAGAGGCCTGACGCACCCGGTCAGGGCAGCGCGCTGACCAGCTGCTCGACCTCGACCCGCGGTCCGGTGAAGAACGGCGTCTCCTCGCGGACATGCATCCGCGCCTCGGTCGCGCGCAGATCGCGCATGAGGTCGACGATTCGGTGCAGTTCCGGCGCCTCGAAGGCCAGCAACCACTCGTAGTCGCCCAGGGCGAACGACGACACCGTGTTGGCGCGGACGTCCTTGTACTCGCGGGCGGCCATGCCGTGGTCGGCGAGCATCTTGCGGCGGTCGGCGTCGGGCAGCAGATACCACTCGTAGGAGCGGACGAACGGGTAGACGCAGATGTATCGGCCCGGTTCCTCGCCCGTGATGAAGGCAGGCAGGTGGCTCTTGTTGAACTCGGCGGGACGATGCAGGGCGACGTTGCTCCACACGGCGTTGCTCGCCCGACCGAGGGCGGTGGTGCGTCGGAAATCCGCGTACGCGCGCTGGAGATCCTCCACGTCCTCGGCGTGCCACCAGATCATGAAGTCGGCGTCGGCCCGCAGTCCGGCGATGTCGTAGAGGCCGCGGACGACCACGCCGGTGGTCTCGAGCTTCTCGAAGAACGTGCGGGTGTCGGCGATCAGGTCGTCGCGCTGCTCCGGCAGCTCGCCGGGGCGAACCGAGAAAACCGAGAACATCAGGTAGCGGACCGTCGAGTTGAGTTCGGCGTAGTCGAGGCGGGTCATGGCTCCATCGTGCCATCGGGACCCGCGCCCGTGATCGCGAGATCGGTCACCACCTGTCCGACGGCCACCCCGGCCCGCGCGATGCAGGCCGGGACCCCGACCCCGTCGTAGGCCGACCCACACAGGGCCAGCCCCGTCGGGCGGTGCGCGGCCAACTCGGCGACAAGGGTGCGGTGGCCGGGGGCATAGCGCGGCAGGCCGACCGGCCAGCGTTGAACGGCGGCGTCGATCACATCGCCCGGCGTCAACGCCACTTCTGAGCCACTCAGTTCGACGACGGCGCCCAGATCGGTGATCGCCGCGTCGACGAGGGCCTGATCGGACGTGTCGTCCACGGGATCGCCGAACCGACCGAACGATGCCCGCACGAGTCCGGGTCCGGCCGACAGGTGCGACCACTTGCGCGACGACAGGGTGATGGCCTTCGCCGTGGTCGCCTCACCGGTGGCCACGAGCACCCCGGAATGGTCGGGCAGTTCGACACCGGGCGCGATGGCCAGCAGGACCAGGGCCGAGCTCGCGGTCTCGATGCGTCGCAGCGGTTCCGCGAGTGCGGGCGCACCGTCGGCGAGCAGGCCGGCCGCCGCCGGGGCGGGCAACGCCACGACCACCGCATCGAAGAACTCCTCGTCGACGGCCCATCCACGACCGTCCGGGGCCAGCGTGCCGACCGGGTGGTCCAGATGTACACGCGCCCCCGATCTCTCGATGAGGCGGTCGACGAGAAGCCGGTATCCCCCGTCCAGGGCGCCGAACACCGGTGCGCTCGAGGACGGCGGCAGCAGCGACGTGACCGCGGCGCCGAGGCTGCCCGCGCCGGCGTCGAGCCGCGCGGCCAATTGCGGCAGCGCCGCCCGCAGACCGATGTCGTCGGATCGGCTGGAGTACACCCCTGACAGCATGGGGTCCACGCTGCGGTCGACGACCGAGCGACCGAAACGGTCGGCCACGAACTCCCCGATCGAGACGTCACCCTCGGACGACCAGTCCAACGGGCGGGACGCCTCGCCGAGCATGAGCTCCCGATCGGTCGGGACGATGAGCTCGCCCACCGACGACACGTCGGCGGGAATACCCATCAGGGTGGGCCGGGGCAGTGGATGGAGTCGGCCTCCGGCCAGCACCGCGGGCCGACGGGTCGTGGGCGTGACCACGTGATCGGTCAGACCCAGCTCGTCGATGAGAGCGACCGCCTCCGGTCTGCGCACGATGAACGACTCGGCGCCGGAGTCCAGCAGTAGACCGTCGACCCGCTGCGACGCGAGCAGCCCGCCGGGTGCCGACGATGCCTCGAAGACATCGATGACCGCCCGCGACCCCAGACGCTGTCGCAGACGCAGCGCGGCGACCAGCCCGGACACCCCACCGCCGATCACCGCGACCCGCGGATCGGACTCACTCATCGCGCACGGGGATCACGGGACACGAGATCACAGGGAGTGGACCAGCTCGACGATCTTGGTCAGGACATCGGGATCGGTGGCCGGCAGGACACCGTGGCCGAGGTTGAAGATGTGCCCTCCGGCACCGGCGGCGACCGCCCGGTCCCCCTCGGCGACGATGCGGCGCACCGACGCGGCGACGGTGTCCCAGGAGGCATTGAGCATCGCGGGATCGAGATTGCCCTGCAACGCCTTCCCGCCACCGACGCGACGACCGGCCACGTCGAGCGGGATCCGCCAGTCGACACCGACCACGTCGGCGCCGACGTCACCCATGGCGTGGAGCAGCTCACCGGTCCCGACCCCGAAGTGGATGCGCGGACGACCGAAGTCGGCCACCTCGGCGAGCACCCGCCTGCTGTGCGGGGCCACGAAGTGCTCGTAGTCGGCCAGCGACAGCATGCCCGCCCAGGAGTCGAACAGCTGCACCGCGTCCACACCGGCCTCGAGCTGCACGCGCAGGAAGGTGATCGTGATGTCGGCCAGCGCACCGACCAGCTCGTGCCAGGTGTCGGGCTCGCCGTGCATCAGTGCCTTGGTGCGCTCGTAGTTGCGGCTCGGACCACCCTCGACGAGATACGACGCGAGGGTGAACGGCGCGCCGGCGAAGCCGATGAGCGCACATTCGTCGTCGAGCTGCTCGCGGATGGCACCGATCGCGTGACCGATGGACCCCACGGCCTCCGGGACCAACCGCGGCAACGCGCGCACTGCGGCGCGGTCACGGATCGGTTCGGCGATGACCGGTCCGGTGCCGGTCACGATGTCGAGGTCGATACCCGCAGCCTTGAGGGGGACGACGATGTCGGAGAACAGGATGGCCGCGTCGACGTCGTGCCTGCGGACCGGCTGCATCGTGATCTCGGCCACCAGGTCGGGGTCGAAGCAGGACTCCAGCATCCCGCGACCGGACCGCAGGGCGCGGTATTCGGGCAACGAACGTCCCGCCTGCCTCATGAACCACACCGGGCGACGACTGGGTCGCTCTCCGGTGGCGGCGGCGATCAACGGCTTCCGGAGCTGGGTCATCACGGTCTCAATGCTGCCACGGCTGCGGCGCGCCTCCTACCTCCGGCCGTCCGCGCCGCCTACGGTCGCTCGTGTGACCTCACCCGGGGCTTGCGCGGAGCCTGTCGATTTCCGTAGCGCTGTCGACTCGATGCATCAGGCCCGTATCCGTCCGGAGATCGAGGTCGGCAGCATCCGACCGCCGCAGCGCCTGGCCCCCTACAGCCATGCGCTCGGCGCCGAGGTCCGCCAGCCCGAACCCGACGGTGAGGTGCCCACCGATTCCGAGGGCAGCGCCTTCGGCCGCCTGATCTTGCTGCACGATCCCGACGGCCACGAGGCCTGGAACGGGACGATGCGTCTCGTGGCCTTCGTCCAGGCCGAGGTCGAGGCCGCGCTGGCCACCGATCCGCTGCTGCCCGAGGTGGCGTGGAGTTGGCTGGCCGAGGCCCTCGCCGACACCGAGATCACCGCGCTCGGGGGTACCGTCACATCGACCACCTCGGTCCGGTACGGCGACATCTCCGGTCCGCCCCGCGCGCATCAACTCGAACTCCGCGCGTCGTGGACGGCCACCGGAATCGCCCTCGCCGGACATGTCGAGGCATTCTGTGAGGTCCTCTCGTCCGCAGCGGGGCTTCCGCCGACCGGGGTCACCAACCTCGGCGTCGGCACCACCGCCCCGTAGACAAGGCACCCGATGACCGAACCCGGTCCCCCCGTCGACTCCGACGACCCCACTTCCGATCTCGCGACGCCCGACGTCGCGGAACCAGAGATCACGCCGCTCACCGAACCGGCCGAGGGTGTCCCGCCCGTACTGAGCACGCCCGCGGAGTTCGCCGACGCCGGTGCCCGCCTCGCGGCCGGTGAGGGCCCCATCGCCCTGGACACCGAGCGGGCCTCGGGTTTCCGCTACTCCGGTCGGGCCTACCTGATCCAGATCCGACGACGCGGCACCGGGTCGCTGTTGATCGACCCGATCGACCACCCCGACGCCCTCGGCCCGGTCATCGAGGCGCTCGACGGCCCGCAGTGGGTCCTGCACGCCGCCGACCAGGACCTGCCGTGTCTGCGCGAACTCGGGTTCGTCTGTGCCGACCTCTTCGACACCGAACTCGGCGGTCGCCTGCTCGGCATCCCGCGCGTGAACCTGGCGGCGATGGTGGCCCACCACCTCGGACTCGGGCTGGCCAAGGGCCACGGGGCCGCCGACTGGTCCCGCCGCCCGCTGCCCGACGACTGGCTGAACTATGCCGCGCTCGACGTCGAGGTGCTGGTGGAACTGCGCGACGCGGTGGCCGCCGAGCTCGTCGCGACGGGCAAGGACACCTGGGCCGCGCAGGAGTTCGACCACGTGCGGACCAAGCCCGATCCCGCGCCACGGGTGGATCGGTGGCGTCGGACGTCGTCGTTGCACACGGTGAAGTCGATACGTGCGCTCGCCGCGGTTCGTGAGTTGTGGACCGCGCGTGAGGAGATCGCGGTCAGCCGCGACATCGCGCCGGGTCGGGTGCTACCCGATTCGGCGATCGTCGCCGCGGCGCTGGCCGCTCCGCGCAGCGTCGACGACCTGACCGCTCTCCCGGTGTTCGGCGGGCACCGACAGCGCCGTCAGGCGCGACGCTGGCTCGACGCGCTCGAGCGTGCCCGACGGTTGCCGGATTCCGAGCTCCCACCGCGCTCGGCCGGCGGTGTGGGTCTGCCTGCGGTGAACCGGTGGGCCGGACGCAATCCCGAAGCTGCGCAACGCCTCTCGGCGGTGCGCACCGCGCTCGCCGAGACATCGGATCGGGTGGGGACCCCGGTGGAGAACCTGCTGCAGCCCGACCTGCTGCGACAGATCTGCTGGGACGGCGTGGCCGAGCCCATCACGGCCGAGGCGATCGACGAGCGACTCGCGCTGGGCGGCGCCCGGCCGTGGCAACGCGAACTGTGCACGCCGCTGCTGCTGGCCGCATTCACCGCACCACCCGAGGAAGACTCCTCCTCGGAGGCCTGAGCGACTACTGCTGTTCGGCGCGGCGGCGGGCGGTGCGCTGCGGGTCGGCGGGTCGGGAATCGGCGGGCTTCGGGTCGGTCACGTCGTCGACCGGCGACGACGACTGCATCGTCGAGACCGTCGAGGTGATGGTCCGAGCTATGTCCTGCGCGGTCAGACCCAGATCACCGAGCAGCTCGCCACGACTGCCGTGGGTCAGGAACTCCTGCGCGATGCCGAGATTGTGGACCGGCACGTCCAGCCCGGCGGTGCGCAGCCGGTCGCCGATGGCCGATCCGACACCACCGTGCACACCGCTGTCCTCGACCGTGACCACCAGTCGGTGGTTCCGGGCGACGTCGACGATCGAGTCGGCGACCGGGAGCACCCAGCGCGGGTCGACGACCGTGGACTCGATCCCCTGCCGGGCGAGACGCTCGGCGGTGTCGACGGCCAGGGCACAGAACGCCCCGACGCCGACGATGAGGACGTCGGCGGCCTGCGGGCTCGAGCGGTAGAGGATGTCGGTTCCGTCGGCGAGCCGTTCGACCGAGCGGATGTCCTCGGGCACGGCGCCTTTGGAGTAGCGCAGGGCGGTGGGACCGGTGTCGGTGTCGAGTGCCTCGCCGAGTTCCTCGCGCAAGCGGACCGCGTCGCGGGGTGCGGCGACCCGGAGTCCGGGGACCAACGCCATCAGCGACAGGTCCCACATGCCGTGGTGACTCGGGCCGTCCGGCCCGGTCACGCCCGCGCGGTCGAGCACCAGGGTCACCGGCTGCTTCAGCAGTGCGACGTCCATGAGCAACTGGTCGAAGGCGCGGTTGAGGAACGTCGAGTAGATGGCGACGACGGGATGCATGCCACCCAGCGCCAGGCCCGCGGCCGAGGTCAGCGCGTGCTGCTCGGCGATGCCGACGTCGAACAGACGATCCGGGAAACGCTCGCCGAACGGCGCCAGCCCGGTGGGACCGGCCATGGCCGCGGTGATCGCGACGATGTCGTCGCGGCGCGCACCCGCCTCGACCAGTGCGGCGGAGAACACCGACGTCCAGTCCTGGGGCGGGACGCTGGTGGCGCGCCCGGTGAGCGGGTCGCTGATACCGATGGCGTGCATCTGGTCGGCCACGTCGGCCTCGGCGGGGGCGTACCCCATGCCCTTGCGGGTCACGGTGTGCACGATGACCGGTCCGCCGAACGACTTGGCGTGGGCGAGGGCGGTCTCGAGCGCCTCGAGGTCGTGGCCGTCGACGGGTCCGACGTACTTGACGCCGAGGTCGGTGAACATGGCCTGCGGGGCCAGGAAATCTTTGATGCCGCTCTTCATGCTGTGCAGCACCGCATAGGCCAGCGACCCGACCATCGGCACCCCGGTCAGCATGCGGCGGCCGTCGTCGAGGAGCTTCTCGTAACCCGGCTGCAGACGCAGACCGGCCAGGTGGCTGGCTAGGCCACCGATCGTCGGGGCGTAGGAGCGGCCGTTGTCGTTGACCACGACGACCAGCGGACGATCGCCGGCGGCGATGTTGTTGAGCGCCTCCCAGCACATGCCACCGGTGAGCGCGCCGTCGCCGACCACCGCGACGACATGCCGCTGCTCGTCGCGGAGCTCGAACGCCTTGGACAGTCCGTCGGCGTAGGACAGCGACGCCGACGCGTGCGACGACTCGACCCAGTCGTGCTCGCTCTCGGCGCGCTCCTGGTAGCCGGTCAGACCGCCACGCTGGCGCAACGTGTCGAACTGGTCACGTCGGCCGGTGACGATCTTGTGCACGTACGACTGATGACCGGTGTCGAAGATGACTGCGTCCGACGGGGACTCGAAGATCCGGTGGATCGCGAGAGTCAGCTCGACCACACCGAGGTTCGGGCCGAGGTGTCCCCCGGTGGCCGCGACCTTGTCGATGAGAAACGCGCGGATCTCGCCGGCCAGATCGACGCACTCAGCGGCCGACAGGTCCTTGAGGTCCTGCGGCGAATCGATCCGATCCAACACACCCATCGACGCTCCTTCCACGTGCGTCTGCCCAGTCTACGGAAAGCAGGGGTCCCCGCGGCTCCGCCGTCACGTGTCGTGGCCCACCGTGGCGGAGTTCACCGCACCGGGACGAGTGCCGCGATCGCCTCGACGTGATGGGTCATGGGGAAGGCGTCGAAGCCCTCGATCTCGACCGGTCGGTACCCGAGCTCGCGATAGGTACCGAGGTCGCGGGCGAAGGTGGCGGCGTCGCAGCCGATGTGGACGACCAGTTCGGGCTCCGCGGCACAGATGGTGCCGACGACCCCGCGCCCGGCGCCCGAGCGCGGCGGGTCGACCACGACGATGTCGGGCGCGTCGAGGGTGTCGAGGGCGTCGGCGACGGGTGCCCGGACGATCCGCACCCGGTCGTCGCCGGCGAACGTGGCCTCGGCCGCGGTCACCGCGGCCGTGTCGGCCTCGACGACCAGGACCCGATCGAGACCGTCGAGTTCGTCGACGAGCTGCCCGGCGAACACACCGACACCGCCGTAGAGATCCCAGGCGACGCGCGCGGACGGCGCGTAGGCCTGCGCCATCGAGACGACGGTGGCCCCGTACCGGGTGGGTGCCTCGCGGTGGGCCTGCCAGAACGCGGTGACCGGCAGATCCCAGCGCCGGTCGCCCACACGGTGCACGGCCATCGCGTCACCGGCGATGACCGTCTCGACGCTGCGGGGTCGCACCGCACGCGAGCGTTGGGCGCGGCCGCGATCGCCGCTGTAGGACCGGTTGCTGCGTCGACGTCCCTGACGGTCGCGAGACCGACGGTCGGTGGGCTCGGGCGGCCCCGACGCGGTGATCTCGGTGAGATGCCGCGCCCCATCGGCGTCGAGGACGACGACGAGCTCGGAGCCGGGACGGTACCGGTGGGCGGTGAGGTCGGCGAGCAGCCCGTCGACCGGTTGCGCGCAGTCGACGCCGACGACGATCGCGTCGGAGGCGTGCACGTGCGTGCCGGGGGTGCCGGTGGCGTCGACGCCCATCCGGACCCGGGTGCGCCACCCGGAGGGTGCGCCGAGCGAGCGGACCGGGACCTCGAACTGCCCGGTCTCGAATCCGCCGACGCGTTCGAGCAGATCACCGACGACAAGGCTCTTCATCGACCGGGCGTGGGTGTCGTCGACGAACGACAGGTCGCAGCACCCCGCGCCGGCGGCGGCGGCGGGACAGAGCGGATCGATGCGGTGGGGTGAGGGATCGAGGATCTCGATCACGCGGGCGTGGCAGAAGGACGGTTTGCGCGCGTCAGTCACCTCGACGAGCACACGCTCGTCCGGGAGTGCGTTGCGCACGAACACCGCGCGTCCGTCGTGGCGTCCGACCACCACGCCGCCGTGCGCCGCGCGCAGGCCGTCGATCTCGAACCGGTCCCCCGCGGTGACCGTTGCCTGCGGCCGCTGCTCGCTCATGTGTCGGCCGGTCCGGAGGGACGGTCGCCGGGAACCACTCCGCGGCGGGTGTCGCCGGGTGCGTTGTAGACGCGATCACGGTTCTTGCGACGGTCCGACGAACTGAGCTGCCACGGCACCGAGGTCACCATCACGCCCGGCTCGAACAGCAACCGGCCCTTGAGTCGCAGCGCCGACTGGTTGTGCAGGATCTGCTCCCACCAGTGGCCGACGACGTACTCGGGGATGAACACGGTGATGACGTCGCGGGGCGATTCACGCCGTAGGCGACGCACGTAATCGATGACCGGACGGGTGATCTCGCGGTACGGCGAGGCGATCACCTTGAGCGGGATGGAGATGTCGCTGCCCTCCCACTCGGCGACCAGACGCCGGGTGTCCCGGTCGTCGACGTTGACGGTGATGGCCTCGAGATTGTCCGGACGGGTCGCCCGCGCGTAGGCCAGGGCCCGCTTGGTCGGTAGGTGCAGCTTGGACACCAGCACCACCGAGTGCGTCCGGCTGGGCAGGATTGTCTCGAAGTCGGTGTTGTCGAGCTCGGTCTGCACCGACGCGTAGTGCCGGTGGATGAGCTGCATCAGGATGTAGATGGCGACCATCGTGACGATCGCGATCCACGCACCGGCCAGGAACTTGGTGATGAGCACGATGATCAGCACCGTGCCGGTCATCATCAGACCAATCGAGTTGATGACCCTTGATCGCTGCATGCGGTTGCGCGCGCTCGGGTCGGTCTCGGTGCGCAGGTGTCGGGTCCAGTGCCGGACCATGCCGATCTGGCTGAGGGTGAACGACACGAACACGCCCACGATGTAGAGCTGGATCAGCGCGGTGACCTGGGCTCCGAAGGCCGCGACGAAGATGATGGCCGCGATGGCGAGGAACAGGATGCCGTTGCTGAACGCCAGCCGGTCGCCGCGGGTGTGCAGCTGGCGCGGCAGGTAGCGGTCCTGCGCCAGCACCGAGCCGAGGACCGGGAAACCGTTGAACGCGGTGTTCGCGGCGAGCACGAGGATGAGGGCGGTGACGATGGTGATGAAGTAGAAGCCGGGCGTGAAATCGCGGAACACGGCGTGCGCGAGCTGCGCCACGAGCGACTTCTGTTGGTAGTCGGCTGGCGCACCGGTCAGGTCCTTGGCCGGGTTCTCCACGTACTTCGCACCGATCTTCTGTGCGAGCACGATGATGCCCATCAGCAGGACGACGGCGATCCCACCGAGCAGCAGCAGGGTGGTCGCGGCGTTGCGCGACTTGGGCTTCTCGAAGGCGGGGACGCCGTTGCTGATGGCCTCGACACCGGTCAGTGCCGCACATCCGGACGAGAAGGCACGTGCGATCAGGAACACGAACGCGATGCCGACGAGGTGGGAGTTCTCGGCCTTCACGCCGAAATCGGCGGTGTCGGAGGACACGTCGGTGCCCAGGATGAAGATCTGGACGAAGCCCCAGATGAGCATGACCACCATGCCTGCGATGAACGCGTAGGTGGGGATGGCGAACGCGGTGCCCGACTCGCGGATGCCACGCAGGTTGATGCTCGTGATCAACACGATGGCCGCGATGCAGAACAGCACGCGGTGCTGCTCGACGAACGGGATCGCCGAACCGATGTTCTCCGCGGCCGAGGAGATCGAGACCGCAACGGTGAGAATGTAATCCACCAGCAGGGCACTGCCCACGGTCAGGCCGGCTCGGGGCCCGAGGTTGACTGTCGCGACCTCGTAGTCACCGCCGCCCGAGGGGTAGGCGTGCACGTTCTGCCGATAGCTGGCGACCACGACGACCATCACCACCGCGACGGCCAGACCGATCCACGGCGTGTAGGTGTAGGCCGAGAGTCCCGCGACCGAGAGGACCAGGAAGATCTCCTGCGGCGCGTAGGCCACCGAGGACATCGCGTCCGAGGCGAACACCGGTAGCGCGATGCGCTTCGGCAACAGCGTGTGTCCGAGTTTGTCGCTGCGGAACGGGGTACCCAGAACCATCCGCTTCGTTGCGACGGACACCTTCGACATTCGGGACACGTGGCAACCATAGGGCGTGGTGAGTCCCCGGGCGACGCGGGGCGGTACGGTTCGATGCGCAGGTCGAAGCGCCTACCGAGGAGGCCGCAGGTGCGGGTTGTGATCATGGGGTGCGGGCGGGTCGGATCGTCACTGGCCCTCGCTCTCGAGGACAAGGGACATTCGATCGCCGTCGTCGATCGTGACGAGTCGGCGTTCCGTCGTCTCGGTCCCGGGTTTCGCGGGACGACGGTGCGTGGGGTGGGCTTCGACCAGGACATCCTCCGGTCGGCGGGCATCGCCGAGGCCGACGCGTTCGCCGCGGTCTCCTCCGGCGACAACTCGAACATCATCGCCGCGCGGGTGGCCCGCGAGACCTTCGGTGTCGAGAAGGTCGTCGCCCGGATCTACGACGCCAAGCGCGCCGCGGTCTATGAGCGTCTGGGCATCCCGACCGTCGCCACCGTCCCCTGGACCACCCAGCGGTTCGTCGCCGCCCTCGGCGAGGGCAGCCCCGCCAACGCGTGGAAGGACCCGTCGGGCTCGGTGATCGTCACACTGATGGCCTTCCACGAGTCCTGGATCGGCCAGACGGTCAAGGCCTTCCAGGAGGAGACCGGCGCCCGGGTGGCCTTCATCAACCGGCTC
This sequence comes from Williamsia phyllosphaerae, assembly GCF_014635305.1. Lineage (NCBI taxonomy): Bacteria > Bacillati > Actinomycetota > Actinomycetes > Mycobacteriales > Nocardiaceae > Williamsia > Williamsia phyllosphaerae. Next base: position 368,029 of record NZ_BMCS01000003.1, on the reverse strand, counting down.
GGCAACGCCCTGCTCCCCGAGCCCCGCACGGTGTTGCAGCAGGACGACAACGTCTTCGTCGCGGTGCTGCGCGACAACCGCGACAACGCCTCGGCGATCGCAGGCGCGCAGCGGGACGCCGGCGCGTGAACATCTGTGAGACCCGGGTGCGCGGCACCCGGTCGATCCGTCCGTCCGTACGCGGCAACGCCCCAACCGAAAGAACACGTCGATGAAGGTGGCCATCGCCGGAGCCGGAGCGGTCGGACGCTCGATCGCCCGCGAACTGCTGAGCAACTCCCACGAGGTGATGCTCCTCGAGCGTCAGCTCGACCACATCGACCCCTCGGCCGTTCCGGGTGCGAGTTGGGTCAACGCCGACGCGTGCGAGCTCGACAACCTCGAACAGGCACAGCTGCAGACCTACGACGTGATGGTCGCCGCGACCGGTGACGACAAGGCGAACCTCGTCGTCAGCCTGCTGGCCAAGACCGAGTTCGCCGTGGGACGCGTGGTGGCCCGCGTCAACGACCCCCGCAACGAGTGGCTCTTCGACGAGGCCTGGGGCGTCGACGTAGCGGTGTCCACCCCCCGCATCCTGGCGTCACTCGTCGAGGAGGCGGTGTCGGTGGGTGACCTGGTGCGGCTGATGACCTTCCGACAGGGTCAGGCCAACCTGGTCGAGATGACGCTGCCGCCCAACACGCCGTTCGCGGGCAAACCCGTGCGCAAGTTGGACCTCCCGCGGGACGCCGCCCTGGTGGCGATTCTGCGGGGCGGACGCGTGATCGTGCCGCAGTCCGACGATCCGGTCGAGGGGAACGACGAGCTCGTGTTCATCGCGCCCGCCGACGTCGAGGAAGCCCTGCGCGAGGCGATCCTCAATCTCTAGAGGCGATCTCGCCGCTCGGCTCGGAATCGGCGTCGATGGCCTCGGGGGCGCGCACCGACTCCTCGATGCGTTCGGCCCGGCGCACCAGTAGCACCGTCGCCAGTGCCGCCAACGCGGTCAGCGGCCAGCCCATCCCGATGCGCGCCGCGGCGAGTAGGCCGGTCTGGTCCGAGTCGTAGAGGAAGGACTGGACCAGGTACCGCACCCCGAACAACGCGGCCCAGATGGCGGTCGCGATGTCGTAGGCGATCAGCGTCCGGCGGTGCTTGCGCCAGGCGGTGCCGTTGGCGTTCACCACGTTCCAGATCACGCCGACCAACGGCCACCGCACCACGATGGACACGACGAACACACCCGCGTACAGCAGCGACGTCCAGATGCCGAACAGGAAGAAGCCCTTGGCATCGCCGGTGCGATGCGCGATGAACACACAGATCGCGACACCGAAGAGTCCGGACACCGCCGGTTGGATCGGCTCCCGACGGACTAGTCGGAACGCGAGGACCACGACGGCAACCGCGACGGCCGCAACGATGGCCGGGGTGAGATCGAAGATCGAGTTGACCGTGACGAACACGACGATCGGAACCGTCGAGTAGATCAGACCGGCGATGCCGCCCATCTGTTCGAGCAGGGTCGGGGCGACCCGTTCGACCTCCGTCGTCACCGTCGGGTCGGGCTCGGGATCAGTCGTCACCGAGAAGCTCGTAGTACGGGTTGTAGATCACCTTCGCGCCGTCCTTCTCGCCCAGACGACCGCGCACGGTGAGCTTGCGGCCGGGCTCGATGCCCGGGATGCGGTTGCGCCCGATCCATTTGAGGTTCACCACGTCGGTGCCGTCGAAGAACTCGGCGACCACACCGGTCTTGGCTGCCTTGGAACAGGTCTGCACGGAACGGAGCTCGCCGAGCATGCTGACCTCTTCACCGCGCGCGCAGTCACACGCACGCTGGGCTCCGGTCGCCTGCGACTCCTCGGAGATCTTCTCGGCGTCGAGCTGCTCGAGATCCTCGGTGAGCCTCTTGGTGAGGCGTTTGAGGTATCCGGCTGCGGTCATCTCCACCCTTTCGGTGCCTTCGGCACTGGGGCTGCGGTGCCCCTCTTGCGCCAGCGTAACCCCCGCCCACGCAACCCACCACCTGCGGGGCAGGATCGCGGTATGACCGACTCCGACACCGTGTCCGCGGCCACCGGTCCGAGGCCATCTGCCCTGGTCGCGCTGCCGGGGACGGGATCCGACGCCGACTATGCCCGGCGGGCCTTCGCGCCGGCCGCGCAGTCGCTCGGGGTCGAGTTGATCGCGGTGGACCCGGCGGCCGACGGCATCGAGGCGGGGTACCGGCGCGCACTCGACACCGCGGCCGCGCAGCACCGACACCTACTGGTCGGCGGGGTGTCGATCGGGGCGTGCGTGGCGCTGGACTGGGCCGTCGACGACGACCGATGCGTGGGTGTGTTCGCGGCGCTGCCACCGTGGCTGGACTCCGCTCGCGGCGCCCCGGCGTCACACAGCGCGCGGGTCACCGCCGAGCTCATCGACCGCCTCGGCCTCGACGGTGCGATCGCCCACATGGTGGCGGGCAGTCCCGCATGGCTCGGTGCGGAACTGGGTCGGTCGTGGTCGGCGATCGGCCCGGCGTTACGCGCCCACCTCGACGAGGCCGCGGGCCTGACCATCCCGACCCGCGACCGGATCGCCGCGCTGCGGGTGCCGTTGATCGTCACCGCAGCCGCCGACGACCCGGTGCACCCGATCGCGGTGGCCCGGCGGTGGGCGCATCATGCGCCGAATGCGGTGCTGCGGTCGGTGACCCTCGAGCAGTGGGGTGCCGACGCGTCGATCCTCGGACGCGAGAGCGTCCTGGGGTGGCTCGCCGTCACCGAGGGCTCGAGCGCCCCGCGGCCTCAGCGCCCCTGACGACGACGCAGGCGCTGAAGAGCCGATCCGGAGGAGCGACGAGTCGGCTCCGGATCGGGTTCGGGTTCCGGCTCGACCTCCGCGACGGGCTCGGCGTCCGGATCGGGCTCGGCGATCACCTGGGCGCGGGCGATCTGCTCACGCGCACCCTCACCCTCGGTCAGCGAATCGATGACCAGCTCGTCGGCGGGCGTCGGCTCCTCCACGCCCGACGCCTCCGCCGAGGAGTCGTCGGTCTCGCCGGCCATGTGCTCCTGGGCCGCGGCCACCTGCTCGGCCAACACCGGAGGCAGGATGACCGGCAACGCGTCGCGCGGGGGGTGCGGGTCGGAGCCGCGGCGCACGACCGACTCGCTGAGAACGGCACGGGCGACCGGGGCCAGGTCGTCGGCGGACTCGGGCGGACCGCTGCACACGCAGCGCACCATCCACCGTGGTCCGTCGACTCCGATGAAGCGGTGCACCGCCCCGGGGACGGCCGCGACGACCTCGCGGCCCCAGTGCCCGTCCTCGATCGCGGTCTCGGCCCCTTCGGTCCGCAGCGACTCGACGAGTTCACCCACGACCTCACGCCACATGCCCGGCGACCGTGGTGCGGCGAAGGCGGCGACGCTGATCCGTCCGTGCGGCGTCACGAGGTACACCGCCTGCGGCTGGTGGTCTGCGGTCATCTCCACGGTCACCTGTCCGCCCTCGACCACCGGGACGAGCACGGACCCCAGATCGAGATGGGAGTTGCCCAGGTCGATCTCGGACGCGAGGTCCTCGATGTCGTAGGGACCGCGTCCGGCGCCGATCTCCTCGGCGGGTCCGGAAGCCGAACCCGCAGCGGGCTCGACGTCGGTGGTGTCCTTGGAACGGGATCCGCGTCGCGCGGCCATATCTCCTCAGCCTTCTTCGTCCGGGGCGGGTCGGTCGGTCCCCGACAGCAGCGCATGTCCGCCACTGGAACCGTAACCGCCTGCTCCCCTGCTGGTCTCGTCGAGTGAATCCACCTCGACGAATTCCGGTAACTCGACCCGCTGCACGAGCAGCTGCGCGATCCGGTCGCCTCGGGCGATCGAGATCGGCTCGCTCGGGTCGAGATTGATCAGACACACCTTGATCTCGCCCCGGTAGCCGGCGTCCACGGTCCCCGGGGTGTTCACGATCGACAGTCCCGCGCGGGCCGCGAGACCGGAGCGGGGATGAATCAGTCCGACCGTCCCCGCCGGCAGCGAGATCGCGATGCCCGTGGGCACCAACGCACGAGTTCCCGGCGCCAGGACGGTGTCGACGGCACTGCACAGGTCGACACCCGCATCACCGGGATGGGCGCGCACGGGGACGGGGATCGTGGGATCGAGTCGCCTGAACGCAACCGTCCCCACCTGCACATCGACTGCCACGAACGCAGACTACGCTGGAGCGGTGGCTTCGTTTTCATCGACCGACGCGAGGAATTCCCCGCCGGTCACCGACCGTTTCAACGAGCGTCTGCGTGTCCCGTGGTGGTGGTGGTTGGCCGGGGCCGTCGTCGTCGGCGTGTTCGGGTACGAGTTGCAACTCTCGCTGCACAAGGCGTCGTGGAGTGCCGTCGTCTACGTGATCCTGGCCGTGCTCGGCGCCTGGATGCTGTGGTCGATGGGACGGGCGCAGATCCGGGTGAGCCCGGACGGTGAACTGTTCGCGCACAAGGCGCATCTGCCCGCCACGGTGATCACGCGGGCGGCCACCATCCCGGCGACCGCCAAGAGTTCGGCGCTCGGACGGCAGCTCGACCCGGCCGCGTTCATGATGCATCGCGCGTGGGTGAAGACAATGGTCCTGCTCGTCCTCGACGACCCGGACGACCCGACCCCCTACTGGCTGGTCAGCACCCGTCGCCCGGGCGAACTCATCGCCGCGCTCGGGATGCCCGACGCCGCGGCGACCGACGAGGCCTGACGTCCGACCCGCGGAAACGACGATGCGCCGACCCGCCCGTGGGCGGATCGGCGCATCACCGGTGAGTCGATCAGGCGCAGTCGACGCAGATGCGTGAGTTGCCGTTCTCCCGAGCCAGACGGCTGCGGTGGTACACGAGAAAGCAACTCGTACAGGTGAACTCGTCGGCCTGCTTGGGGACGACACGCACCGAGAGTTCTTCGCCGGAGAGATCTGCTCCCGGCAGTTCGAACGACTCGGCGGTGTCGGCTTCGTCGACGTCGACCGACGCGGCCTGAGCCTCGCTGCGACGTGCCTTCAATTCCTCGAGGGAGTCCTCGCTGAGGTCCTCGGTCTCGGTGCGACGTGGGGCGTCGTAATCAGTTGCCATGGGTTTCCGCCTTAACTTCAATACTTCCGACTCGCGCTGCCGCTCGGACAATTCGCTTCGCGTCCGACGGCGCCATCACTGCCGTCGACCCGGTTTCTTCGAGTCGGCCGCTCTGCCCCAACACAACGACGGTTATGGGCATTTTGTTGCCCCGGCGGAGCGGAACTTCAGTGATGTCTGCCACACCCGGCGAAACCGTGTTTCTGTGGCTGGAACCCGGGGAGCGGGCGAAGCGTAGCGCAATGGATTCGCAGGGTCAACAGCGAGTCGCAGGGTGGTGCGGAGCACGTGGCGTTTAGAGTGTGATGCGCTGCCCCGGAAGGTGTCGACACGACGATGTCGGCCACGACGACGTCGCGGGCGCGGCCGACTCTTCCGGAAGGATGTCAGACCCGTGGTTTCGCAGATCACCACCGGATTCCCCACCGACGATCACGGACGGCCGTTCCGACGTCGCCGCTACATACCGTTCGCCATCGCGACGGTCGTGCTGCTCGTCGCGGGCATCATCATCTGGGCGAGCGCGCTGGCCGACGGGGACGACTCGTCGGTGATCACCGCCTGCAATCAGCCGCCGGCACCCTCGGCCGCACCCTCGGCGTCGGGGGCCCCGAGCTCCGCGGCCGCCGCCCCGTCACTGACGACCGTCCCTGCGGCCGACCTGATCGACGTGGCCCCCGGTGCGCTGTCCACCTTCCAGGTGCGGGTGCTCAACGCGTCGGCACAGCGGGGTCAGGCACGAACCGTGCTCGACGACCTCACCTCGCAGGGGTTCACCCCCGCCACCGACACCCCGTACGCCGACGACACGGTCTACGACCAGAACCTCGCGTGTGTGGGACAGATCCGCTTCGGGCAGGCCAGTCGTGCCGCCGCCGCCGCGCTGTGGCTGGCCGAACCGTGCGCCGAGCTGATCGACGACGGTCGCAGCGGCGCGGTCGTCGATCTGGTGCTCGGCACCGGGTTCACCAGCAAGGAACAGTCTCAGGACGCCCAGGCCGCCCTCGAGTCGCTGCGGTCGGCCGACCCCAAGAACCCCAAGACCGGCGCCGATCCGGCCCTGGTGCGCGCGGTGCACAACTCGTCCTGCTGACCACGGCGTCGTCCCACGACGCGGTTCAGGGCAGCGAGCCCAGCGCGCCGATACGTTCGAGCAGGTCGGTGAACTCGGTGGCGATGCCGGGTGCGACCGCCATGGTCACCGCACCGTCGTATCCCCTCGTCTCGGGCCCGGGCACCGTCACGACGGCCCCCGCCTCCTCGGCGATCAGCGCGCCGGCGGCCCAGTCCCACGGGTTGAGTCCGTGTTCGAAGTGCGCGTCCACCGACCCCGACGCAACCATGCACAGGTCGAGTGCGGCGGATCCGACACGCCGCAGGTCGCGAACCCGTGGGAGCAGTTCGGCGATGACCGCACCCTGCGCGCGCCGACGATCCTCGTCATAGCCGAACCCGGTCGCCACCAACGCCAGTGCCACCGAGGAGACGTCGGTGCAGCGCAACCGGGTCGGTCCCGATCCGTCGTCGCGGAACGCACCCGCACCCCGCGTCGCCGAGTAGGTGACCCGACGGGCCACGTCGACCACGGCACCGGCGACCGAGACGCCGTCGACCTGCGCGCCCACCGACACCGCATACGCAGGGATCCCGTAGAGGAAGTTGACCGTGCCGTCGATAGGGTCGACCACCCAGCGCACCCCCTCGGGCACCTCCAGCGTGCCGCCGTCCTCCTCGCCCAGGACGGTGTCGTCGGGTCGCAGGCGGGTCAGCGCCGCGCGGATCAGGGTCTCGGTCTCTGTGTCGGCCACGGTGACCGGGTCGGTCGGGGTGCTCTTGGTGCTCACCGACGACGACTGTGGCGGGGCCCCGGCGTCGTCGAACAACTCGCCCCGGCGGACGCGGGCGTGGTCGGCGGCGGTCTCGGCGATCTCGATGGCGATGGCGGTCAGTTCCGCGGCGGATGTCACCGGACAACCTCAACACACGATGCACCGCGGTGTCGCCGCCGCCCGGTGCGGACCGTCCGCTGCGGGTGGGCCGTATCGCCGACAGCGAGCGGTGCGCCGACGGCATGACTAGCCTTGAGCGCGTACCGGAGTCGGACGATCGCATGGAGGACCCACGTCATGTCGCAAGCCGCCAGTCCGGGTGCGGACGCACCCATCACCGACACGCTCGGACGCGCCTTCGGCGTGGACGTGGGCGGGTCCGGCATCAAGGGCGGCATCGTCGATCTCGACACCGGTGAACTCGTCGGTGACCGGTTCAAGGTGCTCACCCCACAGCCGTCCACCCCGGCCGCGGTCGCCGGCGGCATCAAGGAGGTCGTCGACCACTTCTCCTGGGACGGCCCGGTCGGGGTCACGCTGCCCAGCGTCGTGTCCGGGGGTGTCGTGAAGACCGCCGCGAACATCGACAAGGGCTGGATCGACAGCGACCCCTACGCCCTGCTGGCCGGTGTGCTCGGCGACCGTCCGCTCGCGGTCCTCAACGACGCCGACGCCGCCGGCATGGCCGAGGACGCCTACGGCGCGGGCAAAGACGCCAAGGGCATGGTCATGCTGCTGACCTTCGGGACCGGCATCGGTTCGGCGATCCTGTTCCACGGCAAGCTGCTGCCCAACACCGAACTCGGACACATGGAGGTCGGCGGCAAGGAGGCCGAGCACCAGGCGTCGTCGAAGATCAAAGAGGACAACGACTGGTCCTACGAGAAGTGGGCCGGGCACGTGTCGACGGTGCTCACGGCCTACGAGAACCTATTCTGGCCTGATCTGTTCATCGCGGGCGGCGGCATCAGCCGCAAGGCCCACAAGTGGATCCCGCACCTGTCGAACCGCACCCCGGTGGTGCCGGCCACGCTGCAGAACACCGCTGGGATCGTCGGTGCCGCGATGGCCGTCAACGCCCGCCTGAGGGTCTGACCCTCACCCGATCCACGCAGGTCGACGGCGTCGGCCGGGGTCGGCGGGCGTGGTGTGGAGACCGAGTGGCCCGGGAATCGTTACAATGTGTCAGTCGGCACCCGTTGCCGGCCCTCAAGTCCCCGCTCCGCCGAGGTGATCGCTCGGTGTGAAGCCACATGTTTGAAGTCTGTGAAAGGTCGTACGTGGCAGCCACCAAAACTCGCCAGGAAACCGAGAGCGAGTCACAGGACGTGACCGCACCGGTGCCGGCGAAGAAGACCTCGGCCCGCAAGGTCGCCGCCAAGAAGGCACCCGCGAAGAAGGCCCCGGCCAAGAAGGCCGCGCGCAAGGCCGTCGCGAAGAAGGCGCCCGCCAAGGCGGCCGACGGCTCGGCGCCCGACGAGGCCGACGCCTCGACCATCGACGACATCGACGCACCCGAGGGTGAGATCGATGCCGAAGAGATCGTCGTCGACGATGTCGAGGTCGATGACGACGACGACACCGCGACCGCCAAGGTGAAGCCGGCCGCGAAGGCCGACGCCGAGGAGATCGAGGAGCCGACCGAGGAAGACAAGAAGTCCGGCGACTTCGTCTGGGACGAGGACGAGTCCGAGGCCCTGCGCCAGGCGCGCAAGGACGCCGAGCTCACCGCCTCGGCCGACTCGGTCCGCGCCTACCTGAAGCAGATCGGCAAGGTCGCCCTCCTCAACGCCGAGGAGGAGGTCGAACTCGCCAAGCGCATCGAGGCCGGACTCTTCGCCACCGAGCGGATGCGTCGCATCGCCGACGCCGGCGAGAAGCTGACCGTGGCCCAGCGTCGCGATCTGTCCTGGATCTCCCGTGACGGCAACCGCGCCAAGAACCACCTGCTCGAGGCCAACCTGCGACTCGTGGTGTCGCTGGCCAAGCGCTACACCGGTCGCGGCATGGCGTTCCTGGACCTCATCCAGGAGGGCAACCTCGGTCTGATCCGCGCGGTCGAGAAGTTCGACTACACCAAGGGGTACAAGTTCTCGACGTACGCCACCTGGTGGATCCGTCAGGCCATCACCCGCGCCATGGCCGACCAGGCCCGCACCATCCGCATCCCGGTGCACATGGTCGAGGTCATCAACAAGCTCGGTCGCATCCAGCGCGAACTCCTCCAGGACCTGGGCCGCGAGCCCACCCCCGAGGAGCTCGCCAAGGAGATGGACATCACGCCCGAGAAGGTGCTGGAGATCCAGCAGTACGCGCGTGAGCCCATCTCGCTCGATCAGACCATCGGCGACGAGGGCGACAGCCAGCTCGGTGACTTCATCGAGGACTCCGAGGCCGTCGTGGCCGTCGACGCCGTGTCGTTCACCCTGCTGCAGGATCAGCTGCAGTCGGTGCTCGAGACGCTGTCCGAGCGCGAGGCGGGCGTGGTGCGTCTGCGGTTCGGTCTCACCGACGGCCAGCCGCGCACGCTCGACGAGATCGGCCAGGTCTACGGCGTGACGCGTGAGCGCATCCGTCAGATCGAGTCGAAGACGATGTCGAAGCTGCGCCACCCGTCGCGCTCGCAGGTGCTGCGCGACTACCTCGACTAGTCACACCCGTCCAGACGACGCAGCCGCCCCGGAGATCCTCCGGGGCGGCTGCGTTGTTGTTCGGCGAGGCTCTCAAGGGTGGCGACGCAGCAGGTGGTCCCGATCTCGACCGAGGCCGGCGAAGTGTGCACGTGCGACCTAGCGCGGCCTGCGCCGGGCTGGGGCAAGCAGGGAGCGAGCGGTGCGCCCGACCCCGATGAGGGTGGCCGAGGCCGGTCCGGTCCAGTCGCCGTACCCGAGGAACATCATCGCGGGGTCATCGACCAGATGGTTGTCGACGACCGGATGGTGATCGCCCCTCGTTCGGACCAGCCCGTGGAGGTGTCGCAGGGCGGGCCGGAACCCGGTGCACCAGATGATCGCATCGACCTGTTCCTCGACGCCGTCGATGACGACGCCGCCGGCGGTGAGGTGGGTGAACATCGGATGGGCGGTGAGCTGGCCGCGGTCGCGGGCAGCGCGCACCGACGGCACGGCCACGATGTCACCCAGCCCACCGACACCCCCGTCCGATGGCCGGCCGGCGGCGACCGCAGCGGCGTGCTCGGAGGCCACGGTGAACAACACCCGGCCGTCGACGTCGTCGGGCAGGTACCGGGGCGGGCGGGGCGTGCACCACAGGGGCTCCGCCACAGCGGAAAGGTCCGCGACGATCTGGGCGGCGGAGTTACCGCCCCCCACCACCGCCACCCGTTGCCCGGCGAACGGCTCGGGAGAGCGGTAGTCAACGGTGTGGAGCTGACGCCCGGCGAACTCGCTGATGCCGGGGTACAGCGGCCAGAAAGGTTGCCGCCATGAGCCGGTGGCATTGATGACCCGCCGCGCATCCCAACCACCGTCGTCGCTGTGGACGTGGAAACCGTGATCTGTGCGCGTGACCTCGGTGACGGATACGGGGCGCCGGATGGGCAGCTCATAACGATGTTCGTATCGGGTCAGGTAGTCCACGACGTGCGTCGCCGGTGGAAACCCGTTGGGGTAGGGCGGCATCGGCCACCCGGGCAGCGACGAGTACTCGGCGGGCGAGAACAGGGTCAGCGACTGCCAGTAGTGCTGCCACGAGCCGCCCGGGTAGGGGTTGTCGTCGAGGATGACGAAATCGAGACCGGTTCTACGTAGGTAGTAACCGGCGGCCAGGCCCGCCTGGCCGCCGCCGATGACCACGACGTCAGCCGAATGGGTGGCGTTGCTGCTCACCCGGCGGTGAGGCGAGCGTGCAGGTCGCGGACCCGGGTGGCGATGTCGTCGCGGACCAGCCGCATCCGCTCCATCCCCTCGATCCCCCGGTTCGAGGGCTCATCGGTGTCCCAGTTCTCGTAGACCGGTCCAGCGACCTCCTCGACCCGGGCTTCGCGACCGAGGGTGATCACGTAGTCCATTCGTGCCAACAGCTCCGGATCTATCGGCTTCGGCTGCTCTGTGGTGATGTCGACGCCGACCTCGAGTAGCGACTCCGCCGACTGTGCGTTGACCGCGGTGCCGGGTTTCGTTCCCGCGGAATGCACCTCGACGGTGTCACCGGCCTCCTTGGCCATGAGGCCGGCAGCCATCTGAGATTTGCCACCGTTCTTCACGCACACGAACAACACACTCGGCGTACTCATCGGGGGCCCGCCTGCACCGGCAGGAGCTCGGCCATCGCCTCCACCGCCGCGGAGTTGACGGAGGCGGCGGGTGCGCTGCCCGCGGAGCGGACCTCAATCGAATCCCCGGCGAGTGTGGTGAGGAACCCGGCAGCCATCTGGGATCGGCCGGCGTTGTGGACGCACACGAACAGGACACTGGGTGTGTCAGACATCTGGGGAAACCCTTCTGACTAGAAGCGTGCGGGAACTGGAGGATGGCAAATCCTTTTCTCAGGTGCCAACCGTCGTGCTGCGGCGCGCGATCATCTGCACATCACGCCATCGGCCGTCGCGTTGCCCGATGCGTTCACGAACGCCGACGGTGCGTCTCGGCCATCGCTACCCCTTGATACTCGAGACCGCCGCGGCGGGCGTTCGGGCACTGAACCGCTTCCGCAACGCCAGCGATACGTAGACCAGCCCGACAAGCACCGGGACCTCGATCAACGGCCCGACGACCCCGGCCAGTGCCTGCCCGGACGTCGCCCCGTAGGTGGCGATCGCGACGGCGATGGCGAGTTCGAAGTTGTTGCCCGCAGCGGTGAACGCCAGCGTCGTCGTCCGCTCGTAGCCGAGTCCCATCGCGGCACCGAATGCGTACCCGCCGCCCCACATGACGGCGAAGTACACCAGCAGCGGCAGCGCGATCCGCACGACGTCGAGCGGCCTGGAAGTTATCTGATCGCCCTGCAACGCGAAGAGAATCACGATGGTGAACAGCAGCCCGTAGAGCGCCCACGGCCCGATGCGGGGAATGAACGTGCTCTCGTACCAGTCGCGGCCCTTGGCCTTCTCGCCGAACCGGCGCGACAGGTATCCCGCGACGAGCGGGATGCCGAGGAAGATCAGGACCGACTTCGCGATCTGCCATGCCGAAGTGGAGATCTCGGCCTGCTCGAGCCCCAGCCAGCCCGGGAGGACCGACAGGTAGAACCAGCCCAGGACAGCGAACATCACGACCTGGAAGACCGAGTTGATCGCCACCAGCACGGCGGCCGCCTCTCGGTCGCCGCAGGCGAGGTCGTTCCAGATGATCACCATCGCGATGCACCGTGCGAGGCCGACGATGATCAGGCCGGTGCGGTATTCGGGCAGGTCGGGCAGGAACAGCCACGCGAGGGCGAACATCAACGCAGGACCGAGAATCCAGTTCAGGGCCAAAGACCCGAGAAGGAGCTTCTTGTCGCCGGTGACCGAGTCGAGCCGGTCGTAGCGGACCTTCGCCAGTACCGGGTACATCATGATCAGCAGTCCGATCGCGATCGGCAGGGAAACCCCGTCGACCGAGATCTTCGACAGTGCGTCATCGAGGCCGGGGATCCCGCGGCCGAGCAGCAAGCCGGCAACCATCGCGACGCCGATCCATACCGGCAGGAACCGGTCGAGCGTCGACAGCTTGCCCACCACTGCGGGGGCATCCGCCCTATCTGTCGAGGTGCTCATGCGTTCACCGCCATCGCGGCGTCAGCTGCGGATGAATCCGCGCTACTCAACACCGCCGACAACTGCTGCAACGCAGCTGGAATCACCCAGTAGTACACCCAGGTCCCGCGGCGTTCGCAGTCGAGCAGACCAGCACTGCGCAGCACCTTGAGGTGATGCGAGATGGTCGGCTGCGACAAGGCGAACCCATCGGAGATGTCGCAGACACACGCTTCACCGTTCTCGTGGCTCGCCACCAGACTCAACAACCGCAGTCGGACCGGATCCCCGATTGCCTTGAACATGTGGGCCAGATCGCCCGCCCGATCAGCGCTCAACGGTTCCCGGATCAACGGCGAGCAGCACTCGCCCGCGGCCTCGACGTGCAGGCCCTGTTTCGACATACGTCTATATTGACCGGCGCCTAATCACACCGTCAAGTGAACAGGGCGCGACCATGCCGGCACCTGGCCACCACACCGAGCGGGCACCCACAGCCGGCTGCGTCGTCGCGTGGACCGGTCACGAGCGCACGCGGCTCCCCTGGTCGAACCACGCCCACGCCGGGCCGGTGGCGAACCAGATCACGGTGATGATCCCCAACAGCGGGAAGATGCCGTACAGGTCGTGAGCCTGGTCGGAGTCGGCGACCGTGACGGCCAGGCCCAGGATGGCGGCTCCGGCCACACCGGCGGCGAGCAGCCACCGCGCGAAGCCGATCACCTCCTGACGCACCGCCTCCGGACCGCGCTTCGGTCGCGGCGTCGGCGCGGGCCCACCGAAGAACCAGTGCGCACATCGCACATCGGCCCACCGGATCATCGAGTGCCCGAACGCGACCGTCACCCCGAGATAGACGCCCGCGATCCGGTGGATCTGTTCCACCGCCGCGCCGGAATGCAGGTCGAGGGCGACCGCCACGAGCAGCACCACATCGACCACCGGCACCATGCGCAGGATGATCGTCGACGCGCGGGGAGCCCGGAGGCCGTACCGCACCGCGAGTCCGGCGAACACGACGACCCAGAAGCCGATCTCACAACCGATGATGACGAGGAGCACGGGGGATTCCATGCCCCTCAGACTTCTCCGAGCAACCGGCGCCCACATCGGCCGCGAGCACGAGATCACATCGGCCCCGTCATCACTTCGGACGATCCGCCGACGGTGTCGCGCGTGGTGTGATGAGTCGGTCCGACGAGAAGGAGGCGGCGAGGATGTGGAGTCGGGTGGCCGAACGGCCGCGTCTGCGCGACGTCGCCGTGTGCCTCGCGTTCCTCGCGCTCGGTCTCGTCCTCTACGCCGCCGATCTGACCGTCATCGGCGGCAATTCCGGATCACCGTTCGACCTGCCGCGCTGGTTCGCCCTGGTCACCCTGGTCACCGCGTGCGCGGTCCAGTCGTTGCGGTCCACCGCGCCCGGGTTGTCGTTCGCCCTGTGTCTGGTCGTCGTCGGTGTCGATGTCGCGGTGGCACAGTCGATCTCGGTGTGGTTGGTGTTGTCCGACGTCGCCTATGCGGTCGCGCTGTACGCCGGCCGCCGCACCGTGCACGTGATGTACGCGACGGTCGTGGCCATCACCGTCCTCGCGGTCGCGTCGGTGATCGCCGTCGACGGCAGCTGGCGTTCGGTGCTGCTGATCCTGCTGTGGCTGCTGGCGTTGGTCATCTCCCCCATCGGGTACGGGCGAGCCATCGCCGAGCACCGGTTGGCCGCGCAGAGTGAGCGAGAACGGTCGCTGGCCGTGGCGCAGCTCGCCGCGCGTGATCGCGCCGACGCCGTCGCCGACGAACGCCGCCGACTGGCCCGCGATCTGCACGACATCGTCGCGGGACACCTCTCCGGTATCGCGCTGCAGTCGGCCGCGGCACTGCGGGCCGGGCCCGGCTCGCCCATCACCGCCGAGGTGCTCGCCTCGGTGCGCAGCAACAGCGTGGAGGCGTTGGGTGAGATGAGGACCATGATCGAGGTCCTCGGCGGCACAGACACCGAGACCGGGACCGGGAATCAGGAGCAGAGCCGTCGCACGGCGTCCCTGCGCCGCCTGGACCGCCTGGTGACCACCGCGCGCACCGCGGGGTCACCGGTGACCGTGAGCGGCGAGGCACCTCCCGAGCTCCCTCCGTCGGTCGACGTCTGCGCCTACCGGATCGTGGCCGAGGCGCTCACCAACGCGACCAGACACGCGCCCGCGGAACCGATCTCGATCCGCCTCGGCGCGACCGACACCGACCTGACCGTGACGGTGCGCAACCCACTCCCCGCCGGGCACCATCCACCCGGCGACGGGCGGGGGTCGCACGGGCTGGCGAACATGGCGCTGCGGGCCGAGTCGGTCGGCGGTGACTGCTCGGGAGCACCGTGCGGCGACCACTGGGTGGTCGATGCGTCGCTCCCCCTGCGACCCGAACGCGCACCTGCGAGTCCCGCGCAGGTCGTCGACGCCCCGGGCGGATCACTGTGAGCATCAGCCTGGTGATCGCCGACGATCACGCGGCCATCCGTTCCGGCCTCGCGCTGCTGCTCGGGCAGATCGACGACATCGAGATCGTCGGTCAGGCCTGTGACGGCGACGAGGCGATCGAGACGGTCGCCAGACTGCGGCCGGACGTGGTTCTCATGGACATCCGCATGCCCGGCACCGACGGAATCGCCGCGACCGCGGCGATCACCCGCGCGGGCGCCGCCGCCGTACTCGTCCTCACCTCGTTCGACGTGGACGACAACGTCTTCGACGCGCTGCGCGCGGGGGCGAGCGGCTTCCTGCTCAAGACCGCGGAGACCGAGGACATCATCGACGCCATCCGTGCCGTGTCCCGCGGCGACGCGGTACTCGCTCCGGAGGTGACGCGCCGGGTCATCGCCCGGGTGTCCGAGTCGGCCACACCCCGTCGACCCACACCCTCACCGAGCGTCGATCTCGCGGTGCTCACCGACCGCGAGCGCGGCGTCCTCGACTGCCTCGGCGAAGGTCTGTCGAACGCCGAGATCGCCCGGGCCCTGTTCATCTCGCAGACCACGGTGAAGACACACGTGTCGCACATCCTGACCAAGCTCGACCTGCAGTCGCGGGTGCAGGCGGCGATCCTCGCGCGGGAGTCCCGGTGACGTCGGCGCCGGGTCAGGGGTGGTGAAACGTCGTGCGTGCCGCGAAGGTGCCGTCCGACTCGGGGAGGTAGTCGTGTACCCGGGACACCGCGGTGACCGGGAGCGGGCCGTACAGGTGCGGGAACTGGATCCCGTCGGGGTGCGGCGGATCGCCGTCCTCCCACACGATGTCGGCGGGCACCCGCGCCGGATCGATCTCGAGCAGCACCAGATCGGTGCGGTCCCGGAATATCGCGTTGGCGGGGATGTGCACCTGCTCGAGTGCCGACAGGTGGATGAAACCCACCTGATCGAGGGAGTCGGGTGCGAGCCGTCCGTACGCGTGCGCCCGAACCCAGTCCGGCTTGGCGCACAGGTGCACCAGCGGCGTCTCCGGGTGCGACTGCGACGACGGCGACGCGGACGAGGGTGACGGGTCGGCGGGAGATCGGGTGGGATCGGTCATCACCGTCCACGGTGCCACATCAGCCCGGCACCGCGGGCGCAGAACCCGTCCCGTCGGCGCGGTCGGAGCCCGCGGACAGGGTGATCGCGACGATGACCAGCGCGATGCCCGCGAGTTCGGTGATCGTGGGGACCTGCGCCAGCACGACCGCCCCGACGAGCACCGCGGTGGCGGGCAGCAAGGCCAGCATGAGCGCGAAACGCCCGCGCCCGATTCGGGTGAGCACCACCTGGTCGAGGACGTAGGGGATGACGCTGGAGAGCACTCCGACGGCTGCGACCGCAGCCACCACACCGATCGAGAGACCGGCCGACCCTGTGATCTCGCTCACGCCGAGGACCACGGGTGCGCTCACCAGGCCGGCGACCGCGAGTCCCACGCCGAGGTCCTCCACCCCGGTCCGCCACCGTCTCGGACCGCCGAGCTCGGTCGCCGTCGCGCCCGACACCCGCGCGCCGAGGACGATGTAGCCCGCCCACAGGACGCCGGCCAGGATCGCGAACGACACCCCGAACACCGACCCGCTCGGCGACGCACCACTGGCCAGGACGACGCCGGCCACCACCGCGACGATCGCCGCGACACCGCGTGGTCCACGGGTCGACACAGCCGCGACGGCGGTCGGCCCGATGAACTCGATGGCCACCGCCACGCCCAGATCGATGTCGGAAATGGCCACGTAGAACGCGACGTTCATCCCGGTGGTGACCAGACCGAACATCGTCGCGCGCAGCAGTCGTCGTCGGTCACGCACCACCCAGACCGGTCGGGTGATGGCGACGAGCACGATCCCTCCGGTGACGGTGCGCAGCCACGCGATGACCGCCGGATCGGTGTGGTCGAACAGGGGCACCGCGATGCCCGCACCGAGGTACTGACACACCGCACTGACGACGAAGAGCACCCAGACGAACCGGACCGGATCACCCCCAGGCCGCCGACCGGTGCGGGACGTGAGCGCTCTCACCACGCGGTCCGACCACGTGTTACGTGTGCATGACGCGACGACTCCCCGGGCGCGGGAACAATACGGGGACGCGAATCGTCTGAGAGAGTGAGAGAAGCCCACCATTCCTGGTGGGTCAGCTCGCGAAGGGAAGCGTTCGCGCTCGCCCGGGACGGAGGAACCATGTCAGATGTCATCACCACCACCTCGATCTCCATGCCCCTCACCGCTGCCGACCGTTGTGACCGTTGCGGGGCAGCAGCACGCGTACGCGCCAACCTTCCCGCGGGCGGCGAACTGTTGTTCTGCCGTCACCACTACAACGAGCACGAGGCGCGCCTGGCGGACCTCGGTGCCACAGTGACCCGTTCCGAAGAAGAACTGGTCTGACCTGATACCCACTGACCTCCGGTGTCCCTCACGGGTGCCGGAGGTCAGTGCTATCCGGGGCCGCTCGGTTCGTCGCGTCCGATCCGGATCCGGTGACGCGGAGACCTCGCGTCATTTCCACTGACGGAGCGCGCTGATGCGTTCCTTGAGCTGCTCGACGGTGGCCATCGCCGTCGGCGGCCCACCGAGTCGTGATCGCAGTTCGTTGTGCACCAGACCGTGAGGTTTGCCGGTCCGATGGTGGTGCATGGCGACCAGTCCGTTGAGTTCCCGGCGTAGCGCCGCCAGCTGTGGACCCGTGCCCACATCGGGCCGGGGCGTGGGGGCGACCGGTTCCGCCGATCGTGCCGCGACCTGCTGGGTCTGGCGCTTGCGCAGCAGATCCCGGACCTGGTCGGCGTCGAGCAGTCCGGGCAGACCCAGATAGTCCGATTCCTCGTCGCTGCCCGCGAACGTCGCGGTGCCGAACGAGGAGCCGTCGTAGATCACCTGATCGAGTTCGGCGTCGGCGTGCAGCGAGATGAAGGCCGGCTCGTCGTCGCCCGGCTCGTCGGCGACCTTGTTGGCCTCCGCGAGCAGCTGATCGTCGAAACCCTCCTGCTCGCGGTGTGGCTTGCCCAGCACATGGTCGCGCTGCGCCTCGAGTTCGCTGGCGAGACGCAGCAGCACCGGCACCGACGGCAGGAACACGCTGGCCGTCTCCCCCGCCCGCCGCGATCGCACGAAGCGGCCGATGGCCTGCGCGAAGTACAGCGGGGTCGAGGCGGAGGTGGCGTAGACGCCCACCGCGAGACGCGGCACGTCGACGCCCTCGGAGACCATGCGGACCGCGACCATCCACCGGTCGTCGGACGCACCGAACTCGTCGATCCGTGACGACGAGCTCGGATCGTCGGACAGCACGAGGGTGACCGGCGATCCCGAGATCTCCTCGAGCAGCTCGGCGTAGTCGCGGGCGGTCTTCTGATCCGTTGCGATGACCAGACCTCCGGCGTCGGGCACCCCGCCTGCGCGGAGCTGACCGAGGCGGGTGTTGGCCGCGGTGAGCACCGCCGGGATCCAGTCGCCGTGCGGATCCAGAGCGGTGCGCCAGGCGCGGGCGGTGTGCTCGGCCGACAACGGCTCGCCGAGACGGGCGGAGAACTCCTCGCCCGCGTTGGTCCGCCAGCTCGCCTGCCCCGAGTAGGCCAGGAAGACCACGGGGCGCACCACACCGTCGGCGAGGGCGTCGGCGTAGCCGTAGCTGTGGTCGGGCTTCGAGCGCAGCGCGCCGTCACCGTCGGGCTCGTAGGTGACGAACGGGATCTGGGAGTCGTCGGAGCGGAACGGTGTCCCGGTGAGCGCCACCCGACGCGTCGCGTCGGAGAACGCCTCGGCGATGCCGTCGCCCCAGCTCTTGGCGTCGCCGCCGTGGTGGATCTCGTCCATGATCACGAGGGTCTTGCGGTTCTCGGTACGCACGCGGTGCCGGAAGGGGTGGGCCGCGACCTGCGCGTAGGTGACCACGACACCGTCGTAGTCGGCGCTGGTGGCGCCGGCGGAGTTGCTGAACCGCGCGTCGAGCGCGATACCGACCCGCGCCGCGGCCTGCGCCCACTGGTACTTGAGGTGTTCGGTGGGCGCGACCACGGTGATCTGCTCGACGGTGCGGTCGCGGATGAGCTCGCTGGCGATCCGTAGGCCGAAGGTCGTCTTGCCTGCGCCCGGCGTCGCAACGGCGAGGAAGTCCCTCGGCGCGGTGGCCAGGTACTTCGTCAGAGCGCGGCGTTGCCATGTCCGGAGCGACGCGGACGCGCCCGGAACCATAACCTCGGAAATCGACAACTCCTCGACGTACAGCGGCTTGTGACAGGCGTGAAACGGCCGCTTCGGCGGCTCGTGGGCCGTGCATGATCGTACCCCGCCCGGGCGAGGTCCCACCGACACGCGAGTGGCCCGGGTCGCCCATCCGCGGACCCGATCGGGGATGCTGATGACATCGATGCCACCGGTGATGTTGACGAGACGGGTCCTGGGCGTTCCACGTCCCGGAGCGGTCCGCCCGTGATGCGCAGCCTGCCCCGATTGTTCTGGCGCACCATCGTCAAGGCCTGGGACGACTCGATTTTCGGAATGTCGGCCCAGGCCGCGTTCTGGCAGACGCTGTCGCTGCCGCCGTTGTTGCTGGGCCTGCTCGGCAGCCTCGGCTACGTCGGCGGATGGTTCGGCCCCGACACCCTCGAGACGATCCGCAGCGGGATCATCGAGTTCGCGGGCGGGGTTTTCAGCGACAACGTCGTCGACGAGATCATCACGCCGACGGTCAACGACGTCCTGGCGCGGGGCCGCGGCGAGTTGATCTCACTGGGATTCCTGCTGTCGCTGTGGTCGGGATCATCGGCGATGTCGAGCTTCGTCGACTCGATCAACAAGGCCCACGATCAGCACGACGTGCGAAACGCGGTGTGGCAGCGCGTGTTCGCGCTCAACCTCTACATCGCGTTCCTGGTCGTCTCGATCTTCATGTTGCCGTTGGTCGCGCTCGGACCGACCTACATCAACGACATCATCCCGGACTCGTGGCACCCCGTGAGCACGAACCTGATCGATTTCGGCTACTACCCCGCCGTGGGCGTGCTGCTGATCGTCGCGCTCACCACGCTCTACCGGATCTCGCTGCCCAAGCCGCTGCCGTGGCACCGACTGGTCGCGGGCGCGGTGCTGGCCGCGGTGGTGTTCTGGTGCGCCAGCGCGGTGCTGCGCGTCTACCTCGGGACGATCACCAAGACGGGCTACTCCTACGGCGCGCTCGCCACACCCATCGCGTTCCTGCTGTTCACGTTCTTCCTGGGGTTCGCCATCGTGATCGGCGCCCAGTTCAACGCCGCCATCCAGGCGACCTGGCCCAGTCTCGCGCCGACCCACGTCGAGCAGGTCAAGGACTGGGTCTCCCAGCAGACCACCGACCTCACCGATCAGTTGAAGTCGATGCCCAAGCGCATGCAGACCGGACCCATCCGCAAGCAGACCCGCCCGCCGCAGTGACCTGCGGTCGCGCTCACTCGTCCTTCTTCATCTTCTCGTAGATCTTCTTGCACTTGGGGCACACCGGCGAACCCGGTTTCGGCGACCGGGTCACCGGGAAGACCTCGCCGCACAACGCCACCACGTGACTGCCCATGACGGCACTCTCGGCGATCTTGTGTTTCTTGACGTAGTGGAAGAACTTGGGTGTGTCGTCGTCGGTCGTCTCATCGGTGTCGACGTCGGGGCGCTCGATCGTCTGGGTGTCCATGGCAGTCATTGTGCCCGATGTCTCAGGGTCCCAACACGTTCATCTGAGCTGCACCGATGCATTACTGAACAAAAAGTGCAACAGTGGAGGACGTGGCACATGAAGAGGCACGTGAAGCGATTCTCATCACCCAGGCGCAGGTCTCCCAGGACGACCAGCACAAGGCCCGGGTGCGGCGATATCTGACGCTGATGGCCTTCCGTGTGCCCGCGCTCGTCCTCGCCGGGATCGTCTACGGGATGACGGGTTCGGGTCTGCTCGCGCTGGCGGTCATCGCCCTGTCGATCCCGATCCCGTGGGTCGCGGTGCTGATCGCCAACGACCGGCCGCCCCGCGAGAAGGGCGAGATCCCCCGGTACAAGTGGTCCGGCGACGCCAACCCTCCCGCGGTCGAGGCGACCCATTTCCGACAGCTGAAGGGTCACGACGGCTGATCTCGTGGCCATCCGTGGCACCCTGATCCCCCATGACCTCACCGCCGATCACCCCGGTCGATGACCTGCACACCATCACCCCCGGCCTCCGTGAGGCCTTCGAGGCGCACCGCTACGACGCGGACGGGGTGCTCGACCTCCTCGGGGCCGACGCCCACGCCGCACTCGGACGGGCCGAACCGGTCCCGGTCCGGCGCGCCTGCCGCGACGCGGGCGAGCTCGGCACCCTGATCCGACTGCTGCTTCTCGACGACCCGTGCCCACGGTCCGAGGTGGCCGCGGCACTGGCGACGGTGGACCTCGACGCGGCCGTCGCGGTGGGTCTGCTGCACTCCGACGGCGACGACGTCCGCGCCGCGATCGACGTCCGTCCGCTCGACTCCGGTCACGGCACCCGCTGGCTGTTCTCCGACCTCGACGGCGCGATGCGGCCGACGACGATCGCTCCCGACCACGTCCTCGGGGTCGGGCAGGCGTCGCTGTCGCTGCTACGGGCGACGGTCGAACCGGCCGGGCGCGTCCTGGATCTGGGAACCGGGTGCGGGGTGCAGGCGGTCCACGCGCTGTCGTCGGCCGACCACGTCACCGCCACCGACATCACGGCGCGGTCGCTGGCGATGACCCGGGCGGGACTGGCGATCAACGGCATCTCGCCCGACCGGTACGACCTGCGGTCCGGTCCCTGGTTCGCGCCGGCCGGATCACAGCGGTTCGACCGAATCGTGGCCAACCCGCCGTTCGTGGTGGGACCACCGACCGTGACGCACAGTTATCGCGACTCCGGACTGGACCTCGACGGCGCCAGCGAACTCGTGGTGTCCGGTGCGGCCGAACACCTGGCCGACGGTGGGACCGCGTGCATGCTCGCCTCCTGGGTCATCACCGGCGGCGACTGGCGCGACCGGGTCGCGTCGTGGATCCCCGACCACGGTGTCGACGCGTGGGTCGTGCAGCGCGATGTCGCCGATCCGGCGCTCTACGTCGGCACCTGGCTGCGCGATGCCGGGTACGACCCGCGCTCCGGTGCCGGGGCTGCACTCGCCGACGAGTGGCTGGCGCATTTCGAACGATCCGGCGTCGAGGGCATCGGTTTCGGCTTCGTGTTCCTCCGCTCCACCGGCGAACCCACCGACCTGCTGGCCGAGGAACTCAGCCATGCCCTCGACGACCCACTCGGTCGCGAGGCGTCGGACTACCTCGACCGGGTCGGGTGGCTGCGCACGGCCGACCTGCAGGCGTCCCGGTTCTCCGCCGCCGACGGTGTTGCGCTGGAGCAGATCTCGACCCTGTCCGCGGGATCGGCCGCCGACGGCGTGGGCTGGGGCGAGGTCGTCGCGCGCCTACACCGCACCGACGGCCCGCGGTGGACCCACGAGATCGACTCCTGGGGTCGGTCGCTGGTCGCCGGCCTGCGCTCCGACGGGCTGACGCTGGGTGACGTGACCGAATTGTTGTCCGCCGCGACCGGAGAACCCGAACCCGGTGCCATCGACGATTTCGTCGCGGCCCTGGTCCGCCACGGACTGCTCCGGCCTGCCCGCTGAGACCGGGCACGAACCCCCTCCTGCGGGCGTGACGGGCGTCTCTCTGGTTCCCGATATGGGGGTGTCTCACGGGTTCTCAGCATCTTCTCAGAACGCATAACGCATCCGCGCAGGTCAGCACGGGTACCGGGGGAACGGGCGAAGGAACTATTCGCGGACGGCGAACCGTTGGACCCTATGAAGACACACGCTCGCGAGGAGGCCGATATGACCATCACCACCGCCACCACGACAAGGCCCGCAGACACCGTGCGGCCGCAGATGACCGATGCGGATCTCGATGCCCAGAGCCCGGCTGCAGACCTTGTCCGGGTGTACCTCAACGGGATCGGTCGCACCGCTCTCCTCAACGCCGAGCAGGAGGTCGAGCTCGCGAAGGCAATCGAGGTCGGCCTGTACGCCAAGCACGTGTTGGCCACCAAGAAGCGGCTGTCACCGACGAAGAAGCGTGACCTCGCGCAGCTCATCCGCGAGGGCGAGTCCGCGCGGTCGCATCTGCTCGAGGCAAACCTGCGTCTCGTCGTCTCGCTGGCCAAGCGCTACACCGGTCGCGGCATGCCGCTGCTGGACCTGATCCAGGAGGGCAACCTCGGTCTGATCCGCGCGATGGAGAAGTTCGACTACGCCAAGGGCTTCAAGTTCTCGACCTACGCGACCTGGTGGATCCGTCAGGCGATCACCCGTGGCATGGCCGATCAGAGCCGCACCATCCGTCTCCCCGTCCATCTCGTGGAGCAGGTCAACAAGCTCGCCCGCATCAAGCGTGAGCTGCATCAGCAGCTCGGGCGGGAGGCGACCGACGACGAACTGGCCGCCGAGTCCGGCATCCCGGCGGAGAAGATCGCCGATCTGCTCGATCACAGCCGCGACCCGGTGAGCCTGGACATGCCGGTGGGCAGCGACGAGGAGGCGCCCCTGGGCGACTTCATCGAGGACGCCGAGGCCACCTCGGCCGAGAGCGCCGTCATCGCCGGTCTGCTGCACACCGACGTCCGCAGCGTGCTCTCGACCCTCGACGAGCGCGAGCAGCAGGTCATCCGCCTGCGTTTCGGTCTCGACGACGGTCAGCCGCGCACCCTCGATCAGATCGGCCGACTCTTCGGGCTGTCCCGTGAGCGCGTCCGCCAGATCGAGCGCGAGGTGATGGCCAAGCTGCGTCAGGGCGATCGCGCCGAGCGGTTGCGCGCCTACGCCAGCTGAGTTCTGAGTTCCGACACGACGGCCCCCGATCACCAGATCGGGGGCCGTCGTCGTGTGACAGCCGGTCAGCTCAGTCGGCGCGGTCCCGCATCGCGGCGCGACGGCACCGGACCGACCCGGACGCGGCCGGAGAGCACGACGGCACCCGAGCCCGACGCCAGCACGGGATCGAGCACCAGTTCACGCACCTCGGGGATGTCGTCGACGAGCGTCGAGACCCGCACCAACAGATCCACCAGGGCGTCGGTGTCCACTGCGGGTTCGCCCCGGTAGCCGGCCAGCAACGGCGCCGACCGTGGCGCGGCCACGAGATCGCGGGCGTCGGCCTCGGTGAGCGGGATGGCCCGGTAGGCGTGATCGCCCAGCAGATCGAATGTCGCCCCGGCCAGACCGAACGCGATCAGCGACCCGAACGACGGGTCGTCGCGCACCCGGATCACCGTCGCGACACCGCGCGGGGCCATGCGCTGCACGTGCAGGCGTCGGTCCCCGGTCAGCGCAACGAGCTCGTCGAACGCCGCCCGGACGGTGCCCGGTCCCGACAGGTCGAGACGGGCGCCCTCCCCGTCGAGGCGACCCCGCCAGCGCGACGAGACCGCCTTGACCGCGACCGGGAAGCCGAGGGACTGCGCGGCGTCGGCGGCCGCGTCGGCGTCGGACACCTCGGCGAAGTCGGTGACGTGCACGCCGTAACGCGCCAGCAGCCGCGCCGAGTCCGCCTCGTCGAAGGCCAGCGTCTCGTCGGTCCCCACCCGAGTCGAGACGATCGCGGATCGCACCATCTCGCGCGCGGTGTCGGGGTCGACGTCGGCCGGGCGGATGACCTCCGATTCCGGTGTGGCCCGCCATCGGGCGTACCGCCACGCCTGGCCCAGCGCGGACGCGGCCCGTTCGGGCGCGGGATACGACGGGATCGACCCCCACGTCGGCACCCCGGACTCGTCGCGCACGGTCAGGTTGTCCGGGATGCCCTCGACGGCGAGGAACGTCGACACCACGGTCTTGTCGGCGCCGGCGGTCGCCTCGGTCAACGCCCGCGCGTAGGTGTCGGCGGCGACCGCGACCGGCGGGACGAACACCGCGATGACCGCGTCGACGCCGTCATCGGCGATCACGCGGTGCAGCGCCTGCGCGAACTCGTCGGCGCCGGCGGACGCGCCCAGATCGATCTGTTCGACCACGCGCAGACCGAAACGCTCCCCCGCGGTGGCCGCGAGGACCCCGAGCACCGTGGAGTTGCCGACGATCCCGACGCGGGGACCGCGCGGGAGGGGTTGATAGGCGAGCACGGTGGCGCAGTCGAAGAGGTCGGCGATCGTGTCGACCTGGATGACGCCGGACTGTTCGAGCACCGCCCGCGCGCTCGCGTCGTCGAGGGTGGAGTCTCGGCGCACCTGCGACGGCGCCACCGAGGATCGTCCCGACTTCACCGCGACGATGGGCTTGTTGCGCGACACCCGCCGCGCGAGCCGGGAGAACTTGCGGGGATTACCGAAGCTCTCCAGATACAGCAGGATGACGTCGGTCTGGGGGTCGGTGTCCCAGTACTGCAACAGGTCGTTGCCCGACAGGTCGGCGCGGTTGCCCGCGGAGACGAACGTCGACAGGCCCAGTTGTCGGCGTGCGGCGGTGTCGAGGATCGCGATCCCGAGGGCACCGGACTGGCAGAAGAACCCGATACGGCCGCGGCCCGGGACCCGCGGTGCCAGGGTCGCGTTCAACGCGACGTCGGGGCTGGTGTTGATCACGCCCAACGCGTTGGGTCCGACCAGGCGCATCCCGTGGGCGCGGATCTCGTGGACCAACGTCCGCTCGGCGAGGGCACCGACGTCGCCGGACTCGGCGAACCCGGCCGACACCACGACCATCGTCTTGACCCGCTTGGTCAGACAGTCCTGCAGGACGTCGCCGACAGTGTCGGCGGGCACCGCGACGATCGCGAGGTCGACGGGGTCGGGGATGTCGCGGACCGAGGGATAGGCGCGGATCCCGCGGACCGCACGGGCCTCGGCGTTGACCGGGAACACCGGTCCGGTGAACCCCCCGCTGATCACGTTGGCCAACAACGCGTTCCCGACCTTGCTCGGGTCGGTCGAGGCACCGATGATCGCCACCGACGACGGTCGCAGCAGGTTCGCGACACTGCGTGATTCCGAACCGAGCTCGCGGGCGTTGCGCACGGTGCGCAGGGCGTCGGTCGGGTCGATGAGGAACTCGACGTGCACCGTCGACCCGTCGAAGCTGCGGGTCAGTTGATAGCCGGCGTCGCGGAACACCGACAGCATGGCGCGGTTCTCGGTGAGGACCTCGGCCTCGAACCGGGTGAAGTCGTTCTCCGCGGCCGCGCCGGCGAGGTGTTCGAGCAGCACGGTGCCCAGACCGCGACCCTGGTGGTCGTCGGCGACGACGAACGCCACCTCGGCCGACTCCGGACGCCCCAGACTGGCGAGTCCCTCGTAGATGCCGACCGCGATGATCTCCCCGCCGAGCAGCGCGACGAGCGCGACGCGGGTGCGGTGATCGAGGGTGGTCATGTGGACGACGTCGCGGGGCGACATGACCGGGTAGGGGCCGAAATAGCGCATGTAGCGCGTGCGCTCGGAGAGCTTCGAGTGGAATGCGACGATGCGGTCGGCGTCGGCCGGGACGATCGGTCGCAGGTGCACGGCACCTCCGTCGGAGGCGAGCACGTCGGCGATCCAGTGCCGGGGGAAGTCCCATGGGCCGCCACCGGTCTCGATCGGACCGGTGACCGCCGACTCGACCGCGCCCGCGTCCGGATCGCCGTCAGTCACGGGGATCGGCCGGGTCGAGTCCGTGCAGCGGGAACACCGCGGACCGGGTGGCGAGGATGGCTGCGTCGGTGGACTGGTGCAGGTGTGCCGAGATCCCGTCGGGGGCCTCCTGGCCCCAGTTGCCCTCCCACGCGTGGAATCCGGTGTCCCCACCGTCGGACATGGTGTGTGCGGGGACCTCGGTGACGAAGTCGGGGTGCACGGTGCGCGCGGCGAGGGCGGCGGTGTCGCACCAGTCGTCGCCGGTCGGGGTCGAGGGGTCGACGTCGCGTCCCAGGGCTGCGGCCATCAGGTGGGTCCAGATGCGGGGCACCACGTCGGCGACGCCGTACCCGCCGCCGCCGACCGCGAGCCACCGTCCGTCGCAATGGGTGTCGGCGAGGTCGCGCATGGCGAGGATGGCGGCCCGTTGGCCGTCGATGGTGAGCCCGAGGTCGGTGAGCGGATCGGCGCGGTGACTGTCGGCACCGCACTGGCTGACGATCACCTGGGGTCGGAAACTCCCCACCAGCGACGGCACCACGGCGTGGAAGGCTCGCAGCCACAACCGATCCGGTGTGTGCGGGGGCAGTGCGAGGTTCACGGTGGTCCCGTGTCCGGTGTCCGGTCCGATGTCCTCGGGGTACCCGGTGCCCGGCCAGAGTGTCGCCGGGTGCTGGTGGACCGACACCGTCAGCACCCGCGGGTCACCGGAGAACCGGTTCTGGACGCCGTCACCGTGATGGGCGTCGATGTCGATGTAGGCGATCCGGTCGAATCCGCTGTCCAGCAGGTGCGCGATCGCCACGGCGCAGTCGTTGTAGACGCAGAACCCCGATGCGCGTGCCGGCAGGGCGTGGTGCATCCCACCGCCGATGTTGACCGCGCGGCGCACCGCCCCGGTCGCGATCGCGTCCGCAGCCGCCACCGTGCCCCCCACGAGCAGGGCCGAGGCCTCGTGCATCCCGGGGAACACCGGGTTGTCGACACTGCCGAGCCCGAAGATCCGTTCGGCCAGCGCCGGCGAGAAGCCCGCCACCGATCCGCCTGCGGCCATCTCCCCCGCCGCCCGCACCGCGGCGATGTACTCCCGCCGGTGCACGGTCTCGAGCAGGGCGTCGTCGGCCGCGACGGGTGCCCGCATCTCGACGCCGTCGAGGACCCCGAGACCGTGCGCCAGGGACATGGTCAGCGCCAGTCGGATCGGGTTCATCGGGTGCGCCTCCCCCCACCGGTAGCGCAGGAAGTCCTCGCTCCACACGATGAGCGAGTCCTCCGCCGCGGGACCGCTGCCGGTGCTCGCGACCGTGTCAGAACTCATGGCCCCAACGTAGTGGTCCGCGGCTGTGAAAGATGTGGGTCGGATACGGGTAATCTGGTCACCGGCTCGATGGACAGGCCGGATGACGGAGGGTTGGCACTGTGAACGATCTGGTGGACACCACCGAGATGTACCTACGCACGATCTATGACCTGGAAGAAGAGGGCATCGTCCCCCTGCGCGCGCGGATCGCCGAGCGTCTCGACCAGAGCGGGCCGACGGTGTCGCAGACGGTCGCGCGGATGGAGCGGGACGGCCTGCTCCGCGTCGCGGGTGACCGGCAGCTCGAGCTCACCGAGCACGGCCGCACCCTGGCCATCTCGGTGATGCGCAAGCACCGGCTCGCCGAACGCCTCCTCGTCGACGTGATCGGGATGCCCTGGGAGGACGTACACGCCGAGGCGTGCCGCTGGGAGCACGTGATGAGCGAGAACGTCGAGCGCCGACTGATCGAGGTCCTCGAGCACCCCACGACCTCGCCCTACGGCAACCCGATCCCCGGCCTCGAACTGCTCGGTGTCGAGAGCGGCCCGGCGGTCGGCGACGCCACGCGGCTGTCCGACCTCCCCGAGGGTGAACCGGTCGCGGTGATCATCCGCCGACTCTCCGAGCACGCCCAGGACGACCCGACCCTGATCGCGGCACTCCGTGAGGCCGGGGTGGTCCCGAACGCGCGCGTGACCGTGACCAGCGATCCGGGGTCGGTGACGATCAACACCCCCGGACACGCCGGACTGCGACTGTCGTCGGAGATGGCCCACTCGGTGCACGTCGAGAAGGTCTGAGAAGAGTGAAGCTCCTGGTGACCGGCGGCGCCGGTTACGTCGGAAGCGTCTGTGCCCGCGTCATGATCGACGCCGGGCACGACGTCACCGTCGTCGACAACCTGACCACCGGCAACCGCGATGCGGTGCCCGAGGCCGCCGCCTTCGTCGAGGGGGACGTGGGCGCGCTCGCACCGGAGATCCTCGACGGTGCGTCCTTCGACGGAGTGCTGCACTTCGCGGCGCAGTCGTTGGTCGGCGAGTCGGTCGAACAGCCCGAGAAGTACTGGCAGGGCAACGTCGTCGAGTCGTTGAAGCTGCTCGAGGCGATCCGCACCACCGGCACCCCCCGACTCGTGTTCTCCTCGACCGCCGCCACCTACGGCGAGCCCGACGCGGTGCCCATCGTGGAGTCGTCACCGACCCGGCCGACGAATCCGTACGGCGCGACCAAGTTGGCCATCGACCACGCCATCACCTCGTACGCGACCGCACACGGACTGGCTGCGATCAGCCTGCGGTACTTCAACGTCGCCGGCGCCTACGGCGGAGCCGGCGAGAACCGCCGGGTCGAGACGCATCTCATCCCTATCGTGCTGCAGGCGGCCATGGGGCACCGCGAGTCGGTGAAGATCTTCGGCACCGACTACCACACCGACGACGGCACCGCGGTCCGCGACTACATCCACGTCTACGACCTGGCTCGTGCCCACGCCCTGGCGCTCGAGGCCGCGATCAGCGGTCGTCACGCGATCTACAACCTCGGCAGTGGCTCCGGGTTCTCCGTACGTCAGGTCATCGACACGTGTGCGGAGGTGACCGGTCTCGACATCCCGGTCGTGCACGCGCCTCGCCGTGCGGGCGATCCGGCCGTGCTGATCGCCTCGAGCGACAAGGCCATCGGCGACCTCGGTTGGGAGCCGACCAACACCGCGCTGCCCACCATCGTGGCCGACGCCTGGGAGTACACCCGCGCCCTCGGCGACCGCGCACACTCCGCCCCCGCCTGATCCGCCCCCGCCTGATCCGCTCGGCCCGATCCCCCGTCCGATCGCCTCAGCCGGCCACGCGCTCGGCGGGTGCGGGCATGATGACGCCGAGTTTGTCCGCGGCGGCGTAGCTGGTCGGGAGCAGTTCGTGGAGGGTCGACGGCCGCAGTCCCGCCCGCAGCGACCGGTCGAGAAGCGCTGCGAGCGAACAGCCCACGTCGGAGTCGAGTGCACAGTCGAGGGCGACGCCCGCCATCGCCCCGTCTCCGCGCACATAGTGCAGATGACCCAACAGCGTTGCTGCACAGGCCCGGCCGCCCCCGCGAAACCGGCGGGTCAGCTCGGCCCACACCGCCTCGGCCGCGTCGGCGACGTCGGAGACCGCCAGGGCCAGCAGCGCATCGCGCACCGGTGGTCGGCGGATCGCCGCCTCCAGGATCCGCAGTTGCGTGCAGTCGACGTGGGTGTCCAGCCCGTGTAGGACGACGTCGAGCACTCGTCGCAGCAATTCGCTGTCGTCGACACCGATGGCCGCGGTTTTCGTTCGTGAGTCGACGGCGTAGGTGCACACGGGGTCGGCGCAATGCGTCGTGCGGGCCGTCGAGTCGACCATCTCGCCGCGTGATCGGAGCACGACGCGGCCGGTGGTGACCGCATGCGCCACGGCCATCGCGCTCGACCGCGGATCGTCGAGGATGCCTCGGTCACCGTGGGTGCCCATCGCACCCCACCGATTCAGCCATGGTTGGCCCAGAGCCATGTCCGCGACCACGAACCCGGTGTACAGACCCACGTCCTCGAGACCGGAGTCGATCAGGGCGAAGAGGTGATCCCAGCACGGGGCGCCGATGTCGAAACGATCGTCGATGACGAGGGCGATGACCCCGGATGTGTTGTCGCGTAGACATATCTCGCACAGGTGAGCGACCATAACCTCCATCGCCTCGGTGGCGATGCCGTCGGAGTCGAGGTCGAGATCGTGTCGCATGGTCACGCCGATCCTGGTGCCGCTCGCGTCGAACACCAGCAGGACCAGGGATCGTTCGGGGATGAAGCCCACCATGGCGGGAACGGCGGCGATGAGGTCACCGGGGTCGCGGAAGGTGACGGTGCGCGGGTCTGTGGTCATGTAAGCCACTGTGCGTCCCGACAGCGACACCGCCGGGCCACGGAAGGGCACGACGGTCACGTTGTGCACATGACGGCCGACACCCACAGATTCAGTCAGCCCGAACGGGACTTCTGCACGGCCTTGGTGAAGATCGCGTCGAGCGCGGCCCCGTCGGGTCGTGAGCCGGAGAACGAGAGATAGCTCGCGAACACCCGCACCCCGTCGTTCTGGGCCGCGAGGACGGTCGTCGACTGGGTCAGGGTGACCGGCGACTGACCGGAGCGCACGACCCGGCGGTAGGCCAGCGACTCCTGCGACTCGATGGGTGACGGCGGCAGCACCTCTGCACTCACCTGAGCGGTGACACCACCGATGTCGGTGGAGTACGACCCGCACCGGCGGATCTGATCGGCGAGGTCCGACAACGGTGTCTGCGAGGTCGTGGTCACGACGGTCAGTGCGCCACCGGTGTCGGACATGCCGACCAGTACCACCGATTCGCCGTCGCCCGACGGGATCTGCGGGGGCTCGCACTCCGACGGGGTCACCGTCATGCCCGGGGCGTGGCCGCTGAGGTCGGCGAGCGCCTGACCGGCCTGTTCGCTGCGCAACCGGGTGGCGGGGTAGGACGCCGGGAAGTCCGACGGGCTCAACGACACCCGGTCGAGTCGAGCCGATGAACCGTCCGATCCCGACGGGGCGCCGGATGCGGCCACCGGGTCGCCGTCGACGCCGTCGGCGCATCCGGCCACCGTCAGCAGCACACACAGCGCCAGGGCGCCGACAGTCGCCGACGACCGCACCCACGACCGTCGGGGAGGACGGACGCCGGGGCGGCGAGGCACGGATGTCACGCCGCCACTGTGCCACCGGAGCACGGTCCGGGACGTGACCGACACGATCACGCGACAATCAGTTCCCGCGCGCGATCCATTCCTCGAGGTGCGGGGCCTCCTCCGACACCGACGTGGAATCGCCGTGCCCGGTACGCACCGACGTCTCCGGATCGAGGGTGAAGATCTTGTCGCGGATCGACTCGATGATGGTCGGGAAGCTCGAGAACGACCGCCCCGTGGCCCCCGGCCCGCCGGAGAACAGCGTGTCGCCGCTGAACAGGACACCCGCCTCGGGCGCGTAGAGACAGCACGATCCAGGCGAGTGACCCGGCGTGTTGATCAGGATCAGCTCGGTGCCCGCGACCGAGATCCGCTGGCCGTCTTCGATGTCGCCGTGGTCGACGTCGGGATGGGTGTCGCGCCACAGCATGTCGTCACCGGGGTGCAGCAGGATCGGCGCGTCGAGGCGGTCGCGCAGTTCCGGGGCGACGGTGATGTGGTCGTTGTGGCCGTGCGTCGCGACGATCGCGCGCACCGTCCGCCCGGCCACGGCCTCCACGATCGGGTCCGCGGAGTGCGCCGCGTCGATGATGACGACCTCGTGGTCGTCACCGACGATCCAGATGTTGTTGTCGACGTCCCAGCTACCGCCGTCGAGTTCGAATGTGCCGGAGGTGACGACGTGGTCGATGCGCAGGCTCACAGCAGGACCACCGAACGCAGGACCTCGCCGGCCTCCATCTTGTGGAACGCCGACTCGATGTCGTCGAGCCCGATCCGTTCGGTGACGAACTTCTCCAGCGGCAGTCGACCCTGTTGATACAGGTCGACCAGCATCGGGAAGTCGCGTTCGGGCAGGCAGTCGCCGTACCAGGACGACTTCAGCGCGCCTCCGCGGGAGAAGAAGTCGACCAGCGGCAACTCGAGCTTCATCTCCGGGGTCGGCACCCCGACCAGCACCACGACACCGGCGAGGTCGCGCGCGTAGAACGCGGTCTCGTAGGTCTCGGGACGACCGACCGCGTCGATGACCACGTCGGCGCCGTTGCCGTCGGTGAGTTCCTGGATCGCGGCGACGACGTCGTCGACCTGCGACCCGTCGATGGTGTGGGTGGCCCCGAGGTCGGTGGCCCAGTCCAGTTTCCGCTGATCCCGGTCGACGGCGATGATCGTCGTCGCACCGGCCAGGCGCGCACCCGCGATCGCCGCGTCGCCGACACCACCGCACCCGATGACCGCGACGCTGTCGCCGCGACCCACCTCACCGGTGTTCATCGCGGCGCCGAGTCCGGCCATCACTCCGCACCCGAGCAGACCGACCACGGCGGGGTCGGCGTCCGGGGCGACCTTGGTGCACTGCCCCTCGTGGACGAGTGTCTTGTCGGCGAACGCGCCGATCCCCAGCGCCGGGGTGAGTTCTGTTCCGTCCTCCAGGGTCATGGGAACGCTGGCGTTGAACGTGTCGAAGCAGTACCAGGGACGACCACGCTTGCACGCTCGACACTGGCCGCACACCGCGCGCCAGTTGAGGACGACGAAGTCCCCGACCGCGACGTGGGTGACCTCATCACCGACCTGCTCGACGACGCCGGCCGCCTCATGGCCCAGCAGGAACGGGTACTCGTCGTTGATCCCGCCCTCGCGGTAGGCGAGGTCGGTGTGACAGACCCCGCATGCGGCGATGTCGACGATCACGTCGCGCGGGCCGGGATCGGGCAGGGTGATCGTGACCACCTCGGTCGGCGCCCCCTTGCTCATCGAGACAACCCCGCGAACCTGCTGTGGCATGCGTTTTCCGCCCTTTCGTGACATCTGTCGGGCACATCCGGTCGATGGACACCTGTCCAGAACGTCTCGCGACCAGTGTGTCGTGCATCTCCGAGTTTGTCATGCGCGAACGGGCATACCTGAGTCGCGGGGAACACCCGACCCCGTCGCGGTCGTTGCACAGAGGCGAACGTCCCCACACGAGTCCTCTCGGCCCCGGCCGCGGAGCATTTGGCCGTCGACACGGCGGTGGGCGACAATTGCGCCGACAAGGAGGCCACGATGGACGAGAAATCCACGTTGTACGAGCTGGAGTTTCCCGTACCCCAGGTGACCGGCGACGAGGGCAATGGCCCTGTTCTGGTCCACGCCATGGAGGGTTTCGCCGACGCGGGGCACGCGGTGGCGTTGGCAGCCGAGCATCTCCGCGACAGCCTCGAGTCCGAGCTCGTCGCCACGTTCTCCACCGACGAGCTGATCGACTACCGATCGCGTCGTCCGACCATGGAGTTCTCCGGCCAGGAATTCACCGACGTCGAGATGCCCACCCTGACGATCCACGCGATCCGCGACAACGCCGGTCGACCGTTCCTCCTGCTCGCGGGCGCCGAACCCGATCTGCGATGGGAGCGTTTCGTCGAGGCCGTGCGACGACTGTCCGATCACTTCCAGGTGTCGTCGGTGGTCGGCCTGAACGCGATCCCCATGGCCATCCCGCACACCCGCCCGTCGTCGATCACCGCGCACGGATCCGACCAGGAGATGCTCGGCGACCTGCCGCGGTGGGGCAGCGAACTGAAGATCCCGGCCAGCGCCTCGATGCTCGTCGAGCTGCGGATGGCCCAGAGCGGGTACGACACCGCGGGGCTGTCGGTGCACGTACCGCACTACCTCTCACAGGCTCAGTACCCGGGCGCATCGGCCACCTTGATCCAGTCGCTGGCCCAGGTCACCGGGCTGGACCTGCCGGTGGCAGCACTCGAGAACGCTGCGGCGAAGGTGCGCACACAGGTCGACGCAGAGGTCTCGGGCAACTCCGAGGTCGAGTCGGTCGTCTCGGCGCTGGAGAACCAGTACGACGCGTTCAACACCGCGCAGACCGAGAAGGCCTCGCTCCTCGCCGCCGAGGAGGCGCTGCCGTCCCCGGACGAACTCGGCGCCGAGCTCGAACGCTTCCTCGCTGATCAGGTCGACACGTCGACGGCCGATCAGCCCGACATGTCGACGACCGATCAGTCCGACACGTCGGCAGAGCGGGCTGACCAGACCTCCGACGACGACTCCGACGACGATGCGCAGCCGGGTTCAGCCGGGTGATGCGTGAGCGGTGACGCACCGGCCACCTTCATCCCCTCGGGGACGTCGGACCCCGACGAGCTGTACGACGAGTTCTCCCGCTGGGCGGAGTCGCGGGGACTGACCTTCTACCCCGCGCAGGAAGAGGCCCTGATCGAGTTGGTCTCCGGGGCCAACGTGATCCTGTCCACCCCCACCGGGTCGGGTAAGTCCCTGGTCGCGGCGGGCGCGACGTCGTTCGCCCTGGGACGCGGTCAGCGCACCTTCTACACCGCGCCCATCAAGGCGCTGGTCAGCGAGAAGTTCTTCGACCTGTGCGCGCAGTTCGGCGCCGACTCGGTCGGCATGATGACCGGCGACGCCACCGTCAACGCCGGTGCACCGATCATCTGCGCGACCGCCGAGGTGCTCGCCAACCTCGCGTTGCGCACCGGCGCCGACGCCGACGTGGGACTGATCGTCATGGACGAGTTCCACTACTACGGCGACACCGAACGCGGCTGGGCCTGGCAGGTCCCGATCGTCGAACTGCCGCGCGCGCAGTTCCTGCTGATGTCAGCCACCCTCGGTGACGTCACCTTCTTCGCCGACGACCTCCGGCGCCGCACCGGCCGGGAGACCGCGTCGATCACCGGCACCCAACGGCCGGTCCCCCTCGACTACTCCTACGTCCTGACCTCGGTGCACGACACCATCGAGCGGTTGATCGAGGCCGACCGGGCACCGGTCTACGTCGTGCACTTCACGCAGGCCTCCGCGGTCGAACGCGCCCAGGCCCTGCTGAGCGCGAACATCTGCAGCCGGGAGCAGCGTGACGCGATCGCGGTCGCGATCGGCGACTTCCGGTTCACCTCCGGGTTCGGCAACACGCTGTCGAAACTGGTCCGCGCCGGGATCGGCGTGCACCACGCCGGCATGCTCCCCCGCTACCGACGACTCGTCGAACGCCTTGCGCAGCAGGGACTCCTCAAGGTGGTGGCCGGTACCGACACCCTCGGCGTCGGGATCAACGTCCCGATCCGCACGGTGCTGCTCACCGGCCTGACCAAATACGACGGCGTCAAGACGCGCCATCTGCAGGCACGCGAGTTCCACCAGATCGTCGGTCGTGCCGGCCGGGCGGGCTACGACACCCGCGGTTTCGTCGTCGCCCAGGCGCCCGAACACGACGTCGAGAACGCGCGGGCGACCGCGAAAGCCGGCGACGATCCGAAGAAGCTCAAGAAGATCCAACGCAAGAAGGCGCCGGAGGGTTTCGTCTCGTGGGGCGAGCCGACCTTCGAACGACTCATCGCGGCGCCGCCCGAGCCTCTGCGGTCACACTTCAAGGTCACCACCTCCATGGTGATCGACGTGATCGCCCGCCCCGCCAACTGTTTCACCTCGATGCGCCATCTCCTCGAGGACAACCACGAACCGCGCGAGCGGCAGCGGAAGCACATCCTGCGGGCGATCGAGATCTACCGGGGACTGCGCACCGCAGGACTCGTCGAATCGATGGAGCCGGACGCCTCCGGCAAGGCCGTACGGCTGACCACCGACCTCCCGGCGAACTTCGCGTTGTCGAACCCGTTGTCCTCGTTCGCGATCGCGGCGTGCGAGATCCTCGACACCGAGGATCCCGGCTACGCGCTCGATGCGCTGTCGGTCATCGAGTCGACCATCGAGGACCCCCGCCCGATCCTGCGTGCCCAACGCAGCGCCGCACGCGATGTCGCCATCGCGGAGATGAAGTCCGACGGCATCGAATACGACGAGCGGATGGAGCTGCTGGAGGAGATCACGTGGCCCATGCCGCTCTTCGACCTCCTGGAGGGCTCGTTCGACATCTACCGTCGCGGACATCCGTGGGTCTCCGGCACTCCCCCGTCACCGAAGTCGATCGTCCGCGAGATGGTCGAACAGGCCATGGGGTTCAACGACTTCGTGGCCCGCTACAAACTCGCCCGCAGCGAGGGCGTGGTCCTGCGCTACCTGACCGACGTCTACCGCTCGGCCCGCCATGGGCTGCCGACCGCCCAGCACACCCCCGAACTCGACGACCTGATCGAGTGGCTGGGCGACCTCGTGCGCCGGGTGGACTCGAGCCTGATCGACGAGTGGGAGCAGCTCACCCACCCCGAGGACGGTGCACCCACCGACGCGCGCCCACCGACCACCGGACCCAA
This sequence comes from Williamsia phyllosphaerae, assembly GCF_014635305.1. NCBI lineage: Bacteria > Bacillati > Actinomycetota > Actinomycetes > Mycobacteriales > Nocardiaceae > Williamsia > Williamsia phyllosphaerae. The sequence continues at coordinate 331,048 of NZ_BMCS01000003.1, read as the reverse complement.
CCTGCGAGCGTGCCGCGTGCAGGTGCGCAATCACATGTTCGCGATGATCAGCGCGATCTCACGGCGCGACTGGCCCACGCTGTACCGGACCCACCCCGACGTCGCGTGGAGCGAGGAACTCGCCGAGTACTTCGACGAGTACGGCGATCTCGACGCCGGCCCGCAGGCCCGCAGTCCGCAGCTGTTCGCCCTCGACGGGAGCGACGATGTGTGGCGGGTCCGGCAGACCTTCGACGACCCGCAGGGCGACCACGGGTGGTCGTTGACCGCGCAGGTGCAGATCGAAACCGACCCGGACGTCGACGAGTCCGACCGAATCCGTATGACGGACATGGAGATCCACCCCGGCTGACCCACCGACGTCAGGTGCCGAGCACGTCGTCGACGATCCCCGCCACCTCGGCCACGTGCGGCTCGTGCAGCAGTTCGACGTGTCCGCCACGCACCGGTCGGATGTCGACCTCGCCGCGAGTCACGGCCTGCCACCAGTGACGACGATGCCGGGTACCGGGCGCGGCGAGAACGGTGATCGGGGTGTCGACCCGACGGAGTCGGTGTCGGTCGGTGAGGCGTCCGCCGAGGCGGTAGAAGATGATCCACTGCGTCACCGGATCGAAGATCACCCGTCCGGCCAACGGGATCTTGGCCACCAACGCCACCAGTTGTCGCTTCGATACCGACACGTCGGGTTGATACGGCACATCGGGTTCGTCGGTCTCGCCCGGCTCTGCGGCCGCAGGGTCGTCGGGGTCGAGATCGGCGATCAGGTTCTCCGACAGGGACGTGTCGATCGCGATGAGGTGTCGGGTCTGCTCACCCCGGTCGGCGAGCTGCGCCGACATCTCCAGGGCCACGACGCCACCCATCGAGTGTCCGGCCAGCAGATACGGCCCGTGCGGCTGCACGGTGGTGATCAGCTCCACGTAGCGGCGCGCCATCGCGGTGACACTGCGATCCGGCCGTCCGGTCCGCTCGAGTCCGAGTGCCTGCAGGCCGTGGACCGCCCGGCCGGGTGCGAGGTGTCGGGCCATCGCCATGAGCGACGACGCCGGGCCACCGGCGCCGGCGACCACGAAGAGCGGGGTCGCCTGCGTCGTCTCGGGTGACGCGGCGCGGATCGGAACGAGGACGCCGTTGCCCGTACGTATTCCGCCGCCGTTGCGATAGTGGTCGCGGATGCTCGCCGCCAACGTCGCGATCGTGGGGGTGGTGGTGAACTCGGCGAAATCGATGTCGCCGTTGATGCGTTGACGAACCGTCGTCGCAATCCGCGCGAGGGCCAACGAATCGGCCCCCAGTGCCATCAGGTCCTGATCGGAGTCGATGTCGTCGACACCCATCGCCAGCGTGACCGCGAAGCGAGCGACCGATTCGACGATGTCGGGGGCCTGCCGACGCCTGCGTGCGGTGTCGCGGACGCCGGGAGCGGGCAGTGCGGCCCGATCGAGTTTGCCGCGTTCGGTTCTCGGCAGCGCCGCCAGGCCGACGACGTGTCGCGGCACCATCCATTCGGGCAGCGTCGAACGTAGGTGATCGCGGATGCGGCGATCGGTGTCGGCCTCCGAGGTGATCGGGCCGCTGATGTAGGCGACCAGGTGGATGTCGCCATCGGCGTCGGTGGCGCAGACAGCGGCCTCGTGCACACCGGTGTGTATGTGCAGCGCCGATTCCACCTCGCTGGGTTCGACAAGATAGCCCCGGATCTTGACCGCGTCGTCCATCCGTCCGGCCAGGTGCAGGGTCCCGTCGGCGTCGAGATGCCCACGATCGCCGGTGCGGTATCCGCCGACCCCGGTGTCGTCGGTGAAGAAGCGCGACGACGACCGCCCGAGATATCCGTCGGCGACCGGGCCTCCGACGACGACCACCTCGCCGATCGAGCCGTCGCCGACCCGGTCCCCGTGCTCGTCGACGATGTGGACGGTGCGGCCCGAGGGCGGGTGCCCCGCGGGGATCCGCCCGACCGGCGGCTCGTCACGAGCGGTGAGGACCCAGTGGCCGACCATCCCCACCTCGGTGGCGGCGTACCAGTTCACGATGGTCGGTGCCGGGGTCGCGATGTGACGCGTCTGTGCCACATCGGATCCGGTGGCGGCCTCGCCGTAGTAGGCGACCTGGCGAACCGTCGGGATGGGACCGACAGTCCGCGACCCCACGGCCGCACCGAGTGCCCGGGCCGCCACGACCGAGCTGTGCAGGGTCGTCACGGACTCCGATCGCAGCCAGGTGGCGAGTGAATCCAGATCGGTGTCACGGGGATCGGTACATACAACCGTTGCGCCGCAGGCGATCCCGGCGAGCACGGTGTTCATGCCCGCACTGAAACCGAGCGGCAGCAGATCGGCGAGTCGATCGTCAGGACGCAGCTGCTGGCCGTCGACGATGTCGCGCACCTTCGCCACCACGGTTCGGTGAGCGAGCATGACCCCCTTGGGATCTCCCGTCGACCCCGACGTGTAGCAGATCATCGCGATCCCGTCGGGATCCACCGGGTCGCCGGTTTCGACGTCGCGGACCGCCGGGGCGGGTGTCACGTTCGGCGTCATGGTCGACGCCCCGCACGCGTTCACGATGCGGGTGACCCGGTCGGCGGGCAGGCCCGTGTCGATCGCGACCAGTGCGCGGCCTGACATCATCACGCCGAGCGATCGCGCCACCGCATCGACGGTCCCGTCCTGTCCGACGACCACCGGCGACCGCTCGTCCCCGCGACGCAGCAGGCGGGCGTACCCGTCTGCGGCCGTGTGCAGGTCGTGGTAGCTCATCCGACCGGTCACGGTGACGACCGCGACAGTCTCCGGAACCGAACGCGCCGCGCGCTCGAGGAGATCGCCGACCGTGTCCACGCTCTCCGCTGTACGCACCGAATCGAGTCTCTGCCGCATTTGCCGGGATTTAACCAGACCTCGCCAGACCTCGCCGGACCTCGCAGCGCGGAGCGAGACCGGGCCTCCGACGTCAACCGAACGTGTGACCGCCGTCCTGGTGGACGACCGATCCGATCATCCCGCGAACGGCCCGCCGGGACCGAAGGCCAGCGCACCGAAGCGCTCGGCGATCCGTCGGTGACCCGCCGCATCCGGGTGCAACGCATCCGGCAACGGGAGTTCGGCGACGTCCGCGGGACCGTAGAGGTCGAGACCGTTCACGTGGTGCAGTGCCGGGTCGTGGCGGCGGCGTTGCGCGACGATGTCGGCCAGACGATCCCGGATCACCTGCAGCGTCAGCTTTCCCGCGCTGGTCTCGGCGGGATCGCCGGTCGCCCGGAACCGGACCTCCCCGACGGCCAGTGCGGCGAGATCGAACGCACCGGGGCCCGGGGTCTGTTCGTGGATCGGACAACAGATCGACGACACGACCGTCAGCGGGGTGTCGGGGTGTCCGTCGCGGATGGTGTCGAGGAATCCGTGGACGGCCGGACCGAACGCGCGCAGGCGCATCAGGTCGGCGTTGACCAGGTTGATACCGATCTCGACGCTGATCAGGTCGGCCGGGGTGTCGCGCATGACCCGGGCGACGCACGGGTCGAGCAACGCGTTGCCGCCGAAGCCGAGGTTGGTCAGCTCGACGCCGGTGGCGGTGGCGGTGCGGGCGGGCCACGTCAGCGACGGGCTGCCGGCGTTCGATCCCTGACTGATGGAGCTGCCGTGGTGGAGCCACCTGCGGCGGCCGGAGAGGTCCACGGGTTCGATCGCGGCGTCTGCGCGGATCGCGACGATCTCGGTGGTCTCGTTGTGCGGCAACCAGACCTCGATGTCCTCGGCACGCCCGGGTAGCCCGTCGAACCGCAGCGTGGCCATCTCACCCGCCTCGGTGTCCACCCTCCCGGTGGCCATGTCGACCGACATCGTCGTGGCCGTTCCCGCACTCGCCTGTGCCACGAGCCGACCGTCGACGAGCAGATCGTGGAGCCCCACCGGCCGCGGTGGAAGACCCGGGTAGACGACCCTGGTCGCCCGGACGTCGACCTCGACGGCCGTGGCGGCCGAACGGAACGCGATCCGCACCCCGGCGGGTTGGGTCTCGGACATGCTCAGACGGTCGTCGCCGACCTGCTCGAGGGCCCACCGCGGTAGTCGGTGCGGCAGTGTCCCGGAATCGGTCTCCTCGAGCTCGATGGCTCCGCGGACGGTCCGCTCTGACACCGGTATGTCGAACCAGCCGCTCACCCCGGGCGTCAGGAGACCAGGTGATCGAGCGCATCACCGATGCGCTGAGCCAGCTCGTGGACCTGCTCGGTCGTCATCACGAACGCCGGCGAGATCTGCAGTGCCCCCTGGCCGGCGGCACGACCACTGACCCCGTGGGCGCGCAGAGCGGCGACCGCGGCGGGCGCCGTGGCGGGGTCGGCGAGCTGGACCGCGGCGATCGCGCCGATGCCACTGCGGATCTCGGAGACCGCGGCGTGGTCGGCCAACGGTGCGAGTGCGGTGTGCAGATCGGACTCGATGCGCTTCGCCTCACCGACGAGGCCCTCGCGCTCGATGATGTCGAGGTTGGCCATGGCCGCCGCCGCGGCGCCGGCGTGACCGCCGTAGGTGTAGCCGTGGCGCCACCAGACGCCACCGGAGTAGAACGGCTCGGCGATGTGTGGCGCGATGAACACCGCGCCCATCGGGACGTACCCCGACGTCAGGCCCTTGGCCGTGGTCACCATGTCCGGCGCGAGATCGAATCGCTGTGATGCGAACCAGGACCCACCGATCCGACCGAATCCGGTGACGACCTCGTCGGCCACGAACAGGACATCGTGGTCACGGCAGATCTGGCGTATCTCGGAGAGGTATCCATCCGGCGGGAGGTAGACGCCGCCCGCACCGATCACCGGCTCGCAGAAGAATGCGGCCACCGAATCGGCGCCCACACGCTCGATGAGGCCGAGCAGACTCTTGGCGTCGTCCCAGTCGATCGTGGCGGCGTCGGCCATCAGCTCGCCGTACCCGTCGCGGTTCGGCGGCAGCCCGGACAACGCGGTGCCCGCGACGTGCATCCCGTGATACGCCTTGGTCCGGCCGACGATCAGCTTCTTGTCGGGCAGGCCCTTCTCGTGCCAATACCGTCGGGCCAGCTTGGCGGCGGTGTCGATGGAGTCGCTGCCGCCGGAGGTGAAGAACACCTTGCTGCCGGGCACCGGGGCGATCTCACCGAGACGCTCCGCGAGCTCGATGGTGATCGCCGGGGCGATGTCGCCGAAGCCCGAGTAGTGCGCGAGCGTGCCGAGCTGGCGTCCGACGGCGTCGCCGATCTCGGTCCGGCCGTGTCCGACGTTGGTGAACCAGAGTCCCGCGGTGGAGTCGAGGTATTGCTTGCCCTCGGTGTCCCAGATGTGGACGCCCTCGCCCCGTGCGATGGCGAACGGGCCGTTCGCGCTCACTGCGCCCATGTCGGCGAATCCATGCCACAACGTCGATGTCATGGCACACATCATGCCTGTCGGTCGGCACCCGCCGATTCCGACGCCACCGGCACCGTCCGGTCGATGACGAATATCCTGGGGAGCATCATGTCCAACCAGACCCGTCGGCCCCGTCCGAGCGCCGACCCCGACGGCGCGGCGATCGCCTGGGACGAGGTCTCGATCGCCGACGAATACCGGCTGCGACGCCGCCGGTCGCGCCTGCGCACGGACACCGACCGGAATCGTTTCACCGGCGCCCTGCGGTCCGCGCAGGCACGCCTCGTCCGCCGTCGGGAGTCCGTCCCGACCCTGGACTATCCGCCCGAACTGCCCATCTCGGGCGCGCGGGAGGAGATCGCCACGGCACTGGCCGACCACCAGGTGATCGTCGTCGCCGGGGAGACCGGGTCGGGCAAGACGACCCAGCTGCCCAAGATCTGCCTCGAACTCGGGCGCGGGGTCCGCGGGACGATCGGGCACACCCAGCCCCGGCGCATCGCCGCCCGCGCGGTCGCCGCCCGCATCGCCGAGGAGACCGACACCGAACTCGGCCACACCGTGGGGTTCTCGGTCCGCTTCGACGACAAGTCCGGCGACGACACGCTGGTCAAGGTGATGACCGACGGCATCCTGCTCCGCGAGATCGGACGCGACCCGCTGCTGCGTGCCTACGACACGATCATCGTCGACGAGGCCCACGAGCGGAGCCTCAACATCGACTTCATCCTCGGCTTCCTCAAGCAGCTGCTCCCCCGCCGCCCCGATCTCAAGGTCGTCATCACCTCGGCGACCATCGATCCCGGACGCTTCGCCGAGCACTTCGCGACGCCCGGGAACCCGGTGCCGATCATCGCGGTATCCGGTCGCACCTATCCGGTCGAGGTCAGGTACCGCCCGTTGTCGGCCGACTCCGACGACCCGGAACACGATCACGAGGACCTCGACCAGATCCAAGCGATCCGCGCGGCGATCGACGAGCTCAGCCGGGACGGCCCGGGCGACATCCTGGTCTTCCTCGCGACCGAACGCGAGATCCGCGACACCGCCGACGCCCTGCGGGGCCTCGCCGATTCGGGCGTGAAGATCCTCCAGCTGTTTTCGCGTCTGTCGACCGCGGCTCAACACGAGGTCTTCACCACGTCGACTCAGCGACGGATCATCCTGTCCACCAACATCGCCGAGACCTCGCTGACGGTGCCCGGCATCCGCTACGTCGTCGACGTCGGCACCGCCCGGATCTCCCGGTACTCGCTGCGCACCAAGGTCCAGCGACTACCGATCGAACCCGTCTCGCAGGCGAGTGCCCGACAGCGGGCCGGGCGTTGCGGCCGTGTCGCCGACGGTATCTGCATCCGGCTCTACGGCGAGGACGACTTCGACGCACGCCCGGAGTTCACCGAACCGGAGATCCTGCGCACCAACCTCGCCTCGGTGATCCTCACGATGACCGCACTCGGACTCGGCGACATCGCCGCGTTCCCGTTCGTCGAGGCCCCGGACGCGCGCTCGATCCGGGACGGCGTCGGACTCCTCGACGAGCTCGGCGCCGTGCAGGGCCAGGGTGCGCAACGGACGTTGACCCCCGTCGGCCGCGACCTCTCCGACCTGCCGGTCGATCCCCGGTGGGCGCGGATGCTGGTGGCCGCCCGCGACAACGGTGCACTGGCCGAGGTACTCGTCATCGTCTCCGCGCTGTCGCTGCCCGATGTCCGTGAGCGTCCGGCCGAGCACCGTCAGGCCGCCGACGAGGCACACAAGAAGTACTCGGTCGCCGGATCGGACTTCCTGTCGATCCTCGCGCTGTGGGATCACCTCGAGGAGGCCCGCCGCGACCTGTCGAACAACCAGTTCCGTCGGCAGTGCGAGCGGGAGTTCCTGCACTGGCTGCGGATCCGCGAGTGGCGCGAACTGCATCGTCAGCTCGAGCGCATCACCGCCGACAAGGGGTGGTCGCCGAACTCCACGGCGGCGGCGCCCGCGTCGGTACACCAGTCGCTGCTCGCCGGCCTGCTGGGACACCTCGGGATCCGGGAGGGCGAGGCACGGGAGTTCCTCGGCGCCCGCGGTACCCGATTCGTCGTGTTCCCCGGGTCGCCCCTGGCGAAGAAGCCGCCTCGGTTCGTGATGGCCGCCGAGATCGTCGAGACCTCACGGCTGTTCGCGCGTACCGCCGCGGGGATCGAACCCGAGTGGGCGGAGAAGATCGCCGGGCCCCTGGCCAAACGCCAGTACAGCGAACCGCACTGGTCCATCAAGCGCGCGTGCGCCATGGCCTACGAGCGGGTCACGCTCTACGGGGTACCACTCGTGGTCAACCGGCCGGTCCCGTTCGGGCGGATCGACCCCGAGGTGTCTCGGGAGCTGTTCATCCGCCACGCCCTCGTCGAAGGCGAGTGGCGGACCCGTCACCCGTTCTTCGAACGCAACCGGGCATTGCTCGACGACGCCCGCGATCTCGAACACCGCGCCCGGCGCGGTGATCTCGTCATCGACGACGACCAGCTGTTCGATTTCTACGACGAACGCATCGGGGAGGAGGTGGTCTCCGGTGCGCACTTCGACACCTGGTGGAAGACCGCACGCGCCGCCGATCCCGACCTCCTCGATCTGACGGCCGACGCCGTCGCCGACCCCGACGCGATCTCGGCGACCGAGTACCCCGACCACTGGCAGCAGGGCGAGGCCCGGTTGGCCCTGACGTACGAGTTCCGACCCGGTACCGACCGCGACGGTGTCACCGTGCACATCCCCGTGGCCCTGCTCCCCCGCGTACGACCGTCCGGCTTCGACTGGCTGGTACCGGGATTGCGTGCCGAACTCGCGGTCGCCTTGGTCCGGACCCTGCCCAAGGCGATCCGTCGTCGGCTGCCGCCGGCCGCGGACGCCGCGGGTCCCGCACTCGCGGCGCTCACCCCCCGCAGCGAGCCCATCGCGACCGGCCTCGCGCGCGAACTGACCCGTCGGACCGGAGTGGTGATCGCACCCACCGACTTCGACCCGACCGGTCTACCCGATCACCTGCGGATGACCTACGTCGCCGAGACCGACGACGGTACAACCGTCGCGGACGCGTCGTCGCTGACCGAACTCGTCACGGCTGTCGCGGCCGTCGACCGACCGCGCATGGCCGCCGTCGAACCCGCGACGAACCGACGGACGTCCCCGCGCGGCTCGAGAACCGTACCGAGCGCTGATCGCGTTGCGCCGCAGCCGATCTCGACACCGGTGACAGAGTGGACACCGACCACCATCGGAACCCTGGCCGACTCGGTCGTCGACACCATCGCCGGCCAACGGGTCACCAGCCACCCGTCACTGCGCGCGGTACCGAATGGTGTGGTCCTCGACATGGCGTCGTCGCCGGCGCAGGCACGCGCCCAGACGCGTCAGGGCATCATCGCGCTGCTCGAGTTGTCCATCCCACAGCTCAAACCCAGTGCCGTGGCACAACTGCCCGTCGGCGACCGGATCGCGTTGTCCCAGAGCCCGTACGCGAGCACCGAGGCGCTGCTGCGGGACTGCACCGGCGCGGCGATCCGCGGCGCGCTCGGACCCACCGACGACGTCACCGACAGCGCCCGGTACGCGGCCCTGCGGGCGCAGGTGGCCCGTGACGTCCCGCAGTCGGCGCGACGCGTGCTCGCCGCCGTCGGAGACGCGATGACACGGATGGCACCGATCCGAACAGAACTGGACCGAGTCGGTCCCGGCCCGGTGTTCGACGACATCACCGAGCAACTCGACCACCTCGTCTACCAGGGGTTCATCGCCGACACGGGATTCGACCACCTGCTGCGACTACCTGCCTACCTCGACGCCATCGTCGTACGGCTGGGAAAACTTCCCGCGGCCTTGGCACAGGACGCGCGCGCCATGAGCGCCGTCGACACCGTGACCGCACGATGGAATTCCGCGGTCGCCCGGGCCACACCCGCACGGCAGGCGGCGATCAACGAGCAGATCCACTGGATGGTCGAGGAACTCCGGATCGGGCTGTTCGCCGAGCGGATCGGAACGGCATACCCGGTGTCGGAGAAACGGATACTACGGGCGATCGACGCCCTCCGCGGCTGAACCGGCCGTCGCGTGGGCGTTCGCGGCGCGTGACGGGAGCGCACGGAGATCGTCGATCTCGCGCTGGAAGTCCTCGACCGACTCGAACGAACGGTAGACCGACGCGAAACGAAGGTACGCGACCTCGTCCAGTTCACGAAGGGGCTGCAGGATCGCCAAACCCACCTCGTTGCTGGGGATCTCGGCCGATCCCGACGCCCGCACCGAGTCCTCGACCTGCTGGGCGAGTTGTCTCAGACTGTCCTCGTCGACCTGACGGCCCTGGCACGCCCGTCGAACGCCCAGCATGACCTTCTCGCGACTGAAGGGTTCGGTGACGCCGTTTCGCTTCACCACCGCGAGCACCGCACTCTCGACCGTCGTGAAGCGGCGACCACACTCCGAACAGGAGCGGCGCCGGCGGATCGCCTGGCCCTCGTCGGCAACACGCGAGTCGACCACGCGGGTGTCCTCGTTCTTGCAGAAGGGGCAATGCATCGGTGTGTCCTCGAGCCGGATCCGTGGGCGCGACGACGGGGGCACACCCTCGGCGTCGACGCGGAGTCCGAGACGAACCCCTGGTGACCAGGATACCGGTGCGTATCCGAGCCCGGACACGGCGTGAACGGTCGCGGTGACCTCGGGTGGTCGACGCACCCGCCGACTGTCCTCGAACATCACCGGGACGACTCAGCGCAGGTAGGTCGGGGCGAGCAGCGGCTGGCCGGCGGTGATCGCCGATCCGCTCAGGTGATTGAGGTCCTTGATGGTGGCGACGACCGACGACATCGGCTGATCCGGCGCGACCCGCCCGGCCAACTCACCCAGTGACTCGCCTCCGCGCACGTGCACCAGCTCGGTACCACTGACCGCAGGCGCGGTGGAGTCGGCGAACACCGAACCGCTGACGACCATCATCCACATCACGATCGCGAGCCCGATGCCCACGACGACGGCTACCGCCCAACCGATCGGGGCGGGCCGCAGCGCCGGCGGGGCCTGCCGCCGGGCGTCTCCGCACGCCGCGCCGGTCCGCGGGCGGGCGACCTCCGGACGGCGACCCGCGGGACGGCGGACGTCGGGGCGCAGACCGCCGGTGGTGGCGCGACGACGCGCGGGAGCGCCGTGCACCGCGGTTCGGCGGACGGTGTCAGACGTACGGACCGGCGCAGTGACCGTGGTGCTCGTGTGACGCGTGAGAGTCTGATTCATGACGTTCTCCTCATCGACCAGACGTTCGAATGAACGTATGTTCGATTAGAACACGGGGGTCCGACAAAGTCCCGACACGATCGAACAAATGTTTGAAAGTTGTTATCAAGTCCTCTACTGTCCCAGGTGACAGCAGGTCCGCGCGCTTCTCGAACAGGCCCCACAGGCCCGTCGACGGCGGGCCGCGACAGGAGGGACACCGTGTCCGACACCACCGTCAGCACCACCGAGGCCGCCGAGGGACCCATCAGTGAGGCCGATCTGACCTCACGGCAGGCGAAGGTCCTCGAGGTCATCCGCGCGTCGGTTCGCGAGCGCGGTTACCCACCGAGCATCCGCGAGATCGGCGATGCCGTCGGCCTCACGTCCACGTCGTCGGTCGCCCACCAGTTGCGCACACTCGAGCGCAAGGGCTTCCTCAAGCGCGACCACAACCGCCCTCGCGCGGTCAACGTCCAGGACCAGGATCCCGCCGACATCACGCCGGAGACCGACGCCCTGCCGACACCGACCTACGTGCCGGTCCTCGGACGGATCGCCGCGGGTGGTCCGATCCTCGCCGAGCAGGCCGTCGAGGAGGTGTTCCCACTCCCCCGTGAGCTGGTCGGAGACGGCGCCCTGTTCATGCTCAAGGTGGTGGGTGAGTCCATGATCGACGCCGCCATCTGCGACGGCGACTGGGTCGTCGTGCGTCAGCAGAACGTCGCCGACAACGGCGACATCGTGGCCGCGATGATCGACGGTGAGGCCACGGTCAAGACGTTCAAACGCACGAACGGCACGGTGTGGCTGATGCCGCACAACCCGCTGTTCGACCCCATCCCCGGTGACGAGGCCGCGATCCTGGGCAAGGTCGTCACCGTCATGCGGCGCATCTGAGGCGTCACGGCCGACCTCGACCCGCCGATCTGACCCGACGGCGTGTCACAATGACCCCATGAGCGAGAAGAAGATCGACCTGTCCGGTGCGGTCGTCGTCATCACCGGGGCCGCAGGCGGGATCGGTCGGGCGGTGGCGCGCGAACTGCACGCCCGGGGCGGGATCGTCGTCCTGGTCGATCTGGACCAGGCCTCGGTCGATGCGGTGGCCGGCGAACTCGGCCCCGCACGGACGCTGGCCCTGCGGGCCGACGTCACCTCCCCCGACGATCTGCGTCACGTGATGGACACCGCCGCCGCTCGTTTCGGCCGCATCGACGTGGTGCACGCGAACGCAGGCATCTCCAGCGGGGAGTCCGCCGACACGGTGCTCAGCGTCGCCGACGGCACCTTCGAACGCGTGATCGCGGTGAACCTCGCCGGGGTGTGGAACACCGTCCGTGCCGCCCTCCCGCACATCGTCGAGTCGCAGGGGCACGTGCTGATCACGTCCTCGACGTACGCGTACCTCAACGGCATGGTCAACGCGCCCTACGCGGCGACCAAGGCCGCGGTCGAACAGATCGGCCGTGCGCTGCGCGTCGAGCTGGCGGCACACGGCGCCTCCGCGGGCGTCCTGTACCCGGGGTGGGTGGCGACACCGATCGCCGACGTCGCCTTCGGCAAGGACGACCTCGCGACCGCACTGGTGGCCCGGGCGTTCCCGGCCCCGCTGCGCACCCCCATCGCCCCGGAGCGGGTGGGGCGTGCGGTCGCCGCCGGCATCGAACGACGTGCCGCGCGCGTACAGATCCCGCGCCGCTGGATCCCGGTCGCGACGCTGCGGGGCATCATCAACCCGTTGCTGGACCGCTCACTGCGTCGCGATACGACGCTGATCGATCTCGTCCGACAGGTCGAGACGCGGTCGGGCCGTCGATTGCGCTGACGCGCAGTCGAGTTCGACCGGACCCCGATCAGGCGCGGTCGTAGAACCGTTCGAACGATGCGGCGAACAGACCGGTGCACACCGACAGGATCGCGTCGGGATCGTGCGAGCCGTTGCCCAGGACCCAGTCGACCAGCAACTGGTTGACAGCACCCACGAGCCCGACCGCCACCAGGCGGAACTCCGGCGCCGAGGTGTCCTCGATCTGCGACGACGTCATCCCGGCGGCCAGGATGAGGTCGGCGAAGTCGTGGATGACGCGATAGCGGCGATCCTCGAGTCGCGGGCTGACCCCGACGACCTCGAGCAGCATGATGCGGGCGAGCCGCGGGTCGTCGGTGAGGTGTCCGATGAAGGCCCCGAGGGCCGACTGCGCGAGATCGACCACGTCGGTGGCACTCTGGGCGAGCGCACGATCGACCTGATGGCGGGTCTCGGCGACGACGGCGTCGTACACACCGAGAAGGAGATCCTCGCGGTCGACGAACGATTCGTAGAAGTAGCGCTGGGTCAGCTTCGCGGAGTCGCACACCTGCTTGACCGACACCCGCGTGTAGCCCTGGGTGGCGAACAGTTCGAGACCGGCGGCCATCAACTGGTCACGCCGCGCCGCACGACGAGTCGCCGGGTCCCGCCCGGCGTAGCGCCGGCCTGTCTCCTCGGCCACCTCGACATCCTCCTCGCACTCGCCCCACGACTGTAGTGCCCATGTGGCGAGATCCCCCTCGCGCCTCGGTGAGCGCAGCAGCCGGGACCGGCGATGTCACACGGTTCGCGTCGAGAACGTCAGGCGTGCAACGCCTCTGCGGCCGCGAGACGCGCAGCGGCCGGATCGGCCGTGGCCAGGGCCGCGCGGGCGGCGGCCTGACACTGCGCGAGCGTGACGTCGGCGAGGGCGGCGCCCACCCCTGCGGCCGCGGCGGGTGCGCTCGAGAGCGAGGTGACCCCCATGCCCACCAGGACACACGACAGCAGCGGGTCGGCGGCGGCCTCACCGCAGACCCCCACCGACTTGCCCACCTGCGCACCGGAGGACGCGACGCGGTCGATGAGGGTCAGGACCGCGGGCTGCCACGGGTCGGTCAGACCGGCCAACTCCGACGACATCCGGTCGGCGGCCATCGTGTACTGGGTCAGGTCGTTGGTGCCGATGGACACGAAGTCCACCTCGGCCAGGATCGCGGGCGCCAGCAGCGCCGCCGAGGGGATCTCGATCATCACGCCCGCGGTCAGACCGCGTTCACGCACCTTGGCCGCGAAGCCCCTCGCCTCGGCCGCGGTCGCCACCATCGGCGCCATCACCCAGGGTGAGCCCCCGGTCGCCTGGGCGGCCAGCGCGATCGCGTCGAGCTGACGGTCGAGCAGGCCGGGGTCGGCGAAGGCGATGCGAAGACCTCGGACGCCGAGCGCAGGATTCGCCTCGGTCCCCTGATCGGCGAACAGCAACGGCTTGTCCGAGCCCGCGTCCAGGGTGCGGATGACGACCTTCGCGGTGTGGGCACCCGAGTCCGAGGCGAAGGCGTCGACGACCTCCCGGTAGAGGGTGGTCTGTTCGGCGACCGTCGGTTCCGCGGCGCGATCGAGGAACGCGAGCTCGGTACGGAACAGCCCGATGCCGGCCACGGGGAAATCGGTCGCGGTGCGAGCCGACGCGCCGTCCTGGACGTTGGCGAGGATCGAGACCTCGACGCCGTCGGCGGTCCGTCCGGGGCCGGTCCATCGCGACACCAGTTCGGACTGCCGGAGTGACTCGGCGACCTGCGCGCGTGCGTCGTCGGCGTCACACCCGAGGGTCACCGTGCCGGCGGTGCCGTCGAGCATCACCGGGGTACCCGCGGGCACCGCCGTGAGATCGGCGACGGCGACCACACACGGGATGCCCAGCTGACGGGCGATGATCGCGGTGTGGCTGGTGGGTCCACCGAAACGGGTGGCCAGGCCCCGCACCATCGACGGGTCGAGGCCGGAGGTGTCGGCGGGGGCGAGATCGTCGGCGAAGAGGATCACCTCCGACGTCGGTTGTGCCAGCCCGGGCTCGGGATCACCGGCGAGTTCGGCGAGCACGCGGTCGCGGACGTCCATGAGGTCGGTGACGCGCTCGGCCATCAATCCGCCGAGCTTGGTGAAGACCGCGGCGAACTGCTCGGTGGCGTCGACCGCCGCGTTCGGGGCGGGCGAGCCGGCCCGGATCAGCTTCTGCGCGGCGCCGACCCAGCCGCGGTCCTCGGCGAGTGCGGCGGTCGCCGACAACACCTCCGAGGCGACGCCGGTACCGGCCGAGGCCCGCACCCGCAGTCGATCGGCCACGATCACCGTCGCCGCGGCGAAGCGGTCGCACTCGGCCTCGACGTCGGCGGGCGGCTCGCCCGGACCGGGCAGTTCGGGTCGCGGGCCGGGCCACATCACCGGCGCGTAGGCGACGCCGGCGACGACCGGGGTCCCGGACAGCACGGACGTCGACTCGGACGACGTGTCCGTCGACGGGGTGCGGTGAGCGAGCTGAACGTCATTCTGCGGTGGCATGTGATCCAAATTACAAGAAAAGCTTGACTTGTCAACACATCCGGGCGTAAACAGACTCATATCAACATCAAAAGCAACACATTCCAACCGAAACGGGGACGTTCTCCCATGTACGCCGAAGAGCGCCAGCAGGCCATCGCAGACCAGGTGCACCAGCACGGTCGCGCGTCGGTGGCCGCGCTGGCCGAGGAGTTCGACGTCACCAGCGAGACCGTGCGTCGCGACCTCGCCTTCCTCGAACGCGCCGGGTTCCTCCGACGGGTACACGGTGGCGCGGTACCCGTCGACGCGGTGCGGGTGACCGAGCTCGGCGTCGCCGAGCGCGCGACCGCTCGTCCGGACGAGAAGATCCGCATCGGCATGGCGGCCTGCCGCTTCGTCCCCTCCGAGGGAGGCAGCCTCGTCATCGACGCCGGTACCACCACCATCCAGGCCGCGGCCTGCCTCCCCCGCGACCGGACCATCACCGTGTTCACCAACTCGCTGCCCGTGGCGTCGACCGTCGCCGACCACCCGAGCGCGCACCTGCACTTCCTCGGTGGCCGCATCCGCGGTCTCACCCAGGCCTCCGTCGGGGCCGCGCCGATCGCGGCCCTGTCCAACTACCGGGTCGATGTCGCGTTCATCGGCACCAACGGGATCACCGAACGCCACGGACTGTCCACGCCGGACCCCGACGAGGGCGCGATGAAGTCGGCCATGATCAGTGCCGCCAATCGCGTTGTCGTCCTGGCGGATTCCTCGAAGCTCGGAAAGGAAGACATGACCGGTTTCGCCGATCTGTCCCGCATCGACGTGTTGATCACCGACGGCGGCATCGACGCCGGCTTCTCCGCGCGGCTCTCCGCGCGCGGGGTGGAGGTGGTGATCGCATGATCGTCACCGTCACCGCCAACCCGAGTGTCGACCGCACCGTCACCCTGCCCGGGCCACTGGTCCGCGGATCGGTCACCCGCGCGCTCGCCTCGCGCGCCGAGCCCGGCGGCAAGGGCGTCAACGTCTCCCGCGCCGTGCAGATGGCCGGGATGCCCACCACCGCGCTGTTGCCCGCCCGTTCCGGCGACCCCCTGCTGACCGGACTCGACGCCGTCGGACTGCGTTACCGCACCGTCGACGTCACCGCCGATGTGCGCAGCAACCTCACCGTCACCGAGCCGGACGGCACCACCACCAAGCTCAACCTGCCCGGCAACCCGATGAGCCCCGCCGATCTGTCTGCGCTGACCGCGCTGATCGTCGAATCGGCCGCCACGGCGACCTGGGTGGCCCTGTGCGGATCCCTGCCGCCGGGCGTGCCCGACTCCTGGTATGCGGACCTGGCGTCCCTGCTCGCACCGTTGAGCTGCCGGGTGGCCGTGGACACCTCCGGCGCCCCGCTGACCGCGATCCGCGCCGCGATGCCCGATGTGGCCGTCGACGTGATCAAGCCCAACGTCGAGGAGCTGTGCGAGATGACCGGCGCCGACCTCGATCTGCTGGAACGGTCCGCGGATGCCGGCGACTTCGGGCCCACACTCGACACCGCCCGCTCCCTGCAGCAGCTCGCCGGGTGCGCGGTGCTGGCGACGCTCGGCGCCGCCGGTGCGCTGCTGGTGACCGCCGAGGGCGGGTGGCTCGCGACGCCACCCCCCATCGTCCCGGTCAGCACGGTCGGCGCGGGCGACGCAACCCTGGCGGGCTACCTGCTCGCCACCCTCGACGAGGCGACACCGGCGGAGCGTCTGCGCCGCGCGGTCGCCTACGGATCGGCCGCAGCGGCGCTGGCCGGGACGCAACCACCGACTCCCTCGGACCTCGCACTCGCCGCGGTGCACGTGAGCGAGGTCGCGACCCACGCGGTCTGAGCGCCACCCGCGCTCGTCTTCCCCACCCAGAACTCTCCACAGCGTCATCCATCCATCGAAAAAAGGCACAACGATGTCCGATACACATACCGCCGGCACCGCGCACGGGGGTGCGCAGGATCCGGATCCCACCCAGATCATCGAGGTCGACACGGTCGCACTCGACGTCGACGCCGGCCGCGACAACCAGGCCGTCATCACCTACCTCGCCCAGCGGCTCGTCGCCGCGGGTCGGGCCACCGACGTCGAGGGTCTCGTCACACCCGCGATGGCCCGCGAGGCGCAGTCGGCCACCGGACTCCCCGGTGGGATCGCGATCCCGCATTGCCGTGCCGAGGCCGCCCAGCGCGCCAGCCTCGCCTTCGCGCGCCTGTCCCCCAAGGTCGACTTCGGCGCCAAGGACGCACCGGCCGACATCGTCTTCCTCATCGCCGCACCGGCATCCGGCGGCTCCGAGCACATGAAGCTGCTCAGCTCCCTGGCCCGCGCGCTGGTCCGCCCCGACTTCGTCGCGCAGTTGCGCTCGGCGAAGGACGCGGCGACCATCGTCGAACTGGTGCAGGGCGTCGTCTCACCGGCTCCGGCAGCGCCCAGCGCACCCGCGGCCACCACCGACGCGGTGACCCCGCCGCCGGTCGCGGACACGACGGCCGCCGAGCGTCCGACCGTGGTGGCGATCACCGCCTGCCCCACCGGGATCGCGCACACCTACATGGCCGCGGACTCGCTCACCTACGCCGCCGAGCGCGCCGATGTCGATTTCGTCGTCGAGACCCAGGGATCGTCGAAGACCACCCCGATCGATCCGGCCGTCATCGCCCGGGCGGGTGCGGTCATCTTCGCCACCGACGTGGGCGTCAAGGGCCGCGAGCGGTTCGCGGGCAAGCCCGTGATCGAGTCGGGCACCAAGCGCGCCATCAACGAGCCGGACGTGATGATCTCCGAAGCCGTTGCGGCGTCGAAGAACCCGAACGCCAAGAAGGTCGGCGGATCGGCGTCGACGGCGACCGACGCGTCGTCGGGCTCGAGCGAGCTCGGCTGGGGCGTCCGGACACGGCAGATCCTGCTGACCGGCGTCAGCTACATGATCCCGTTCGTCGCGGCGGGCGGTCTGCTGATCGCGCTGGGCTTCCTGTTCGGCGGCTACGAGATGGCGCTCAAGCCCAACGGCGCCACCGACCCGCTCGGCGCCACCATCGCGCTCACCAACAGCCTGACCAATCTGCCCTCGGGCGGCTTCATGCAATACCTCGGTGGCGTGTTCTTCGAGATCGGTTCGCTCGCCTTCTTCTTCCTGGTTCCCGCCCTCGCCGGCTACATCGCCTTCGCGATCGCCGACCGGCCCGGTCTGGCTCCCGGTTTCACCGCCGGCTACATCGCCTCGGTTGTGGGCGCGGGCTTCATCGGCGGCCTCGTCGGTGGTCTGATCGCCGGTTTCGTCGCCCTCTGGATCAGCCGTATCCCGCTCCCGCAGTGGGCACGTGGCCTGATGCCGGTGGTGATCATCCCGCTGCTGGCCACCCTCATCACCGGCGCATTGATGCTCATGGTGCTCGGTCGTCCCCTCAAGTGGATCACCACCTCGCTGCAGGACGCCCTGTCGTCGATGTCGGGCAGTTCGGTGATCATCCTCGGCGTCATCCTCGGCCTGATGATGTGCTTCGACCTCGGCGGCCCGGTCAACAAGGCGGCCTACGCCTTCGCGGTCCAGGGACTGGCGATCGGCGGGTCCGCGGACCTGCGCATCATGGCCACCGTGATGTGCGCGGGCATGGTCCCACCGCTGGCGATGGCCCTGGCCACCACCATCCGCCCGAAGCTCTTCACCGAGCCCGAGCGGGAGAACGGCAAGGCGGCCTGGCTGCTGGGAGCGTCGTTCATCTCCGAGGGCGCCATCCCGTTCGCGGCGGCCGACCCCCTGCGGGTCATCCCCTCGATGATGGCCGGCGGCGCCGTGACCGGCGCCCTGACGATGGCCTTCGACGTGGGGCTGCGCGCCCCGCACGGCGGCATCTTCGTGTTCTTCGCGATGACCAACGTGTTGGGCTTCCTGATCGCGCTCGCGGCGGGCACAGTGGTCGGAGCGGTTCTGGTGGTCGCCGCCAAGCAGCTGCGCAGCAAGCCCGTCGTCGCCACCTCGGCGACCGTCGCGGCCCAGCCGGTCGCAGCCTGATCAAGCTCGTACCACCAGACCCCACAACCAGGAGGAATTGATATGCCCAGCACCACCATCGCCGTCGGATCCGCGGTCGGCCTGCACGCCCGACCGGCGACCATCATCGCCGAGGCGGTCGCCGCCGCCGGATCAGCGGTCACCCTCGCCGTCGAGGGCGGCGAGCCGGTCGACGCCGGTTCGGCCCTGATGATCATGACCCTCGGTGCCGAGAAGGGCACCGCGGTCGTGGTCAGCGCCGACGATCAGGAGACCTTGGACTCCATCGCGGGTCTCGTCGCGAAGGATCTCGACGCCGAGTAGGCATTGATCGAGCACGACGAACGCCCCGGGGACGATGTCCCCGGGGCGTTCGTCGCTGTGGTGGCGCCTGCGGTCTCGGCGCCCTCGGTCAGCCGCTGTGCGCGAGTCCGGCCAGCTCCCCGGCCAGTGCCGCGGGCACCTTGACGCGCATGAACGTCCCCTCGGTCCGGTGTTCGGTGGACAACACGTCACCCTGGGCGTGGATGCGCGACACCAGATCCCCGCGTGAGTACGGCACCTCGACGGACAGCTCGACGTCATCGCGACCGACCACGTCACGAACGCGGTCGAACAACTCCTCGAGTCCGGCCCCGGTGAGCGCGGAGACGAACACCGCGTCGGGGAACTCGCTGCGCAGCGCGGTCAACGTGGTCGGGTCGGCGGCGTCGATCTTGTTGATCACCAACACCTCCGGCGGCGCCGTGGCGTTCTCGGCGCGGACGACGTCGTCGATCACGGTCCGCACGGTCGAGATCTGCTCCATGGGAAGCGGATCCGATGCGTCGACCACGTGCAGCACGAGGTCGGCGTCGACCACCTCCTCGAGCGTCGAGCGGAACGCCTCGACGAGCTGGGTCGGCAGGTGTCGGACGAATCCCACGGTGTCGGTCAGCACGAGTTCGCGACCGTCGTCGAGGGTGGCGCGGCGGGTGGTCGGGTCCAACGTGGCGAACAGCGCGTTCTGGACCAGCACACCCGCGCCGGTCATGGCGTTGATGAGGCTGGACTTGCCCGCGTTGGTGTAGCCGGCGATGGTCACCGACGGCACCGACGAGTCGCGACGCCTGCTGCGCTTGGTGTTCCGCGAGGTCTTCATCTGTCGGATCTCGCGACGGAGCTTGGCCATCCGCTCGCGGATACGCCGTCGGTCGGTCTCGATCTTCGTCTCACCGGGACCGCGCAGACCCACACCGCCGTTGCTGCCCGCGCGACCACCGGCCTGCCGGGACATCGACTCACCCCAGCCGCGTAGCCGGGGGATCATGTACTCCATCTGTGCCAGCGCGACCTGCGCCTTGCCCTCGCGGGAGGTGGCATGCTGGGCGAAGATGTCGAGGATCAGCGCCGTGCGGTCGATGACCTTGACCTTGACGACCTTCTCCAGCGCGTTGAGCTGCGCGGGTGTGAGCTCGCCGTCGCAGATGACGGTGTCGGCCCCGGTCGCCAGGACGACCTCACGCAGCTCGTGGGCCTTGCCCGAGCCGATGTAGGTCGCCGGGTCGGGCTTGTCGCGACGCTGCATCACGGCGTCGAGGATCTCCGACCCCGCGGTCTCGGCCAGCGCGGCCAGTTCGGCCATCCGGGCGTTCGCGGTCGTCACCGAGGCGTCGAGTGAGACGCCGACGAGGACTACCCGCTCGAGCCGCAGCTGGCGGTACTCGACCTCGGTGACGTCCTCGAGCTCGGTGGACAGACCGGGCACACGCTGCAGGGACGACCGCTCGTCGAGTTGGAACTCGCCGGTGGTCGGGGAACGCCACGGCACCCGGGCGACCGGCACGTCGGTGTCGAGTTCGTCGTCGTCGAGCGCCCCGGGGTCCAGTGCGTCGGAATCGATCGCGTCGGTGTCGGGGAACGCGTCGGTCAGGTCGGTGGCGGTCGCGTCATCTGAGGTGTGTGTATCGAAGATGAAGGTGTTCTCCTGATCTGTCTCGAGAGCACTCACCGGCTGGTGCCGGGGCCTCGCGGGGTCTCACTCATGTATCTCATGCAAACCGTGTACCGCGCATGTGTATTTCCGTCGGCGTCCCGTTCACGGGGTGTTCCAGCCGGCGCGCAGGGTGCCCGAGGCCACCAGGACCGACGGCCCGCGCAGCACCGCACCGCTCTCGTCGATGCGCACCGTGACGCGACCGCCGGGAACGCGGACATCGACTGTGCCCACCTGGGTGCCCGTGCTCGCGCGCAGTGCGGCCGCGGCCGCGGCGACGGTACCGGTGCCGCAGCTGCGTGTCTCACCGACACCGCGTTCGAGCACCCGCATGTCGACCGATCCGTTGGCCATCGGCGTGATGATCTCGATGTTCACACCGTCCGGGAACACGGCGGGGTCGAAGTCAGCGCCGTGGGCGAGGTCGAAACCGGCCAGCGCCGCCACATCCAGACCCCCGACGACACAGGCGAGGTGGGGATTGCCGACGTCGACGGCGAGTCCGGCGACCGTGGTGTCACCGAGGACGGCCTTGCTCTCCACCCCGGTGGTCACCGCGCCCATCTCGACGCTGACGTCGGCGGTGGTCTCGTCGGCGTGGTGGACCTCGACGCGCCGGCCACCCGCCCGGCTGCCCACGGTGAACCCCGGTTCCGAGACCGCGCCGGAGGATGCGAGGAAGTGCGCGAACACGCGGACACCGTTGCCGCACATCTCGGCCACGGAGCCGTCGGCGTTGCGGTAGTCCATGAACCAGTCGGTGGTACGGACCCCGGCGGGCAGTTCCGACAGCACGCCGGTGGCGCACAACGCGTCGGCCCGCGCGACACGGAGGACGCCGTCGGCGCCGATGCCGCGCTGCCGGTCGCAGAGAGCCTGCACGAGTTCCGCGGTCAGATCGATCGACGCGGTGGGATCGGGGAGCAGCACGAAGTCGTTCTGCGTCCCGTGCCCCTTGAGGAACTCGATCCCGGCGGCATCGAGGGACTCGGTTACCGACCGCCCACTGCTGCGCATCCGCCCAGGTTACCGGACATCGACGTCGCGAAGGTGGGCCGTGACGCGGTCGAGCAGTCGGTCCTGCGCGGCGTCGAACCAGCGGATGCGATCGTCGCGCCGGAACCACGAACGTTGCCTGCGGACGTAGCGGCGGGTCCCGGTGAACGTCAGCTCGCGGGCGGTGTCGAGGTCGAGGTCGCCGTCGATGACCTCGAGCACCTGCGCGTAGCCGATCGCACGGGACGCGGTCAGTCCGTCGCGGAGGCCGCGGTCGATCAGTCCGATGACCTCGTCCACCAGTCCGGCGTCGAACATCGCGTCGGTCCGGGCGCGCAGACGGTCGTCCAGCACGTCGGTCTCCCGGTCGAGCGCGACGATCGCGGTCGACCATCGAGGGGTCCCCTTCTGCGGCGCCGACGCGGCGAACGGCTCGCCGGTCAGCTCCACGACCTCCAGCGCACGGACGATCCGGCGGCCGTCGGTGTCGAGGATGGTCGTTGCCGCCGCCGGGTCCACCGCACCGAGACGCCGGTGCATCTCGGTGACCCCGACGTCGGCGAGCTCCGCCTCGAGACGCGCCCGCACGCCCGCGTCGGTCGCCGGGAAGTTCCAGTCGTCGAGCAGCGACTGGATGTACATCATGGAGCCCCCGACGATGACCGGAAGGCGCCCTGCGGCGAGCACGTTCTCCACGTCGGCGCGCGCCGCCTGCTGATAGCGGGCCACGGTCGCCGTCTCCGACACGTCGAGGACGTCGAGCTGGTGGTGCGGGATCCCGCGACGCTGTGCCGGTGGGGGTTTCGCGGTGCCGATGTCCATCCCGCGGTACTGCGCCATGGCGTCGACGTTGACGATCTCGCCGTCGAATCGCTCGGCCAGATCGAGCGCGAGGTCGGATTTCCCGGTCCCGGTGGGCCCGATCACCGCGACCGGCGTCCTCACGCGCGTCGACCCCACCAGGCCACCTGGTAGCCGACGCCGAACGGTGCGGCGCAGTAGGGGGATTCGGTCGAGAAGTCGCCGGGGGCCGCGGCACGCCACACCGCCACGGCCACCTGCCACGCGGCACGGCCGACGATCCCCGCCTCGGCCGCCTCGGTGACGCCGAACGCCTCGATGGCGTCGAGATCGCCGGCTGCGACGGCCGCGTCGAGGCGATCCTGGACGGCTCCGGCGCCGACGATCTCCCCGCCGGGCGCCGTGGGTGACAGACCGAAAGAACCGTCCGCCACCACGAGCAGACCGACGGCCTCGTCGGTGTCGGCGATGCGGGCACCCAGTTCGGTGCCGATCCGGGCGCAGTCCCGTGGGCTGGTCGAGGCGTCCACCAGCGACGGGCACACCGACACCGAGGGGGCGATCTGTCCCCGCAGCCAGCCGGCGACGAGCATCGGGGTGGCCATCACGGCCGACGCGGGCTCGTCGCCGCCACCGGGTCGCAACGAGACGGTCTCGTCGACGCCGAAGCCGGCGAACGTGCCCCGGGTGAGGTCGGCGGTGCCGGGATCGCCCACCCCGATCGCGACCCACCGGTGCGCCGTGTCCGACAGGCGCCGGGTCACCTCGAGGACCGCGGTACGCAGATCGGCGACGTCGGTGGCACCGGGGCCCGCCAGGGCCGGCACCACCAGTGGGGCTCCGGGCACGAAAGCGGCTGCGGTCAACACAGTTCGCAACGCTAGCCGACCGTGTGGTCCCCCGATGCCCGCGGGACGCCACCGCGTCCTGTGACGAGTGCACACGAAAACTGCGCCCACCTGTTTGAATGGACACCGCAACCGGCCCTCGGGTCGGGCGCATCCGCTCAGGAGCACACGGCAGCCGTGACGCGCGGCAGGGACGAGGACACCCACATGACCGATCCGACACCGCACGACGCGCAGGCCGTCGAGCCCACCGCATCCGAGGTTCCGGCGCCGCCGCGACCCACGCCGGGCCCGCCCAAGCCCGGTCCCCGCCCGGGACCGCGACCACATGCGCCTGCGGCCCCCGAGGTCGTCGTGCACGCGCATCACCAGCCGCAGACCGATCCGAGCAGGTTCGGCCACATCGATGCCGACGGCGCGGTGTGGTTGGAGGTCGGGGAGATCCGACGGCAGGTCGGTTCCTGGCAGGCCGGCGCGCCCGAGGAGGGCCTGGCCCATTTCGGGCGCCGGTTCGACGACATGGCGACCGAGGTCGAGATCCTCGAGGAGCGTCTCGCCGCGGGCACCGGCGACCCGCGAAAGACCAAGACCGCCGCCGTGGCGCTGCGCGAGACCCTGCCCACCGCCGCCGTCCTCGGCGACGTAACCGCACTCGAGGCACGGCTGACCGCGATCATCGACGACGCGGACTCGGTGGCCGAGAAGCGCACCCGCGAGCGTGACGCCTCGCGCGCCGCGGCGATCGCCCGCAAGGAGGAACTCGCCGCCGAGGCCGAACAGATCGGTGCGGAGACCACGCAGTGGAAGTCCGCGGGCGACCGCCTCCGCGCGATCCTCGACGAGTGGAAGACCATCAAAGGGGTCGACCGCAAGACCGACGACGTCCTGTGGAAGCGCTACGCGAAGGCACGCGACGCCTTCAACCGTCGGCGCGGGGCGCACTTCGCCGACCTCGACCGTGAACGCGCGGGGGCCAAGTCCCGCAAGGAGGAACTGATCGCGGCCGCCGAGGCGCTGTCGGGATCGACCGACTGGGGCCCGACCGCCGGGAAGTTCCGGGATCTGCTGACCGACTGGAAGGCGGCCGGACGCGCCCCGCGCGATCAGGACGACGCACTGTGGGAACGGTTCAAGGGCGCCCAGGACGTCTTCTTCGCCGCGCGCAACGCCGCGGGCAGCGAACGCGACGCCGAGTTCGACGCCAATGCCGCCGCCAAGCGCGAGCTGCTGGTCACGGCCGAGAAGACGGTCGACCCGGCCACCGATCTGGAGGCCGCCCGTCGCGAGTTCCGCACCATCCGCGAGCAGTGGGACGCCATCGGCAAGGTGCCCCGTGAGCACATGCAGAGCCTCGAGAAGCGCATGCGCGCCATCGAGAAGCGGATCTCCGACGCGGAGGAGAAGCACTGGCGCTCCACCGATCCCGAGGTCATCGCCCGCGCGAAGCAGTTCGAGGCCCGTGTGGCGCAGCTCGAGGAGCAGGCCGACAAGGCCGACGCGCGCGGCCGGGACCGTGAGGCGGCCGATCTACGGGCACAGGCCCAGCAGTGGCGGGAGTGGGCGCAGGCGGCGGCGAGCGCCGTCTCCGACCGCTAGTCCCCCACCCGCTCAGCTCACGAGGAAGCCGGTCCGGCCAGATCGTCGGGAGCAGATCGGGCCTCGGGAGCGGGGCGAGAGTCGGCTGCGGTGCGGGTGACCTTGCGCTGCAGCGCACGGGCCCGGTCCTCGGCGGCCGCGGCGTCCTCCCGGCGGCGCTCCTCGAGGGCGAGCTGGTAGTTGGTGCGCGCCCACACGACCCGTGCCCAGTGGAAGGTGATGACGAACATCGCCAGCCAGCCCAGACCGAGGCCGACCCCGACACCGTGCGGCGGCGCGATCCCGTCGACGCCGGGGGTGTTGCGCGACCACCAGGCCAGCATTCCCGCGACGCATCCGACGGCACTGCCGCACAACGCGATCCAGGCCAGGAACCACCGGCGGGTCACCAGCGCGAGCATGGAGAACCCGATCCCGAAGATCACCACGAGGAACACGAAGACACGCGAGGTGATGGTCACCCGTTCGGTCGACGCGTCGGCAGCGAAGGTCAGGACATCGATCCCGTTGGCGGATCCGGTGTGCGGCAGAATCATCGACAGGATCGCGACGAGCACGGCGGCCGCGACCACCACCGCCCGCGCACCCGGGTCGATCTCGCCGGCCACCTTGCGCTCGGCACGGCGCAGATCACCCTCGAACTGGGAGAACCCGTCGGCACCGTCCGCCGACGATCGGTTCGTTCCTTCGGTCATACGTCACATCCTCCTGCACAGCCGCCGACCGCGACTGCGGCCTGCGGATCGATTCGGCCGATCGTCGGCATGCCCAGCCCGACACCGATCGGCGGTGTCTGGGCGGTGCGACCCGCCTGCGACTCGTCCCCGGCGCGGGTACGGCGGTGCGATCGCAGCGGGCCGTCGGCGAGCAGGTAGTGCGGCAGGGCTCCGGTGACCACGGTCTCGACGACATCGCCTGCCCGGACCTGCGCACGGTCGCCCACGAAGTGCACGAGCCGCCCGTCCCTGGCCCGACCGGAGATCCGGTTGGTCTCGGAGTTCTTGCGACCACCGTTCTTGCCGTCGGTGTCGGCGACGACGAGCAACTCCACCGTCGAGCCGATCCGGCGACGGTTCTCCTCGAGGCAGATCTCGTCCTGCAGGGCGGTCAGCCGCAGATACCGTTCGGTGACAACCGCTTTCGGCACCTGGTCGGCCATCGTCGCGGCGGGTGTACCGGGGCGGGGCGAGTACTGGAACGTGAACGCGGAGGTGAACCGGGCACGCGCGACGAGGTCGAGGGTCTGCTCGAAGTCCTCCTCGGTCTCCCCCGGGAACCCGACGATGATGTCGGTGGTGATGGCGGCGTCGGGCAGACGATCGCGCACCTCGTCGAGGATGGCGAGGAACTTCGTGCGGCGGTAGCTGCGGCGCATCGACTTGAGGATCCGGTCGGACCCGGACTGCAGTGGCATGTGCAGCTGCGGGCAGACGTTGGGCGTCTCGACCATTGCGTCGATGACGTCGGTGGTGAACTCCGCGGGGTGCGGCGAGGTGAACCGCACCCGCTCGAGGCCGTCGATGTCGCCGCACGCGCGCAGCAGGTCGGCGAACGCCGAGCGGGAGCGCCCCAGCTCGGGGTCGGCGAACGACATGCCGTAGGCGTTGACGTTCTGACCGAGCAGGGTGACCTCGACGACACCCTGGTCCACGAGGGCCTTGACCTCGGCCAACACGTCACCGGGACGTCGGTCGACCTCCTTGCCGCGCAGCGCGGGCACGATGCAGAACGTGCAGGTGTTGTTGCAGCCCACCGAGACCGACACCCATCCGGCGTAGGACGACTCCCGTCGTGCGGGGAGCGTGGACGGGAACTCCTGTAGCGACTCGAGGATCTCCACCTGGGCGGTCTCGTTGTGCCGTGCCCGGTCGAGCAGGGCGGGCAGGGACCCGAGATTGTGGGTGCCGAACACCACGTCGACCCACGGCGCCTTGTCCACGACCGTCGCGCGGTCCTTCTGCGCGAGGCAGCCACCGACGGCGATCTGCATGTCCGGACGTTGTTCCTTGATCGGCGCCAGATGCGAGAGGTTGCCGTAGAGCTTGTTGTCGGCGTTCTCGCGGACCGCGCAGGTGTTGAAGACCACCAGGTCGGCGTCGGATCCGTCGGTCGCACGGACGTATCCGGCGTCCTCGAGCAGACCCGAGATGCGCTCGGAATCATGCACGTTCATCTGGCAGCCGTAGGTGCGGACCTGGTAGCTGCGCGGGGATCCGGCGACACCGGTCGCCGGCGCCGGGCGTTCGGCGCCGCGAGGGCTGTGTGTGGCGGTGGCACTCATCGTGACCAGGGTACTCAGCGGATCGGAGGTGGGCGTTGACGGGCGCGCAGCCCGGCGGGATCGGGGGCGACACAGTAAAGTTTTCGTTACCCAAGGCGCTGATTGTGCGCCGATTCCGGTACTCGCAAACGTAAGGTTGCCACCCATGACCGCTTCGCAACCCGGATCCGCCGCGCCGGCGCCGCAGACCGACAGACCGCCGATGATCTCGCTGCGGGGAGTCGACAAGCACTTCGGCGAACTCCATGTTCTCAAGGACATCAACCTGGAGGTACCCGCCGGCCAGGTGATCGTGGTGCTGGGTCCGTCGGGATCGGGCAAATCGACCCTGTGTCGCACCATCAACCGGCTCGAGCCGATCGACAACGGCGAGATCCGCATCGACGGTGAACTGCTCCCGTCCGAGGGCAAAGGCCTCGCCGCGCTGCGCGCCGAGGTCGGCATGGTCTTCCAGTCGTTCAACCTCTTCGCCCACAAGACGATCCTCGACAACGTCACGCTGGCGCCGATCAAGGTGCGTCGCAAGAGCAAGGACGACGCCCGCACGCGTGCGATGGAGCTGCTCGAGCGTGTCGGTATCGCCACCCAGAAGGACAAGTACCCCGCGCAGCTGTCCGGCGGTCAGCAGCAACGCGTCGCCATCGCGCGGTCGCTGGCCATGGACCCGAAGGTGATGCTGTTCGACGAGCCCACCTCCGCGCTCGACCCGGAGATGGTCAACGAGGTGCTCGACGTCATGGTCTCGTTGGCCAAGGAGGGCATGACGATGGTGGTGGTGACCCACGAGATGGGCTTCGCCCGCAAGGCCGCCGATCGCGTCATCTTCATGGCCGACGGTGCGGTCGTCGAGGACACTGATCCGGAGAGCTTCTTCACCCGGCCCGAGTCGGACCGCGCCCGTGACTTCCTCGGCAAGATCCTGGGCCACTGATGACGACGAGACATCCTCGCCGGCGTCGATGGTCGACCTTCGGGATCCTGACCATGACGCTCGCCGTCACCGCGGCATCGCTGACCGCCTGTGGCAACACCAACCCGCGGGATCTGATCAGCTCCATCAAGAGCGGGTCGGTCATCCTCGGCACCAAATACGACCAGCCCGGGCTCGGACTCCGTGAACCCGACCGGGACTTCACCGGCTTCGACACGCTCGTCTCGCGATACGTGGTCGACTCGATCGCGGACGACCTCGGCGTCAAGCACCCGGAGATCACGTGGCGCGAGACACCGTCCGCCCAGCGCGAGACGCTCATCGAGAACGGCGAGGTCGACATGATCGCCGCCACCTACTCCATCAACGCCGCGCGCTCGGAGCGCGTCTCCTTCGCCGGTCCCTACCTGGTGAACTACCAGGGCCTGCTGGTCCGCCAGGACGACGACAGCATCAGCACCCTCACCGACCTCGACAAGGGCAAGAAGCTCTGCTCGGTGACCGGGTCGACGTCGGCGCAGAACGTCAAGGCGCAACTCCCCCGTATCCAGCTGCAGGAGTACGACTCCTACTCCGGTTGTGTGGAGGCGCTGAGGTTGAAGAAGATCGACGCGCTGACCACCGACGAGGTCATCCTCGCCGGATTCGCGAACTTCGACATCTACGACGACCAGTTCAAGATCGTCGACATGACGTACCCGAAGGACGCGTGCGTCACCTCCTCCGGCAAGAAGGTGCTCCGCAAGGAGGGCGCGCCGTTCTCCACCGAGCGATACGGCATCGGCATGCCCAAGAACTATCCGGCCAACGTCACCGCCGCCAACAAGGCGCTGGACAAGATGCTCACCCCGGACGGTTCGGGGTCGTCGCCGTGGGAGCGCGCACTGCGCGAGTCGGTCGGTGCCGAGGAGGTCGAGACGCTGATGAAGCGCGCCGATGCGCCGGACTCGCCGTTCACGTTCACCCCCAAGCCCGGCGATCTGTCGTTCCTCGACTCGAAGTCGACCCCGTGCCCGGCGGGTCTGTCATGAACGAACTGTGGAACGACATCGGTCCGGAGTTGTGGCCCGCCTACTGGGTGACGATCAAGCTGACGTTCTTCGCCGCGATCGGCTCGCTGGTGTGGGGCACGATCCTCGCCGGTATGCGCGTGTCCCCGGTACCGGTGATGCGGCTGTTCGGTACGTCGTATGTCAACGTCGTCCGCAACACCCCGCTGACCCTGATCATCATCTTCTGCTCGATCGGGCTGTACCAGAACCTCGGTCTCACGCTTGCGCCGGAGAACGAGAACTTCATCGAGAACAACAACTTCTGGCTCGCGGTGTTGGGCTTCGTGATCTACACGTCCACCTTCGTCTGCGAGACGTTGCGGTCCGGCTTCAACACCGTCCCGCTCGGACAGGCCGAGGCCGCCCGCTCGTTGGGGCTGGGCTTCAGCCGGGTGTTCGGCACCATCGTCCTGCCCCAGGCGACGCGATCGGTGATCGGCCCGATGGGCAGCGTGCTGATCGCACTCACCAAGAACACGACGATCGCCTCGGCCATCGGTGTGGCCGAGGCCTCGCTGTTGATGAAGGAACAGATCGAGAACCACGCTGATCAGATCGTCGCGATCTTCATCATCATCGCGATCGGGTTCATGATCATCACCCTGCTCGAGGGCTACGTCTTCGGCTACCTGGCGAAGAGATTGGCAGTGAAACGATGAGCGGCGCAACGGTTCTCTACGACGCGCCCGGGCCCCGCGCCCGACGGCGAAACCTCGGTATCGCGGTGGTCTTCGGTGTCGTCATCCTCGCGGTCCTCTCGTTCGTCATCATCACCCTGGCGAGCAACGACCAGCTGACCTCGGAGAAGTGGAAGCCGTTCGTCGAGGCCAACACCTGGACGACCTACCTGCTGCCCGGACTCTGGGGCACTCTCAAGGCGGCGGCCCTGTCGATCGTGTTCGCGCTGATCCTCGGAGCCGTGCTCGGTATCGGTCGACTGTCCGACCATCGGGGCGTGCGATTGCTCTCCGGCGGTGTCGTGGAGTTCTTCCGGGCCATCCCCGTGCTGATCCTGATGATCTTCGCCTATTACCTGTTCGCCCAGTACGCGGTGTTCCCGTCGGAGCAATTGGCGCTCGCCGCCGTGGTCACAGGCCTCACGCTCTACAACGGTTCGGTCATCGCCGAGATCATCCGGTCGGGTATCAACTCGCTGCCCTCGGGACAGGCCGAGGCCGCGAACTCGTTGGGTCTGCGCAAGTCACAGCTGATGCGTCTGATCCTTCTCCCCCAGGCCGTCACCGCGATGCTGCCCGCGCTCATCTCGCAGATGGTCATCGCGTTGAAGGACAGCGCCCTGGGGTACGCCATCGGCTATATCGAGGTGGTCCGGTCCGGCATCCAGTCGGCGTCGTACTACGGCAACTACCTGCCGGCGCTGGTCGTGGTGGCAATCGTGATGATCATCATCAACTTCACCCTCTCGACGCTGGCCACGAACGTCGAACGCCGACTCCGCGAGGGCAAGCGGGCCAAGTCCGAGGACCAGCCCGCCGACCAGTCGGCGATACCGGGTGTGGCCATCGAGAAGTGAGGGGCGACCCTCAGCTACGGCGGCGCTCGTCGAGCGCGGTGCGGA